>CAMLRB010000029.1 GCA_946482295.1 uncultured Bacteriovorax sp. | reverse complement strand
GTCCCGTTTACACCCTCGAATAAAAACAATATCCTATAAGACGTATCTCAAGATAGAAGATTCGGAACACTTCCCAGGAGAGATGGTCGGTTATGGAAAAGAAAATGCACGTAACTATTGTTGATGATGTTAAAGACAATTTAAAAAGTTACAATGAACTTCTCTCGCCAACATTCAATCTTGAACTCATTCAGAATCCTATAGAGCTTCTCACTTTTCTTTCGAAGAACTCAACAGACTTAATCATTCTCGATCTTCATATGCCAAACATTAATGGATTTGAGTTATACGAAAAATTCAAAACTACTCATCCAGAAGTTCCAGTTATCTTTTTATCAGGAGATCCTTCTGAAGAATCAGTGATCAAAGGGTTAAACCTTGGAGCAGATGATTTTATCGTAAAGCCAGTATCACTTAGAGAACTCGTGGCCCGTATTAAAAATAAAATCAGCTTAAAACAAAGCAGTACTCAATCAGAAGACGTAATTGTTTTTGATGGATTCAAACTTCACTGTGAAATGCAAATGGCCGAACTGAACAATGAAAAAATTCAGCTCACTCCCATTGAATTCAAACTCATCCAATTACTTGCTAAAAATCCAAATAAAGTTTTCTCACGCGAATACATCACCAACCTTCTTTGGCCGAACATTCACGTACAAAACCAAAACATCGACACCCACCTTTCGAACCTTAGAAAAAAACTTATGCCTTTCTCGAAATATATCCGCACGATTAAGAGCCGCGGTTATATTTTAAGAATTGGTTAATGCTGTTTTAATCTCGTTCACAAGAAAATCAAGACCGTTTTGGGTTTGAACTTTCTTCATGGGGTTTGGTTGTCCAATGTCGTGGATCGCCTTTAGAAACGTTTCATCATTTAAATTCTTTTCCTCAATAACGATTGAACCTAGTTTCTTATTTGCTTCTAAAGCATTGTGATACTGCTCATTTTTTTGAGCAATTCTGAGAGGGATGTAAATTGATTTTTTTCCAACGGCGATGAGTTCGCAGACGGTGCCGGCGCCGGAGCGTGAAACAGTGACGGTCGCGAGTTTCATGAGGTCGATCATTTCAGGCCCGATGAAGGCGACTGGGATGTAGTCTGGGTGAGTGAGTTTTGTGTATTGATCGATAAAACTTTTTCCAACTTGATGGACGATGACAAAACGTTCAGTGAGAAGCGAAAAGTTTTTTTCAATAAGTTTGTTTAAAAGTTGAGCGCCGTTACCACCTCCAGTGACAAAAAGGATGGGTTTTGTGCTGTTATTTAACAAACGACCATTGATAACGACAGGATTGATGTCGAGAGTATAGCAATCTTCACGTAGTGGATATCCCGAATAGAAAGTTTTACTGCGATCAAAGAAGTTGAATGATTCTTCGAAACTGATGAAAACTTTTTCAGCAAAGAATGAGCAAATGCGATTAGCGAGTCCTACTCGACTTGTCTGCTCATGAATAAAAACTTTTTTTCCTTGAAGGAAAGCCGCGATGACAACTGGAACAGAAACGAATCCCCCTGTTGAAATAACGAGTGTTTCGCGACGATTGAATTTTCCTAGCACTTTAAGTGAATCAAAAAGTCCTAAAATAATACGAAAGGCATCTTTCAGATTTTCCACTGAAAGATAGCGACGAAGTTTTCCAGTATGAATCGGGTGATATGTAAGTTTGTAGTCGCGAACAAGATCGCGTTCAATACTGGCGATGCCACCGATGTAATGAACGTCGTAAAGATGTTGTTCATTAATTTTTTTGATTATCGTCAGTGCCGGCATAACATGTCCGCCACTTCCACCACCGGTAAATACGAGAGTCTTCGCCATATATGATCCAGAAATAAAAAGCGCTCCTGTAAAAGGAGCGCTTCGTTAAAGTGCTAGATCATTATAGTGAAAATTAGTTAAGAACGGAAAGATCTTTCACGGCCTTCTGAGCGATTGCCACCTGCATAGTTTCCGCCACCGTTTCCATCACGTCTGTTGCTTCCGCTTCTGAAGCTTGGACGACGATCACGGTCACCACCACCGTAGCTTGAACGACCCATCGGTGCTCCGCGAGTTATCTCGAAACGAACCTGACGATCGATGATCGTTGGACCATTAACTTTTAGTAGATTGTTTCCGAACGCTTCAGGCATTTCAAGGAAAGAGAAAGTCTCTTTCATATCAACATTTCTGATTAGGCGTTCATCAACATTAACCATTTGAGCAACTGAGCCCAAAAGTGCTTTTAGAGTTAAGCCGTGATCTTTACCAATGTTTACGAAGAAACGTAGGTTGCCATTTGGATTTGGACGACCTTGTTGTCCTTGTCCTTGCGACTGAGAACCTTGATCGCGATTTCCACGAGAGTCTCTGTTGTCTGGACGCCTTTGATCTTGAACTTCCAATGATGGAGCGTGATCGTAACGAGAGATTTGAGATTTAAACAAGTGGTTGTACATAACTTTTAGAAGGTCTGCTTTTTCCATTTCAGCAAACTTCTCAGCGAAAACTGCATCCATTTCAAGTTTGTCTAAGTTTTCAATCATAGCGTCGAATTTCTTCAATTCTTTTTTCACCATAACTTGTTTTAGTTCAGCTGGAGTTGGAAGAGTTGCTTGAACAATACGAGCTTTCGTATTGTTTTCAACCATACGAAGTCTGTAACGCTCACTTGGCTCGATAAGAGTAATCGCAACACCTGTCATACCAGCGCGACCTGTACGGCCGATACGGTGAACATATGATTCGATGTCTTGTGGAAGACCGTAGTTAATAACGTGTGTAAGGTTATCAACGTCAATTCCACGAGCAGCTACGTCTGTACAAACGAGCATCTTAATTTTCTTAGCTTTGAAATTTCTCATTGTGATGTCACGTTGTTGTTGTGACATATCTCCGTGCATTGAATCTGATGGATATCCACGAGCATTCAATTCATCAGCAAGAGATTTTGCATCGATTTTTGTACGACAGAAAATCATTCCGTAGTAATCGTCGAGTGAATCAAGAATACGGCAAATCGCTTCGCTCATCTGTGACGGACGAACCACGAAGTGTTTTTGTTCAATTGATTCATTTGTTGTTGTAGTTTTTTTAACTTTAACAACTAGAGGATCTTTTAAATAAGTTTTGATAAGTGAAAGAATTGGAGCTGGCATAGTTGCCGAGAACATCCACGTCTTTTTTGTTTCACCCAATTGAGAAAGAATGTGTTTAACGTCGTCGATGAATCCCATATCGAGCATTTCATCAGCTTCATCTAAAACAGCAAACTTTGCATTGTCGAGGATGAGAACTCCACGCTCGATTAGATCGAGAACGCGTCCTGGAGTACCAACAACAATTTGAGGTTTATCTTTACGAAGGCCTCTGATTTGTCCTTCTAGTGAAATTCCTCCGTAAACTGGAAGAGTTTTAATTTTTTCGTATGTTGAGAATTTTTTGATCTCATCATTGATTTGGTTAGCTAGTTCTCTTGTAGGCGTTAGGATTAATGCCTGAACGTCTCTTTGAGAAGAATCGATTTTGTTAAGAAGAGGCAAAACGAAAGCAGCAGTTTTACCTGTACCTGTTTGAGCTTGTCCTACGAAATCTGTGTCTGTTGTTGCCAGTGCTGGGATGGCCTGTGCTTGGATCTCTGTCGGTTCTACGTATCCTCTTTCTGTGATCGCTTTGATCAAAGACTCACGTAGTGGCAATTCTTGAAATGTCACTTAATACTCCGTTGAATGTGGTTTCTATCATCACAATGCTTTGATAAAACCCGCAACTTTGAAAAACGAGAGTAAAAAGCTTCACGATGAACGAAACAATTATTTGTTAAGTCCTTCTACGATAGAAAAGATGAACTTACTAGCCCTATGTGTAAAAAAGACCGAAGTCTTTTAGAACTGGAAGCTGAAACGCGGAGCAAAGGCCAGTCCACTGATTTTACGTTGGGGATTAGAAAAATATTGGTGATATTCGACCATAACATCAAAGCTGCTTTGATCAACTAAATAAAAGCGCACGCCAACTCCGGGAATAAGACCGAAAATTGTTCCTCCGTGAAGCTTAGTATTCACTTCGTCGCCTGCGGCATTTCGAGTAAGCCTGCGAATGCTGTAATCCCCCACCGAGAGACTTAAGCTTCCCAGCCAATGGTAACGTTCTTTATAAAAAGCTCGATGGTAATCAACGAATAATCGATATTGGAGAACGCGAATGTTGTCCGGAACAGTTTGGTCGCTTGTATCGCTCATCACTTCCATCGAAAAACCCAACTGAAGATTTTTTGTTTTATCTGCAGCTACTCTTAGAGATGTGAGGAGCGAGCCATTATCCAAGCTGGGGTCAGCCTTTTCCCACTTTGAGTTGAGATAACCAAAACCAAACTGTACGTAACGAGCTCCGAAAGACGATGGTGATTCGGCAGTTGTATACTCTACAGATGGCGGTTTTACAGGCGGAGCTTCGCTCGCCTTCATAACTGGTTCAAGCTTTAATTGTCCATCAGTCGGATTGATAACGGCTTCCGCAGGAACAATCGCTCCTTCGGCGGCTTCAACTTTACTTTCTTCTTTTATTTCTTCTTTAATTTCTCCTCGCACGACTATTTTTCTTGTTCCATCGTCTTCAATAGAAAGAGGAGCTCCTATCACGATATCTTCTTGAGCTATAGCGACCTGAGAAATAAGAATAAAGATTGCGAGTGTGAGTTTCATTTATTGCACTCCGATCGTTGTTTTTAAATTTTTAATCAATGCTTGAGCTTGCGGCCTTACCTTCGAAGCCCCTTCTTCAAGAATCAGATCAATCTTTTTCGGATTGGCCATTAACTCTGTATAGATTTCACGTGGACCTTTAAGCATGTCATTGAGAACGTTTAAAAGATCTGCTTTCGCTTCTCCCCAACCAATTCCTTTTAGATATCTCCCACGTAAATTTTCTGTTTGTTCTTTCGTTGCAAATGTTTGATAAAAATCGAAGATTAGAGAATCATCTGGATTTTTAGGCTCTGTTGGCCCACTCGAGTCTGTCGTAATTCTATTGATGAGTTTTTGTAATTCTTTTTCAGTAGAGAAAAGTGGGATATGATTATTGTAACTCTTACTCATCTTTCTTCCGTCGAGACCAACAAGTAACTTGTTTCCTTCAGCGACGATGGCTTCAGGTGGGTTGAGGAGTGATCCTTTGATTTTATATTTTGAATCAGGCGATTTCTGTCTCAGCTTCTCATAATCTTTTACATAGACACTGTTAAATGAGTGAGCAATGTCTCGAGCGATTTCGATGTGCTGAAGTTGATCTGCACCAACTGGAACGACATCTGCATTCAAGATCATAATATCGCAGGCCATAAGTATAGGGTAAGAAAAAAGCCCCATGTTCACGCCAGCATCTCTATCTCTTCCCTCTTCTTCATTTGCTTGCACCATGGCCTTATAAGCATGCGCTCTGTTCATCAGACCTTTGCTCGTAAAACAATTCACAATCCAGTTGAGCTCGAGGATTTCAGGAATATCACTTTGTTTATAGAGTGTGACTTTTTTTGGATCAAGCCCCATGGCGATCCATGAAGCTGCGACTCCATAAATATAATTTTTTAAAAGTTTTGGATCATGAACACCAATTAGCGAATGATAATCAGCAATAAAGTAATATGAATCGTATTCACCTGAATTGGACATTTCAATCGAGGGCCTGATAGCTCCGATATAATTTCCTAAGTGAATCATCCCTGTTGGCTTGACGCCCGTTAAGCAAATTTTTTTAGACATAAATCCCTCTAGCGATTCATTCTAGCTAATTTAATAGAAAATTGTCTAATTATTGCTGATGACGGACAAGGTTATATAGTCAGAATAATCACCTGGATCCTTGTCATTAGGGTCACCAATTACCACTCGTATGGGAATAAGTGCTCCACCAGCGGCCGTAACCCCAGTCCCTGTGCCAATTGATACGGGAGTTGAAGAGGAAGTCGATAAATTTCTCAAAGTATTGTTGGCGTAAAGACTGTAGTTAATTTGCGAATTGACTCCAGAGCCTCCAACTCGAACTAATTTTCCATTATTTTGGGAAGAAGCTTTTAAATTGTAACCAACATTACTCGCAATTCGTACATCAAAAGATAATTCTTCAGACTGCTCGAGTTCACCGAAGTCGAGTGTTTTAGAAACTTGGGCAGAATCATATGTTCCTCCAGAATCTATCATCGATAATGAAATCATTGTGGGAACATTAATAAAAACATAAAGGTTCGTCGTTCCTTCATAATCAACAATAGAATTGTAAAAACCTGAATACGTTTGGACTTCAACGACATCAACATACGTTCCTGTTCTCGGTGGAGCGGTGTTGTTGATAGTTGCCAGAGTGAAATAATAAGTTTGATTTGTTGGAGGATCAGATTTATTTATTGGCCCAAATAAAGTTTCGTTTGGAGAAGTGATGTCTGAAGGCTCTTTTAAGATGCCTGTTGAATTATTATTCTTATAAATATTGTAATTTATGAGAGCTCCATTTTGGATATTAGTCGCCCGGCGGTTGTAACTTCCGGCCCAGCCCTTAGTGAATGCTAAAAAATAATTTCTACATTCAGAATTGTTTGATCCTGTTGATTGAATGGTGAGAGTTGAGGGTACTGTAGGATTTATTTCTGACACATTGTAAGTGATAGAAGGAACAGTTGTCGTATAGGAACAATTGGCCGCATAGGCGGCATCAGCAATAAAGAATAAAACGAGATTAAAAAATATTTTCATAATTAATTCTCAACTGGAAGCAATGTCAATTCACCAAGCTCCACAATTCCTTTTTTATCGCTACCAATATGAAGTGGCAATTCATAACGTTTGTCACCTTCAATGACAAAAACTCCAGCGCTCCCCTCAACACCTTCGATCAAGAAATTCCCATCTCGTCCTGTGAAAAACGGAATAGTTTTTCCTTTTTCGCCAATCCAATAACCAATCTTCAAGACCAGTGGATTCTTCTGTGCATCTAACAATCGACCGCTAAGGACGGCAGTACCTGATTGTCCGACCATAAAGAGATGACCACTTGAACGTCGCGGATTAACAACAAAGGTTTCTTGACCAAGAACATAACCAGGCTCAAGTTGTAGCGGGCTCAACTGAATTCTTCGGAATTGATGAGGAGTTAGACCAGAGACTACAGCTTCTCCAAACAGGCCTGTCTCAGTATCATTTGCGCCATCAGAAGTTTGAACTCCGAATTTTTGTTTTTCCCAACCTGCATTAGGTTTAAAAATCGCAAACCCATTACTAATCGGACGGCTAATTGAAAAAGCAGAATTAGATCCATCTCTAACAAAAGCAAATGCACTCATTAAGCGCAATGTTGTTCTCGAGCCAGCATCTGTTTTATTTTGTTTAACAATTTCTTCTTTGGCCCCAATGTCAGCTAGAACGGTGTTGTATTGGAAATCAACTGAACCTTGCTTGCTAGAAATGCTATCTTCAAGAGTTGAAGTGAGTTTAACATCGCCGACACTATTTCCTGTATCTTGAATAGTCGTCAATCGTTTAACTTTAGCAATATGATCATAATAAGCAGAAACATAAGAAGGAGTTGATCCAAAAGTTATATTGAGAAATACAAAAAATTGAGATGACCAAGATTTAAATTCATCACGGTTGCGAGAAGCTTGAATGGTAAGTGAACCATCGCTCCATAATTTATTAGTAAGATTAATCCCATAATTTAGTCGTGCATACTGAGCGCGAGATGGACTTTGGAAACTGCTGTTCAAACCAATGTTGTACTGATGAAAAAAGGGCACGCTGTAGGAGGCAGATACTGTCCAGTCAAAGGCATTAGAAGTATTATCTCCAGTATTTGTGAACCAAGGAGTGCGATACTCAATCTTCGAAGCAAAATTGTGAGTATTATACCAGTCACTTCCGATTCTATTGTATTGAAAAGAAATCTGTCCTAAATACCCTTCACGAAATCTTGTTTCACTTCTAACGGCATCCCAAGCAAAACTACCGAAGCTTGTTGCTAGAATTAGATTTGTTCCTGCTAGATAATGATTCTTATTTATTTGTCCATAAAGTCCGCTTGTCAGCGTTTTAGAAAAAGCTCTTTGATAAAATGTTGAAGTGAAAATTTCATCTTGCTCGTATTGTTTCCGTTGATCAGTATCGAAAGATGGAAATCCGACAGTCATCGAATAACGTGTTTTTCCTTCTGGCAATAAATCAATAGAACTGGATTCGCTAAATCTTTGAAATTTTCGATTTCCGAATTCATCAACCGTTTCGATGAGAATTTCATTAAGACCATTATAAAGTGGAATGTCCTTAATAGAATAGCGTCCAGGATTCATATACTCAGTCTTTAACAGTGAACCATTAAGATAAGTGCGAACGAGTGAACGAACCTCTATAGCAAATTCTAAAGATGAAGTTGGAGTAGAAAGCTGGTAAGGATTTAGCGCATAATCTTTATGAAAAGTAAGACCTCCTAGGGCCATTGGATGAAGATATCCGATCACCGGATAAGTCACATCACCAGCTTCAATTCTTTGTAATTTCTCTGGTCTTTCGTAAATAAGTCGAGACGATTGTCGGTGCCACTCAATTTCGCGTTTAGATGAGTAGCTCATTCTATTTTCAACAGCGACCTTGCCTATGGTTGAAAAAGCATCGACTTGAGCGCTTGTCGAACCCTCTTCGTGTAAATTAGTTATTATTGTTTGCTCGAGTTTGTAATTGAGTCCAAAGCTGAAAGGTGCTGGAGCTTTCGCTTGTCGGGCGTAATAAGGAATCAATTCACTAAAAATATTAGCATCGCGGGGGACAACATCATCTTCTGGTAAAATAATATCTACCCTCAACTCATTGGGATAATACTTGAATCTGATAGGTGTCGATAGCTCTACTGTTCGAACATTGAGAAATGTATCTTGAAGTTTATAAACCGAAATCTTTTCTTCACGAATAAAAGGAAGAATCGCTTCCTTTAGCTCCTTACCATTGACATCAATGAGTGTATCTCCCTGCAATTTTGCAGTCACTTCGCCGATAAAATGCGAACGAAAGCTGAAATCCACTTTACTTACTTTAGCTTCTTGATTCGCTCCGAAGACCTGCTTGAAAAGTTCATCCGAACTCACAGAGCGAGCATAGGAGTATTGAACTCCTAACAAGATGACAAATAATGTGAGGGCAAATTTATTCTTTATCAAAAGTCATTTTCACTTGTGAAGCTGGAGAAACCTTTTCAAGTTTTCCTGTTCTTGAAAACTTAAACTGACGTTTTGAATTTGCTAGAACATTTTCTCCGATCATTCCCTTTAACTCTTCACCTTTCAATACGATTTCAGTTTTTTTAGTTTTATCCGCAAATGTCAGTTCTAGATTTCCTAAGATCTGATGTTTGTTGCCTGAGTTTTCTACAACAAAGATGAGATCGTTATTTTTGGTGATGATCTCCTTAAAAGTTAACTGTGAAGAAAACTTTTCATCAGTGACATAGAGGGCGGCTACATAACGTAAAAGAATTTTAATATTTGATTTTTTCTTTTTATCTATCTGCAAGTCTAACGGTAACTGTTCAGCAATTAATCGATAAGCAAGTTCTTTGTCATCAGATTGTTTTCCAGTCCAAGAAACTTTTATTGATCTCTTTTCATTGGGCTGAAGGATAAGCTGACTTGGATAAAGTGTAAGTTCATTTCCAATGGCCGAGTTTGTTTCTTCACCCATCTCATTCATTTCTCTTTTAGCAAATGACATTTGAATAGCAATTGGTGAACTTGAATCGTTCTCAACATAGAACAACGTATTGCTACCTGCCCCCTTGAAATCCAAACTAGCGGACATTGGTGAAAACTTGAAAGCAAACGTATTTATTGAGAAGAGTATTGTGAAAGCAAAAATTAAGCGCTTCATTCCTTGAACCACCTTGTATGAATCGCTTTTATTTTAAACCAATTTTAGACGAGAAGATATGTTAATTGGCAGAAATGTTAATAAAGATAGGCTTAAGCGGTTTGGCATTTTCAGCGACAAAATTAATTAACAGCTCATGTCTGATGAGTTTATTTTCAGTGGCGATACGATCGAAATTAGACATAATTCCATTTTGATCTAAACCTTTAATTTCAATTTTATGTTTGTCGTAAGAGTATGCTTGATTCGAAGAAATTTTCATAAACCACTGCTCGTTTTTTCCTTTGTTCGAAAGTCTATTCATACTGGATTGAATAGTGCTCAAAACGCTCCCTCTCAGTGTCAAACTGGCCTGTTCACCACCGTGACTATGTAGAGAAAAAATTGTGATCGCTAAAAAGAGAAACTTCTTCATGAAAGTTTATCGGCACAATACCTGACAAACTTGAGCGGATATAAGCTCCGAAAGTGAGGGCATAACTCCCGGAGCTACCAAAAATTAGTTAGAAGAGATCGTGAATGTAAGTAGATCCTCGTATGTACCTTCAACCATTGATTCTGCAGCCGCTCCAGTATAAGAGATTGCAACATCTTTATTTGTGTTCACTACTGATCCTGTTGCAGCTGAAGCCACATCTGATCCAGCAGCTGTACTGATGTTAACAGCTGAACCGTTATACTTAAGTGTATATGGTAGAGTTTCTGTTCCACCTACTCTTTCTAGATTTCCTAATTTTGCAGACTTGATATTAACTTTGTAACCTATTGTCTTTGAGTTGTTTTTTTCGTTAAGAGTAGCAACTTTTAAATCAGTAGGTGAAGCTGAAAGATCCAGGGTTGTCGCTCCCGATTCTGCTGTCACAGCGATACTTAATCTTTGTTGAACGACACCTCTTAATTGTAATGTACCTGTGGTAGCTGCAAAAGAAGCAGATGTTAGGGTGAGAAGGGTTGTGATTAATGCGATTTTTTTCATACAGTCTCCAAAGTTAAGTGTTGTTGAGTGAGTAAAGAGCATGAGCTATGCCAAAAAATTGGTATCAAACTGGATTAAAGTATCCACTCGATAGCACACTTTGGTTGTTTAGATTTTATACAGAAGGTGTTTTTTTGCTTACTTTTTTTACAATGATGAAGAAATACCGATCTTGCAAATCGAATTGGAATGTAAAAAAAGCGAGCTCTTGGAAATGATTTGTGAAGATATATTCAAGATTCTTTTAAGACAAATAGTGAACAAAGATTAGTCATCAAATTCTTTTAAACCTGCAACCATCTTTTCATTGATCGATAACCATAATTTTTGTTCTTCAGAATTAAGAACACTTATAAATTGTTCCATTCGTTTTAAATAGTGAGGGAGTATTCTATGGATCGTTTCATCAGCTTTTGGTGTGAGTTGGACAAGCATCGATCTCTTGTCATGTGGATCGGCCACTCGTTCAGCGAAACCATCTTTTTCAAGAGCATCTAAAAATTGAGTCATCGTGCCTCTACTCACGCTTGTGCGCTTGGCGAGTTCAGATGGAGATAATGATTTCGATTTTTCTTGCTTAAGAATCAAAAGGAGATTGAATCGACCTAAGGTTAATCCATATTCAATGAATAATGATTCACGCTTGATATTCATATACGTTGCAACTTTCAAAAATTTGAACATACTCTCAATGGCTTCAGGAGGTGAATCGGGAAATTCAGCTATGAGTTCTTGTACAGCTGGATCTTTTGGAACTAAAACATTTTTTTCTTTCATCATTAAATTATCTCGTTGCAAATGCTTCTGGTCAAACCCTTAAAATCAATTTTATCTTTAGCTTTCAGAAAATTAGGTGATAATAAAAATCATGAATAAACATACAGTACAAATGGGCCCTTTGAAATGGATTGATCTCGTCGGACCACAACGGTCGGACCTCAATGAACTTTCTAAAGAGCTGGATATACCTCAACGGATTCTAGTAAATGCTCTCGATCCTGAACATCTTCCAAAGTACGACGATCTTGGAACGGCGACAGTTATTTATCTTCGAACAATTGATGCTTCAGGAAATCCTCAGGCCGTAAACATCCAAGACTTGACGACAAAAATTACCCTTATTATTAAAGACAATTTATTAGTCACTATTCATCGCTTGGATAAACCCTATCTAAATGAGTTGCGCGTTCGTTCGAACAGCGAAACTCTTACAATGAAAGAAATCATTAAAACCATTGTGAGTTCAGCCCTACTAGCGTTCGATGAGCATCTTTCCACTCTCGAAGCAAGAGTAGACGATTTTGAAACCTCAATATTTCAATCTAAGCGCAATCACTCTCTCCTTCGCGAAGGTTATTATTTGAAACGAAGAGCTTCAGCATTCAGAAAAGTCTTAAAATTTTCATTGAATATTTTAACTTCATTGGAAAAGAGACCGGAGTTTATCTGGAGGGACTTTGCAGGCCTGAATGAAAACATAGAAAGGAACTTGTTTTACAGCGAAGACGTTTTAGAAAATGTTAATGGCCTTATTAATCTTCACATTTCACTTCTCTCGCATGCTACTAATGAAGCAAGCTTTAAAACCAATGAAGTTATGCGAGTCTTAACCGTTTTCTCCATCTTCTTTCTCCCTTTAAACTTCTTAGCTGGTGTTTATGGGATGAACTTCAAATATATGCCTGAACTCGAATTGCATAATGGCTATTTCTATGTTCTTGGAGGCATGGCCTTAATCTCCCTAGGCATTTTTTACTGGGTCTACAAACGGGGCTGGATTGGGAAATAACTGCCGTCCCTTCTTGGTTATAAAAATTCAAGGGACAGTTACTTAGCCCCTCACTTTCCAATTTGACCATTATTTTGGGCAGCTCCTTACTAGGACTTCAATTTCAAAAGAAGAGTGATTACACATGCTTTTCTTGCCTCTTTAAAAACTACCCCTGAAAAAAATCAAATTTCAGTTATGCTTAAATAAAGAAACACAAAAAGGATTGAGCACATGAGTACATTCAAAATTGCATTACTTTCATCTCTACTAGTATTCCAGGCCTCTTCTTATGCAGTGGAAGAAGCTGCACAGACGACGGACAAGTTGGGAACGTCAGTTGGTGGTAAGGCAGTTAAGGAACTTTTGAAAGATCCAAAAAAAGCACCTGAGAATCAAAATTTCGATAGTGGAGCTATTAAAGACCAATATGCTAAAGAACCAGGCTTTTCGAGTGATTCAGCTGATCAAGCGGAAAGAGATAAAGTTGTTGAAGCTAACGAAGAAGTTTTCTCAAGCCTAGAAAAAGCACATGTCCAAGAACTTTATAAATGCAGCAGAATCGGAAACGCTGAAGCTGCTAAAGAATGTAGAAAAGAAGCTGCAATGAAAAAAGCTAAAAAATAAAAACTAAGTTTTAAAAATATTTTTTAACCAGAGTGGTACGTCAATGAAATACTTATTAATCCTCGCAATCTCCTTTAATCTAACTTTTCAAAGTGTAGCAATGGCTCAAGCTGACTCATGCGGATTGACGACTGAAGAAGTTGATGCCATCAACTTATCGGCCGGACTTACACGTATGGGATTATTGTCTGCACCGGTTACTATTCTTCAAAGCCCAGGACTCATCAAACCCGTAGGTGATCCTGCTTCATCAGATTCAGTGGCCATGAATAATCAGGTTGAACTATATAGTGCTGCGGAACACGTTGCTAACGAAGTTGCCAACAACGATCAAAGTACAGTGATGGCCACACGTTGTAATGATGATGCTTCACTTGAAGCGGCTAAGGAAAAAGGTGAATTTCAACTCTACGGCCAAGCTTGTATCATTTATCAGCTCGTGAATCGTTTGACTAATATGATGACTGAATTGGATACGATCGAAAAACAACTGATCGAAGATAAAGGTGTTCAGAATAAAGCAGCTGCCGAAAATGCGAAGAGAGAAGCTGAAATTCAAGATAAAAAAACGAAAATGGCCCAGGTTAATAGAGACATCAAAAAAGCTGTTGATGATATTCAAAAAGCAAAAGATGAATTAACAAAAGCCAAAGAAGAAATGGCCGCTGCTCAAAAAGCACTTGATGCTGCCAATGCTACAACATGCCCTGAAGATGATGATGGTTCATGCGCGAGTGCAAAAGCCGCTGCAATTGAAGCCGCTCAAAAAGCATTAGAAGCAGCGAAGAAAAAAGTTGATGCTGCAAAAGAAAAATTAAATAAAGCAGTTGCTAAACTAGTAGATTACCTTGTTAACAAAATGGGTATCGAAGTTCTAGCTGTTATGTCACTTCTAACTGGTACGATCACTGGTGAAACAGGTGGTGGTGATGTTAGCTTTAAAGTTGGATCAAGCGACTATACCCTTGTCGACCTTGGTAAAGTCATTGGTGAAACTACAGGTACAACACATGAGAGAGCAAGATCTTTTACGGATGGTGAAGTAAATCGTGGAACAGACACTTTCTGGTATAATCTTGTAAGAGGAGCCGATGCTTCAGAAGAAAGAGGCCATACTCCAAGCAGAGGTGGAAACATCGGAAATGATTACGTAGGATTTTACAGCACAACGGGAAAACTTGGTGAAGAAGCAACAGAAACTGTAACTCAAACATTAAACATCTTTGCTAACATGGAAAATGGCGCTGACTACATCACGACAATAGCTCTCGCTGCGCTAGACTTTAATGAACAAGTTACTCCGAAACAAATTGCAGTCCTTGAATCCCAAAAAACACCTCAATCAAGAATGGATGAAGCCGGTAAAAAGATGGAAGAGAAGAATGAACTCAAGGCAAAACTGAAAACGATGATTACGAAAACTCTTTGTTACCTTGATAAAACATTGGCTGCGTACAAGGGGTTCTATAAGACTGCAAAAGAAGCAAACCCTAACCTTAGTCCGTTCTATGATTTCTTGAATACTTTCTCTACTGTAGAACTAGCGAAGAAAGCTCAAGAAGGATATTTCTCCAAAGTAGATCATAAAGTGATTCAGAAGAAAGTTGAATGTTACGCAAAAGGTGGAAACGGTACTTCGTGTGCAGCAGCGGGTTCTGGATCTGAAGGACAAGTTTCGGAGGTATACCCTAAGGGATGTCACTGGTCAGGAGCTGTAATTGGACCATCAAGACCAATCGAGCAAGTTTGTGATGCTTCGAAAATTGGCCAAGTCGCTCAAAATGATTCAGGTAACTCTCAGACTTGTGTGTGTCAATAAGGATGACACACTCTCATTATTAAGGAGAATAATTAGTGAAACTCAATATGGCCCTTTTTCTTTTTCTTGTGAATTTTGTAGCAGAAGCTAATACTGGTTGCTTGGTCTATGAAGGAAAAAGAATGAAAATCGATCCAACATGTAAATGTGTGGAAACGAAGTCTTGTGCTAAGCCAGTAAAACTAACTTACGACAAGAAATTTTTTGATACAAAAAAACCGAACAACAAACCAGTTTTTAGTGCGAAAGAAAAAGCGGCGTTTGAGAAATATTACAGTCTGTTTAATCAGATCATGGAACTCAAATCAGTTGGTAAAGGTGACTCTCCTGAAATCAAATCTCTTTATTTCGATTTAGATAAGCTAAATAGTGAGATCTCAATCCTTCTGCATGCCAATCAGCCCGAAGTCATGAAGAATGCTAAAAAACGCTATACTGAACAGTCTAAAAAGCGTGCTTTAAAGAGAGCTGAAACAGAAAAAGCGATTAGAAAATTTTTACAGTCGAAAGAAGGTTTACCTCTGGCCAAATCAGTACCTCAGCCTGTGGTGAAAGAACTCAAGTCTCAAGTGGCAGAAAAGAAACCTGTGGTCTCGCCTGCTCCTGTAGTCGTAGGACAAAACTCAACTGTAGCAAGCGAAAGATTTTCTGAAGATGAGAAAAAAGATATTGTTAAAAAATTAAATAGTGAAAATCTGGAAATCAAAGAGGATGACACACTCTTCGATATCATCTCTAAGACATATAAAGGGAAAGCCTATAAAAAACTATGGGCCCCTAAAGATCTCGAAGAGCCTCAGCTACCAGTTGAAAAGAACCCATAATCCAAAAATAAGTTTCTTTTATTTAAGGATTTTGGTCGTTTAACCCGACATGCTTGGTATGAAAACAATCTTCATACTGCTGGCCATGTTTGTACTCGTGTCCTGTGTGGCGGATAATAAATCCTCCATCAAAAAGACAAGCGACAAATCGTCGCTGAAAATGAGCTCCATAACTGGTTCAACAAGCATAGCTCCCTCTTATGTAAACGAAGCTAACGCTAATTCAGCTGATGTTTCCACCCCAAACTGCACTCATGAAGTGATGAAAGGATGGAAATGCCTCATCACTTCAGTCACTACCTCTGAAAATCTCGAATATAAAGTAGCAATTAAATGGAATCGTCCACTCATCTCTTCAGTGGGAACAGTCCTTCTCGCTGTTGGTGGAGCAGGCGTGGGAGAATCTCGTCTTGATCCTCCTTCAAAAAAATTTATTGATGAACTTGATGAAATCGATCACATTCGAACGATCGAAATCGAATTCATTGACCCTCCTAATTCCACAAATTCATGGGGAGGATACTTCGCTCATTTTGGAAGTTACAAATCAGCTTCACTCGCGTTTGTTTCAGCACTAGAATTAGTTTTAGAAAAAGGATTAGTAAAAGGTTCATTCTTAAACTATATGGGTGGTAGTAACGGCTCTACTGTTGTCGCCTATGCAATGTCTCATCATGGAATCGATCGCTATTTTGATCGAGTTGTTTTTCAAATGGGGCCTTTTCTCCCCGACTTAAACAATGCCTGTGATCCAAAATCGGCTTCCAGTTTTTACATCAACAATCCGGAACAACAGAAATCAGTTTTTAGTTTAATCAATTATTGGAACTATGGTGATGCTGCTAAAAACGTTTGTAACTATCTCTCTAATGACCGCACGTCCATCTTAAAAAATGGAAAGAGTTCATTTCCTAATACTCAACTCCATGTCGTCATCGGGGCCAAAGAAGAAACTGAAGGTTTTGGAAAATGGATCCTCGCTTCAAATTTAGAGTGGTACAACGGCATTCAAGCGAAAAAAAAATCACGAATAATCCGACCGAACATGGGCCACAATAATAGCTACGAAGATATGCGCCGCTATTTAAAATTAAAACCAAATGAAGTTGCAGTTGAAGAAACTCCGACATCTGCTTGTACAAGCGATTCAAAGGGAACATTCCCCAATGGACAGGATACTGTTGAGTGGCTCTGCCGAGGATGTCAGCAAAACACTCCTCCGCCTTCAGACTCTCTAGGCGGCCCTTGGATGGATCAGGGAAATTCTTGCTACCATCGAGTGCTTCACAAGGCGAAAACTTGCTCTAACGGTACATTCTGCGCGAATAAGCGAGTTATTCTCTGGAGCTGCGACTGCGGTCAAATGGATTCTAGCTGGAACTCCCAAGGAAACAATTGCTATCACAAGGCCTCAACGGCTAGCTGCCAATAGGTTTTCTCTCTTGTGCGAGAGGAACTAATACTAAATATGGATTAAAGTTAAGGGAAAAAGTGGTGCCCTGCGAGGGACTTGAACCCCCACGCTTGCGCACCAGATCCTAAGTCTGGCGTGTCTGCCAATTTCACCAGCAGGGCGTTTTTGAGAGTCCTAATTTAATGAATGAAGCTTAGAAAGACAAGCAAAAAAATGCGTTCTAAGCAGCTTTTTTGTCAGTTTGAGCGAGCTTTTTTTCCAATTCTGCCACCTTACTAAGAAGAACAGAATTTTCTTGTTTAAGTTTGAAGGCCTCTTTCTTCTTTTCGGCGATTTCAGCGGTTGCTTCACTCATACGTTGGCCCGCGATTTCTAGCTGTTTAATATAGGCTTCATTCCCTTTAGAAGTGGCCGCAACAGTCTTGCGCTTAAGTTCTGTCTCCATTTTGGAAGTCGCAAACTTCAGCTTCTGCTCGAGACTCTTAAGTTCGCGTGCTTGTGTTTTGTTCTGTTCTTCTAATTTGCGTTTTTCAAGCATGAGGTTTTGAATTTCTTCTTCTGAATCCGAACGATCTGGTAAAGTCATTGTTTTCAACTTTTCGTATTCATCTTTTAAGCGTTGTGAGTGTTCAGCTTCGTGAGAAAGTCGAAGTTCAAGTTCAGCTTTTTCTTTCTTAAATCGCTCGATAAGTGTTTGGGCCATCGAGATACTTGTTTTAAGAGTTAAAATCTCTTTATCTCGTTTTTGGATACTGTCGCTATCTTTGAGATCTTTATTATCCATATTGTCGCTGATGACATTAATTTTTTTGTTCGCGAGTTCAAGCTGAGCGGCCAATGCTTCCTTATCTTTTTCTAATAAAGTGATTTTCTCCACATTTGCATTTTCCACACTCTTCGCAAATTCTTCTCGAGTATCACGCAAGCGCTCTTCTGTTAAATGAATTTTTTCTTGAGTGGCACTCAGAACGGCTTCATAATCAGCGCGAATTTTTTCAAGCATTTTATCTTTATTCTTAAGCGCAGTCATAGTTTTAGCGAGAGCATTTTTCAACTTAAGATTATCAGCGAGTGACTCAGAGTTCGAAAGCTTCAAATTTTCATCTCGCATTCTAAGCATTTCATTTTTCATTTGTTCCATGACTTTTTTCATGCGAACAATTTGTGCTTCACACTTAGCTTTTTCTTTGATGAGTTCTGCTTCTCGTTTCTCGAAGAATTCCGGTGGTACAACTTCCGCTCTCACTACTTCCTTAGCGACAGCTTCAACAACAATTTCACCTACGATTAGCCTGATGTCTTCTTCGGAAGCATCCAATTGATTAGAAACAACTCGAATAATATCTTCTTTTAATACATTCCTGCCATCCGCTTTTATACGTGAAACTTCATCTTCAATTTTCTGGGAGATTTCTAACTTCTGGACTTCCCATTTTTGATCGTTCGTTAAATCTTGAGTAACTCCAGAAATAGTTTGTTTGAAATCATCAGTATTCTCAGAGGCTCCCTTAACACGTGTGAATCCGCCCGCTAGATCTTCATTCTTACCATGGATCATTAGCGTTTCTTCAATATCACTTAATGATTTCCCAGAGAGAATTCGCTTAATTTCATCTGTTTGATTATTGAGATTACTTTCAGCTATTTTTTTAACAAAATCACTAATACCATCATAAAGATTTTCATCTTTAAGAAGTTTCAGAATAAAACCTTTTATCTCATTATCTATCTCTGAGAGGGCTTCTTGTCGTGGATATTGAGTCATATAATACTCAACATCTAGTATTTCCAACTTATCTGTCGACTTTGGAGATTCTTCATTCTTACGATAATTTCGAATGAATAAAGCAATCTTGCGGGCCAATCCTAATTTCTTCGCTTGTGCGTTTTCACGAGGATTGTAGATGACTTCTTCTTTTTCTTCGAGACCGGATTTCACTTCAAGCGAAGTTGCTTGAATAATCTTGGTAGTGATCTCGTTGAAGAAATAGGAGTGAAAATTCTTGAGCTTTTGATCTCGAAACCAGAGCACAGAAATCGTTAGTCGATTTCGTTTTGAGAAATGATTGATTTCAAAAAACTGAGATCGTTCATTGTAAAAATTGATTTTCTGAGGTTGATTAAGTAACTCATCTTGAAGATTAAAATCTTTTTTGTCGAATGTCACTTGAACTGCAAAAGCATTTTCATTGAATGAATAGCTCACTTCAATATATCTTAGATCGATTTCAGAGAACTCAACATCTTTTAGAGAAGTTAACAGAAGCTCATTTAAAACCGCTCGGATTTGATCATAGTCAAATTGCGCCTTGTAAGCTTCGATGACCATTGAATCAATGAAGTATCCAATATTGAGATATTCATGAATTTTAAGAATGAAAACTTTTCTGAGATTTTGTGAATACCTTTCAATAAAATCATATTCTGGACCATTGTTAAATTGATCATGCAAAAGTCGCTGAACATGAATATTATCAAGGAGCGACTGATCAAAAACTCCTCGAACATTTTTTTCCAAATCTGGTGGAAGAGCTATGTTTGCTGCTGTTTTGATACGCGGAAAATTCACAAACTCTGGAACATGATCATCTAAAATGAAATCACAATTTACAATACTCTCTTCGTCTGTCTCTTGGACAATTGCCCATCCCATGCCTTTGAAAAAAGCACCCACAGGAGCTTCTAAAAGCTCCGGCGACATGATAATTTTTTTCTTCAGACTACTGGCCAAATGGACTCCAAATTAAGCGACGTACTCCGCCCCTGTTTTAAAGGACATTAAATTAGTTTTTATTAAATTTAAAACTTTGGCATTGATCTTAAATCGGCCGCCATAAATTTCTGCGAGAATGTTTTTTCCTTCATAATCCTTTGTCCATTGAAAGTAATAATTCAAAGAACTAAGAATAAGTTCCAAGTCATTCATATCTTCAGTTTTTATACCTAAAACACCAGAACCATCAAATTTCTCTAACATAAAAAGTTGCTGAAAATTTTCGTTAATAGTAATTGTTTTTATGAATTGATGATCATCTTCACTTAATTGTGGCCGCTGGCGAATCAATTCCAATTTATTTTTAAGTACACTAATCAGTTGTTCACTACCTAGCTGCATGAGATTTCTCATGGTCGTCGTGTAAAGATTATTCAAAAACTTCGTATCGTAGTGCCCTAAAAGGAAAGCACAAAATACGTATGAGCTCGCAACACTCATTCCTCTCTTGAAAAAATTAATGTCTCGATTTAAATATGTACGAGCTTCTTCTCTTGAGAGTTGAGAGAATAGTTTCCAAGCAAGTTGATTGAGATTGTCTTGCGTGCGATCTGAGTTAATGTAATTTTTGAGTAGCATGCCTACTAATTCATTGCGATGTTTTAATTTCTGCTTAATCTGAAGTCCTTCAGAAAAAGATCGATAGACGCTTGTAAACTCTGCGTGCATGGCGGTCTCATCATCATTTTGAATGATAACTTTATGTCCGCCCTTTTGAAGTTTCGCAATCATCTCGAGGTTGAGAAAACTTCCTTTGGCAGAAATGACAACTTCCGCACCTGATCGTTGAATCCAAACGATTCGCCCAGGCGAGAGAATGTCGTTTTTAATGTCTTCTAAATTTACTTCTTCTATTTTCACATATGTCCTTACGGGCCATCTCAATAGAACTTTTCGGGTAAAAATAGAAAATGTTGATGGATTCTTGCGAGCGAATA
Organism: uncultured Bacteriovorax sp.; assembly: GCA_946482295.1. The sequence goes on along the minus strand of CAMLRB010000029.1, from coordinate 2,211 downwards.
AAAAAAAGCCTCACAATGAGTGAGGCTTACTTGATTTATTTGTTTGGATTGTAACAGCGATATTGATGAGTCGGAGAATGCGTTGTCACTGCAGGGAATTCTTTACGACAAACATCTAAAGCATTCCAGCATCTTGGATTGAAATGACATCCTGTTGGTGGATTCATTGGACTTGGAATATCTCCCTCGAGAATAATTCTGTCTGCGCGCTTATCAGTTGTCGGCTGAGGAATGGCCGAGAATAATGCTTTAGTATAAGGATGTTTTGCATGTCCATAAAGTTCAGCAGACTCTGCAACTTCAACCATATTTCCTAAGTACATAACAGCAACACGGTTTGAGATGTATTCAACAACTTTCAAATCGTGAGCAATGAATAGATAAGTAAGTCCTAATTCTTTTTGTAGATCCATAAGAAGATTTACAACCTGAGCTTGTACCGAAACGTCGAGAGCAGAAACCGGCTCATCACAGACGATGAATTCTGGTTCAACAGCTAGTGCGCGAGCGATACAGATACGTTGTCTCTGACCACCTGAGAACTCGTGAGGATACTTGTTTAATGCATCAGCTGGTAACTGAACTTGATTAAGAAGTTGAAGAAGTCTCTTCTTACGTGCTTCTTTATCAGTGTGCAATTCATGAATGTCCATTGGCTCAGAGAGGATGTCTCCGATTGTCATTCTTGGATTAAGAGAAGCATACGGATCTTGAAAAATGATTTGCATCTTTCTTCTGATTGCACGCATTTCGCTCGCAGAATTGTTAACGATATTTTTCCCGTTGAAAATAATTTCGCCAGAAGTTGGTTCAATCAGTCTTAGAATCGAGCGGCCAAGAGTCGTTTTACCGCATCCTGATTCACCTACAAGTCCAAGTGTCTCACCTTTTTTGATTTTGAAACTAACGTTGTTCACGGCCTTTACCGCGCCCACTTCTCTGCCTAACAATCCGCCTTTGATCGGGAATGTCTTACAGAGATCTTTTACTTCAATTAGATATTCGCTCATAGTCCTTTTCCTTCGAATTGTTTAAGAGGGTTGAAACATGCAGCAAGTTGATTAGGATTCATTTCCATCAATCTTGGCTCCCCTTGAACACCACGACACTTTTCCGTTACGTTGATACAACGATCCTGGAAATTACATCCAGGTGGAAGATCGAACAATGATGGAACCATTCCTTCAATTGTTTTAAGACGATCTTTTTTGTGACCAGTAGTCGAGTCGAACGATGGAATTGAATCCATCAAACCTTTCGTATACGGATGTCTTGGGTGATTAAATAGTGTTTTAACGTCAGCTGTTTCTACGATCTGACCACAGTACATAACCGCAACGGTGTCACATGTTTCAGCAACAACACCAAGGTCGTGAGTAATGAGGATGATCCCCATTCCCAATTCCTTTTGCAGTTTTTTCATAAGCTCTAGGATCTGAGCTTGAATCGTTACGTCTAGAGCAGTTGTCGGCTCATCGGCGATAAGAATATCTGGTTCACATGAAAGCGCGATCGCGATCATTACACGTTGTCTCATCCCCCCAGATAACTGGTGAGGGTATTCTTTTACACGCTTATCTGGTGAAGGAATACCTACGAGACGAAGCATATCGATAGCTTTTGCTTCTCTTTCTTTTTTTGATAATTGCGGTTGGTGAAGTTCGATAACTTCTTCAATTTGATTTCCAATTGTGAAAACTGGATTAAGTGAAGTCATCGGCTCTTGAAAGATCATCGCGATTTTGTTTCCGCGAATTTTTCTCATTTCGTGTGGAGGCATATTAACTAAACTTTTTCCGTTAAAGTTAATTTGTCCGCTCGCAATTCTTCCTGGAGGATTTGGAATAAGACCCATAATCGCTAGAGCTGAAACAGATTTACCTGAACCAGACTCACCTACGATACCAATCGTCTTTCCTTTATAAACGTCGAAATTAACACCATTAACCGCTTTGATAGTTCCACGGTCAGTTCTAAATTCAACGACAAGATCTTTTACTTCTAAAATTTTTTCGCTAGTACTCATAACTTCCTTATTTCCCTTTTAACTTTGGATCGAGCGCATCACGAAGAGCGTCGCCTAAAATGTTAAATGAAAGTACAATAATAAACATCGCAAGAGTTGCAGCTCCAAGCTGCCACCAAACTCCACGAGCAAGTTCTAATTTTGAATCGTCTATCATTGTACCCCAACTTGGGCGTCCTTGTACC
>CAMLRB010000028.1 GCA_946482295.1 uncultured Bacteriovorax sp. | reverse complement strand
GTATCTTGAAAATATAGTTTCTGTTTATTTAGTTTTAGACCAAAGAAAGATTTCAAGAGGAACTTCTGAATATAATTGCGTTAAAGATGTGGACATAAATAACGAAAAGGATATTTTTCTTAAATGCTCTAGGGAAGTAATATTACCAACGATTACATACTTGAAAAACTTTAAACATATTATCTCAACAAAAAATGGACAAAAAGACTCACAGTTCAATGCGTGCGAAGTTGGCTTAAATATAGATTTTAAGAATTATTATACTAACCATCCTAATTTCATTGGAGGAGATATCACACTTTATGATCGAAATTCGGAAGAGTTAAAGATTGTGCGTGTAGAAAAAACTGCTATAAAAGGAAGTATGGTTCGTTTTTATGATAAAAACGGCATAGAATTCTTAGCTGTTTTTGCTGATCACTATACCGGGAGAATAGATCAACTCTTTACATTGAACTGTGGAAGTTATTCATTGTACTAGTGTGTAATTCTCTAAGAAGAATCACAAACTCTGTTTGCATGACCAAAGAATTTAATAATTTCCCAAAGGCCCAGAGATCCTAAAAAGTCTCAGGGCCTTTGTTTTTTATCTACTCGGCGGCAACATCGGAATTCCCCATTTTGAAGCCTGTAAATCCTTTATAAGTTGCAATTGAGCTAACCTTACGACCTTCAATACTATTGGTAGTTGGCCAGTGGAAACCGCAAGGACTGCCAAAGTCACTGAAAGAGAAATTTATTTTTGTATGCCCATCTAATCTGCTCCAGTTCCTTTGCTGTCAGGCCCTCAAGATCAAAATTCTTTTTTATAAATAACTGATGATCTATTTTCTAAAATTCTAGAATAACCTCACTCCTCGTTTTCAAAGACAGCAATTTCAGTTCGAAGATCGTCAACTCCGAGGCACCAATTCTTTTATTTCCAAAACTTCTTCTATTTATTAATCTAATTACATGAAAAATATCATAAATCGGAAAGATATTGAGTTCGAGGAAATGAAATATTTTCTTCGCATCCTCTATATCGTTCTTGTTGGATTCTATTTTTATGAATTAATAGATCATTTCGCCTATTTAAAATTTACAACTTTCCTACTCTTAAAATGGCTTATTATGTCTTCTGTATGGAACATAGGTGTCCTTCTCATAAGCCTAGAATTTTTTCTTAACAGAAAAATTCTAGGTACCTTACTTTTTCTTCCTTCACTACTAACTTCATTTCTTTTGCTTCCTTTGCAGTATGATATTTTACACTGGGGATTCTTGTTCGGGATGGTTATAATACTTTATATATATCTCAAGGAAGAACGCATGAAATTCTGGCCTCCGGCCCTCAAGGAAGAAGCTAAAAAAGAAGTTTATAAACTTATAGACAAGCATTTAAGAAAGTTACCTAAAAACCAAGATGGAACTTTCAATGAATTTGCTGATGGATTTAATGATAATGATATAGATGCTTTAAGACATGCTTATACTTGTGGTGTATTTACTCAAGAATATAATGAGAAAGCGGCTGAAATCTTTGGCAGACTAAATGAATATTTTCCTGGTGAGAATATATCTTCTTCTAATTCTGAAAATTCAACCAACATGGACCTTTGGAATAATAACATCGGTATAAAATATGGCAAAAAAACAAAATCGAGAAAAGATTTGTTCAAAAGGTTGATGAAGGCTTTAAGAAATGGAGAACTTATCATTTATCCTGAAAATGATAAGAGAGTGTATAAAGGTGCGGGCAAACTCACAAAAGATATTTCCGGAATGGTTATAGTTCTTGATGAAAATAAGAATGGGAAAAATCGAATTTTTTATGATTTGAATAAAGAGCAAGTCATAAAAAAAGATGAATTTGTAACTCTAATCAAGAACGGCGTTTATCCCAATTATGAATTGAGGAAAATATGTGGAGATGAAATTCCAGTTTCGAAGAAAGATATTTTTTCTACAAACAATCTAGGTTAGTGCAATTATTAATCGATTCAATATCCTATTCTTGATTGCACTATAATTACTAAAACAGGCTCGACTTCATGAATAATTCAACCCCATCACTAGAAACAGATCGACTACTTCTTAGAGCTTTTAATTTAAGTGATGCAAAAGAAGTTCAACGATTAGCTGGTGATAAAAAAGATGGTTTATTAAAATCATAGCTTTTTATCTCAGTTCGAAGATCGTCTTCTACGAGGCACCAATCTATACGTACAATATAAACTTCATTAAAATTTATCTGTGATTAAAAAAATAAAAATTCATATTTTTGGGGCATCTGGTTCAGGTGTGACAACTTTAGGAAAACATCTTTCCCAACATTATCAAATTCCTTTTTTAGATGCTGATGATTACTATTGGAAAGAATCTAATCCTCCTTTTCAAGAAGCTCACCCAATTGAAACACGTAAAGTTTTACTTAAAAATGCTTTATCTACTCATTCTAGCTGGGTTATTTCCGGATCTTTAATCTCTTGGGGAGATGACATTCAAGATGAATTTACCTGCGCCATTTATCTGTATGTTCCAAAACAGCAAAGGATTCAAAGAATAAAGAATCGCGAACGAGAAAGGTTCGGTGAAAGAATTGAAGTTGATGGTGATATGTACGAAGGTCATTCAAAATTTATTGAATGGGCCAAGCAATACGATGAAGGATTTTTGAGTGGGAGAAGCAAACCTCGTCATGAAGCTTGGATAAAAAAATTAAAATGTCCTTTAATAAGAATTGAAGGTATTTTTAGTGAAACAGAAGTACTAGATAAAGCTGTTTATCACATTAATAAACTGAATCTTTAAGTAACTCTTCTTCGTAATTAAAATCAAAAATGAAATAAATTAATCAATTTGTTGAGAACAATTCAAATAAAAAAACCCTCACGTTAGAGGGTTTTTAGACTTTAGATGTCCTCGACGGTCTAGCAAACCGTTACACCGAGGATTTCTTAAGCCTAACATTTCCATAAAAAATATCAAGATATTTGTCTCGAGTCTTAAGTGCCAAGCCAATGAAGGCTTATGTTGGAGGCAAGGATGCTTAAGACTTTAGATGTCTTAATCCTGATTCTTAATATTGTGAAATTACTAGCAATAATTCACATGCTTATTAAGGGTTAGGTTAGACACCGGGGGAGGATCTTCCTCCCCTTTTTTTCAATGAGTTAGAATTTCAGTTCGAAGATCGTCAACTACGAGGCACCATCTACATTTTCTTCCTTACTAAGAAATTTTCCGTGTTTTTTCCAGAGTTCTTCAATTTCCGCCGAATCCAAAGTTTCTTTATTCATTAATTCATTCACACAAATGTTTATAAAATCGACGTTTTCTTCAATGACTTTTTTTGAAAGTGCGTGACAAGCACTGAGTATTGATTTGATTTCTCTATCTATTTTTTCTTCGGTTTTATCACTCCAGGCACTTTGGTTTGGAACGACATAGTCTGTTTGTAAATATCTATGTGCTGCCCCCTGCTCGCTTACTAGTCCTAAAGTTTCGCCCATCCCATATTGAGTAACCATTGCTCGAGCAATATTTGTGGCCTTAATAAGATCATCACCAGCGGCCGTAGAAAGATCATTAAAAAAAACTTGCTCTGAAACTCTACCACCTAAAAGTGTCGCAATCTTATTGCATAGTTCATCTTTGGTCATGATGTAACGATCTTCTAGTGGACGTTGGAGCGTGTAACCGAGAGCTCCCACTCCACGGGGAATTATACTTACTTTTTGTACTTTGTCCTGGCATTGAAGTCCCAGTGAGGAAGTGGCATGACCCATTTCATGGAAGGCAATTCTTTTCTTTTCATCGGAATTCATTACACGTTGTCTTCTTTCGAGGCCGGCGACAATTCTTTCGATAGCAACTAAAAAATCTTTGCTCTCCACATAATCAGCGTTTCTTCTCGTTGCAATGAGTGCCGCTTCATTAATGAGATTGGCAAGATCCGCTCCTGAAAATCCAGGAGTCATGGATGCTATTTCCTCTAGTTTTATACCTTCTTTAAGTTTTATGTTTTTAATATGGATTTTTAATATTTCAATTCTTCCTTTTTGGTCTGGTTTGTCTAATAAGACTTGGCGATCAAATCTTCCGGCACGTAAAAGTGCTGGATCTAAAACTTCAGGACGATTCGTTGCGGCCAAGAGAATAACGCCAGAGGTAGAATCAAAGCCATCTAACTCCGCAAGCAATTGGTTGAGCGTTTGTTCTTTTTCATCATGTCCACCAGTTATGTTTGAAATTGAACGTGCCTTTCCCAAGGCATCGAGTTCATCAATAAAAATGATACATGGAGATTGATCTCGCGCTTGCTGAAAAAGATCTCGAACACGTGCCGCCCCCATTCCGACAAACAATTCAACAAACTCAGAACCATTTATTGAAAAAAAAGGAACATTGGCTTCTCCGGCCACCGCTTTGGCCATCAATGTTTTCCCTGTACCCGGTGGTCCAACGAGCAAAACCCCTTTGGGTATATGACCGCCTAGTCTAGAATAATGCGAAGGATTTTTAAGAAAATTGACTACTTCAACTAATTCTTCTTTGGCTTCTTCGACGCCAGCAATATCGTTAAAAGTCGTTTTAATATCTTTCTCTACGTAAATTTTTGCTTTGGATTTGTTAAAAGATAATAGAGGGTTTCCACCTTGAATTTTAAAAGAATTCCTGACAAAAAAATAAAGGAGTAAGATTGGAAGAAGCCAAAAAAATAAATTTTTAGAAAAAGTACTTTGAGGATTCGCACGAAATTTAACCCCCTTCGTCTTGAGCAATTGAATAAGTGTAGGGTCATTAACGTTATAAGTGATAATGCTTTTATCTGCATCTTTTAACTTGGAAATAATTTGATCATTGTCGAAAAGGACTTCGGTAATTTTTTCTTCCTGAACAAGTTTTAAAAATTCATCATAGGATTTTGGCTCTTCATATGTTCTTGTCATATAACTAAGAACAATAAAGCTAATTATAAAAATCCATAACCATGACGAAGTCGTACTTATTTTTGGAAAATCTTGCTTGCTATTTTTTGTATTCATTTCACATCCATAAATTATTCCGTGTGAATTGATCGAGTAGTCTAACAAATAATTGCAAGCATGCTGCCATTTTCCCTGTTCTTGCAGCTTGCCAATGAGGCTTAACACTTCTTTTTTTTGATATTATGACTGACTTAAATGATCAATTAGAATTGCTAATTCCATTGTGGTTATTTCTGAATATTTAAATAGAATTAATGATAAGTGAAACATTTAACTACTTATTCTATTAACCTTCTTCGTTTGGTCTTGTTCAATCAAAAATAATCAAATTATGAAAATCATTTTCAAGTTCGAGAATATCGAGGTTGACCCTCATCACATGGAAGATATCTACTCCATGATTCTGTGTAACCAGATCTACTCATCATTACTGCAGTATCAGTCGGATGGAACAGTAACTCCTGACATTGCTAAAAGCTGGGAGATTTCTGATGATCAACTTGAGTATCGATTCCAACTCAACGATAAAAAATTTAGCGATCAAAGTCCTATTACCGCCTTTGATATTGAAAAATCACTTAAGAGAATTTTTAAAATCGGGGCTTCAATCTCAGCAGATTTACAAAATATTCAAGGTGCTGAAAAATTTCTGAAATCAAGGAATCTAGATGACCTGGCCATTCACGCTTTGGATTCAAATAAACTTATTATCAAACTCTCTAGGCCGAATTCTATTTTGTTAAAACAATTGGCCACACCTGATACTTCAATATTAAAACTTAATGATCAACTCGATTTAGTTCAACCAATGGCATTCTCCGGGCCATATCGAATAGTTTCAGTGCCTAAAGAAGGGATTATTTCTCTAGAGTTATGGAATAAAAATAAGTTTACTTCAGCCAAACCTGCTTCTCATATTAAAATTATTTTAGACAAAAACGCCGATATCGTTCAGTCGGGTCTGAATGGAAAAGTAGATATGGTCTCACTTAGCAACTCAAATGCAAGTAACATTCAAACACTCAAAGAACTTGAATTTCATCAAGTATTGAGCGGAATAACTCATGAACATTTTTTTATATTAGACCCAAAAAAGATTAACCTCGACTGGCGAAAATTCTTCTTCCTAAGTTTTGATACAAGCGAATTGATAGCAAAATTAAAATCCCCTAACATTCAACCAGCACATGGATATGTACCTACGATGTTGGCCGGATCGATAAAAGAGTCAATTAAACCAAAACTTGACTTGAATTTTGATGAAAAAAACCTAAGCCCATTAAATCTTACTATTCATTATATGAAAGGATGGTCGGAAGAAACAATCATTGATTATTTCAAAACAAAGTGGGTACATCCTAATTTGAAATTAAATTTCTTTGAAACTGAGGTTGATAATTTCATAAAGTTGATTAAAGAAAAGAACTTTGAAGGTATCATCTCGCCTAAAGGGCTGGACTACCCGGATGCCATGGCCAATTTAAGTTATTTTAAGAGCGATATTCGCGATAACTTCTTTTTAGTTCAAGACCAAGAAGTTGATCGTTTACTGGAAATATGTAGCTCATCAAACAACAAGAACGATTCATGCTTTTATGAAATCCAGAAAAGTATAATGACCCATTTGAATGTCATGCCTTTGTTCTTTGGAACGGATCGAGTTGAATTTTGGTCTAAAATTGTAAAAACAGTCCCACCCCATCCCTTAGGAATTCAATTTCTTAAATTTGATCAGATAGAGTTGAATTAAATGCAACCTCAGATTTCTCAGCAACATCTTTGGAAATTTTATACTGGTACCTTCATTTCTCAATTGGGTAACTATGTCTTTATAGCAGGTATGATTTTTTTTCCAAAGGCCATTGGATGGTCTCACCTCCAAGTTGGTCTTCTTTTGGGGGCAAGCCATCTTTTTGGAATGCTTTCATTACTAGTCTTCGGGGATATTGGCGATCGCATAAGTCCCAAAAAAATTATTGTAACTGTCGAACTTTTAGCAATGTGTATATCTATCTGTTTGATGCTTCTTTGGGGTTCAGACTTCCCTTATTCAAAATATTTATTCATATTGTTTGTTGGATTTAAAGCGGTATTGACTTCCATCCAATCACCGGCCCGAAATAAATATATTAAAATCTTATCGAAAAACCATCAACACACAAAAAATTTGTCTATATTCTTAAGCTCCATTACATCAGGTACTTCATTGTTTTCGGCGTTTCTATGTTTGCTCTTTTTTAAAAATGTAGACTTTACGTATACAATGGCCTTTGATGCCTTAAGTTTTTTATTAGGTGGAATTCTTATATTTAACCTTCCAGATATAAGCTTTAGTCAAAATACAAAAAAATCTATCACAGATCGTTTTAAAGATTATTTTTCCATCGATAAAACTCTCATCTTTAAAGATTTATCTCTCTCCATTTTAATTTCCGGGATATCTATTTTAATTGTCCGAATTTCTGCCATCGAACCAAGTTTAACTTTTGTGCTTCAAGCGCTTTTTGGACTTTCCTTTTTTGTTTCAGGTTATATCTTTAGTAAAATTAAACAAGAAAATTATGATCATTTTACTTGGCTATTCTTCTCGCTTAGTTATGGTTTGCTTTATTTTGCGCGCCAGGAATGGAGCGTTGTCCTTTTCACTTTCTTAGTCTTTTTATCCTATGCCAAAATTGTTCAATCATACACGGTTGAATGGCAACAAAAGACACCAGTTGAAATAACTTCAAGCGTGTTTGGAATTAGAAGCCTGCTTAATATTTTAATCTTGGGTTGCGGTGAAATATTTGCAGGAAAAATTGCCAGCAATATTAGTATTTATAACGAATCTCTTATTCGATCAGCGATCTGTTTATTTATCGCCTTAACAATTGTATCAATGAGAAAAAGAGCTCGCCCTGCTTAATTTCACCGCAACTAAAAAGATTAGTGAATGCTCTTCTTCGCAAAATCGCGCATGCCCTGGAAATCAACGAGTACAACAGGCTCTTCTCCAACCACCCAGGCATCATGACCAGGTTTTAGCATGGAAACATCTCCTGCTTTTAATTCGTACTCTTCACCTGAATCCATTTTTACTTTTAAAACTCCCGATACATGATATTGAAAATGGGGTGCTTCACAACTTTCTGTTTGAGCAATGGGTTTAACAGAAGTTGACCACCGCCAACCTGGTTCAAGAGTGGCGCGACCGATTTCTCTACCACCAACATGGATCAGTTCCAATCTCCCATTAGGAAAATTGCGAGTCTCATCTGACTTATTAAAACTTTTGATTTCAGTTTCTTTATTTGAAAAATTTTCGCTGGTTGTATTCCATTCTTGTGTTGATTCTGATGTCTGCATAATCCCTCCTAGGTTTACATCTGCGACCTCGTTTGCGATCATCTCACCCCCCGTTAAGCAAATTCAATTTAAGAGGAACAAAATATTGTCTTGAGAACTGAAGTAATTCCCTAGTCTTGCGAACTGTCTAAAGTTTAGACAGCATGTAATTTTCCCCTGAAAACACCTACCTGGACTTTAAACATGACACAATGGTGTTCATGAAAAAACCACTGCGTTTAAAACATTTTCTCCTTCTCACACTTATCATCACGAGCAGCGCATTTGCTGAGAATTCGACGCCGACACTAGCGTTTGACGAGCAAATCCTGACGAATTCTAATTGGGGAGTTAACCCTAATAATACGGCCAATATCAATCTCCTTTCAGCGTGGAAAAAATTTAAACAGAAAAAAGAAGTCGTCGTGGCCGTTGTAGATACTGGTATCGACAACACACATCCCATGATTGCAAAAAATATTTTTGTAGAAGAAGGATCTCTCAGCGAAACAAATTATGGTGTCGATTTTTCTAAACCAACAATAGAACGTACTCCAACTGATTCTCATGGACATGGTTCTCACATCGCTGGAATTATCCAGAGCATTTATCCAAACGTAAAAATCCTGGCATTAAAATATTACAATCCTACAGCCTCTGGTGAAGAAAGCGTGAAGGCCACGGTTAAAGCGCTCAAATATGCTATCGATCACAACGTCGACATCATCAATTACTCTGGTGGTGGTCCAGGCGCCGTAGCTGCTGAGCTTGCAGTTTTAAAAGAAGCTGAGAAAAAAGGAATCATGGTTATCGCGGCCGCAGGAAATAAAAGTGCCAATCTTGATACTAAAGGCCAAGGTTTTTATCCTGCTAGTTATGGCCTAAGCAATATCATTACAGTCACAGCTCACGATGAAAATTTGAGTACACTCGAATCTTCAAATTATGGTGCAAAATTAGTAGATATATCAGCACCTGGGCACAGAATAAAATCAGCGCTTAGTAATGGACGCATTGGATTTCTCACGGGAACAAGTCAGGCAACTGCATTTGTAACGGGAGTTGCGGCACTCATCAAATCAAAATTTCCAACACTATCAATGATGAAGATTAAAAATATTATTAGAAATTCAGCACGCAAAGAAGTGACTCTTGCTGGAAAGTGCAATACTAATGGAAGACTTGATGCCGGAGCGGCGTTAGAACTCGCAGAACGCGAATCGAGCGAAGTTGATATTCGCACGATTGCATCTGGATTATAAAATCATTTTAAGAATCTTTGCGAACAACTGAACACTTAAGATATACAGATCCATACCCATCGATCTTGCATGAAATATCATGGCCATCTACGGGATCATCTAATAAGCGAATGTTTTTTACCTTCGTTCCAGATTTCAATGTGTCTCCGCCCATTTTCAAATCTTTTACCGTTCTAACAGTGTCACCCGTCTGAAGTTTCACTCCGTTAGCGTCAAGAAATTTTTCTACTTCTTTTACTTCTGCTGAAGTTTCTACAGTTGCTGACCATTCGTGAGCACATTCTGGGCAAACCCAGAAGTTTTGGTCTTGGTAACCGTAAGGTGAATTGCATTTGGGGCATGTTTGGCTTTCGTCTGACATCAGATCCTCGGATTGTAAAAATAAAAGCCTATTATAAAGATTGTTGGCCCTATTGGTAGACGCAACCCAAAATTCGTTTTTCTGATAAATATCATTTATATTTAATCTAGCCCCCTTTTGGTGTAGGGCAGTTTTAAAGTCTTAGCGCGTTTGTTTTAAGATAGTTTGACGTTTTTGCTTTGGAAATTTTTCAATCGCATATCGAAGCATAGTTCGAGGCATTTCTGATCCGTATTTTTGTATAAAGGTTTCCAGTTTTTTTAAATCTTTTTTTCCTGCCTCTCTTAACATCCACCCCGCTGCTTTATGCATGAGATCTTCTTTATCGGCCAGTAATTTTGAAGCGTATTTATATGTGAGAGCAACTTCTCCGTGGCGAATGAATGCAAATGTGCTGAGTATTGCCAGTCTTCTGTCCCAGTGACGATTAGACACTAATAACTTGTCCATAATCACCGTCGAGTTTGTTGCAAAACAATGTTCTCCAATTATAACCGGTGCAGTTGTATCGACTAAGTCCCAATTGTTCATTGCATTTTTATTCTTGATAAAAAATTGGAAAATATTTTTGTGTTCTTTTTCATCTTTAGTTTTTTTAAATCGATTAACGAGAATGATTCCACCTAAAAGACGTTCTTCGTGAATTTTACTATCTAAGAGTTTTTTTATTTCGGTGAATGGAATGTCTGCAAATTGTTTAGCGATGAGACGTGTATCAGGAACACTCACTCCGATAAAGACATCTCCCTCACCATACTCACCTTTACCTGTTTTGAAAAAACGTTGAGTCGCTTCGGCCTTTACGGGTGTGGCTTTTTGTAATAAGGCTGATTTCACGATTTCATATTCCATAACTCTATTTTAATAGCTAAGGAATGGTTAAGAAATCATTAATCTTGAATCAAGGAATCTTTTTCCAAAGACTTATGGCGTGTAATTCTTACATTGAATCTCTGCCTAATTTAAATCGTGATATGAACGGCAAAAATTATTTAAAAGGAGATTACTAATGAAAGTTAAAGCATTAATTCTATCTGGACTTGCACTCTTTAGTTTTTCAGTCAGCGCGGTTGAAGTTTTAGGAGCAAAACTAGATGCATCTGGTGAGAATATCCTCGTTAAAGTTAGCCATGGTGGTGGTTGTGGTGATCATAAGTACGAACTCGTTATGAAAGGTTGTGCGGAAAGCATGCCGGTTCAATGTCGTGCAACGATTAAACACACGACTAATGATTTCTGTGAAGCTTTGATAACAAGAGAAGCAAAATTTAATTTGAAAAGTTATGGCCTTACAAAAGATTATTACCAAGATGCAATGATCACTATTTCTGGTGACGACAATACATCAGCAGTAGTTCGACTAACTAAGACAACTGCACCTTCTACCTTTTTAGGCGGAAAAGTTCGCTGCTTAACACATACTGGTTCAATATTAGAAATTGCCAATCAAACAGTAACTCTAACAACGACTGAGAATGAAGTGAGAGAATATAGTGTTATTGGTACAAACATTAGAGTTTTAGAATCTTTCCCGCCTATTTACCAAACTATTTTAAAACTTGATGACGGACGTAAAATTGAAACGAACTTTAGAGGTGAGTCTAAAGAAGGTACTGGTGAATTCATTCGTTTGGATGGAACGAGATCACCAGAATTCAAATGCGTTTCTAAATAAATTTATTTCGAAAGAGCGCCGGTCCCAGTGGCCGGCTTTTTTGTATTTCCAGGCTCTGATAATTTTTCACCAGCTTTTCTCACTGTAGAGTTCAGCTCTTTTAAATTCTGGCCGATGTATTTGTAAAATCCTTCCGGACATTCGACTGAAATTCCTTTGTTAAATGAACATTCACGAACTTCATCAGTCTTCTTTTCAGCTGAAAGAATAAGTTCATAAAGTTGGATATCATCTAAAATTTCTTGAGTGACATTAGGATATTTTTTTAACTTTTCCATAGTCTCAAAATGGTTGTTGAATTCAGGATCAATCATTCTTCTGTAACGAATGTTCAATCCAATGACATAACGTAAATCTTCAAGGACTGGTTTAACCTTTGCTTTGAAGTCATCGCAGCTTTTAGCTTCTTCGCCATAGTGTTGGGCAACGGCAAGGATATCTTTAATTGCATGCTGATCAGAAGTGGATTCATAAAAATCATTTTCAATTTTATCTTTTCGAGTGAAACATTTTTGCAATTGATCTTTGGTGAGTGCATGGCCCTCTTGAACACTTAAAAAACTGATTGTTGCTAGAGCAATTAAACTTTTCATGAATACTCCTTTTAAATCTGTTCGGCATAAATGAAATTAGCTTGAGTACCCGACATGATCACTTGGGGAATTTTTTACAAGTTGTAAGCATCTAGCGATTCATTACAATAGAAGTATGAAAATACCTCCTCCTCAATCAATTCCCCTTTCAGATTTATTACCAAAGCATGAAATTCTCCTTATGGGAGCAGGTCCTGTACCCATTCCTAGGCCAATAGCTGAAGCGAATACAAAGATCATGAGTCACTTAGGTGTCTCTATGAAACAAGTCGTAGGCCGAATCATCGAAATGGGCCAGTACGTTTTTCAGACACGTTCGACAAAAATTTTTGGGATTTCTGGTCCGAGTTCTGCTGCGATGGAAATGGCGACTTCTTCTCTCTTATGGCCGGGAAGAAAAATTCTTGTCTTAAATCTTGGTACTTTCAGCGGACGCTTTTCAGAAATAGCTCGCGGTGTAGGAGCTGATGTCGTTGATCTTTTCACAGAAGACCATCAACCTTTTACAGCTGAGCAAGTTCAGACTGAATTAGAAAAAGGTGGATATGATGTCTTAGCACTCGTTCAAGGTGAAACATCATGTGGAGTAAAAAATATTCACATGAAAGCCATCTTGAAAGTCGCCAAACAATTTCAAGTAAGAACAATTGTCGATGCTGTCTGTACATTATCGACAATGGAACTTCCCATGGATGAATGGGGTATTGATGTTGTTGTCGTAGGAGGACAAAAAGGTTTTTCTGGCTTCCCAGGGGTATCGATGATTGCATATTCAGAAGATGCTTATGAAATCGTCAACCGCCGTGAAGCTCTTATGCCTCATTGGTGTTTAGATCCAAGAAGAGCACACAAGTTTTGGGGAAAAGGTGAATACCATTATACCGCCCCAGTTTCAGGAGTTTTCGCCCTTCATGAAGCTTTGAGACTCATTTGTGAAGAAACTCTTGAAGAAAGATTTTCAAGACATAAAAATTCTTCGCTTTCACTCCAGAACGGTTTAGAAAAAATGGGAATGAAAATGTTGATTCCTTCTGAGTCTAGATTAAACTCTGTCGTTGCGATTAAAAATATTGGCGCCGTTAATACTCGCGAACTCATTCAACACATGGTGACTGAGCATCATGTTGAGATTTCAGGAGCATTTGGTCTCGATATATTTAGAGTGGGACAGATGGGTGAACAATGCCGTCCTGAAAATGTGAAACGTGTTTTAGAGGCCATCGCTTCTTCATATAGACACTTTGGTGTTAATCTCCAACTGTAATGTTTTATTACAAAATTAAAATCCAATATGCTGGAACACATTATGCAGGCTTTCAATTTCTTCCTGATCTTAAAACAGTTCAGGGTGAGATAAATTTAGCTCTTTCAAAACTAACATCAAAAAAGGTGACCACTGTCGGTGCTTCAAGAACTGATTCTGGTGTTCATGCTTGCGATCAAATTGTTAAAGTGTCATCTGAAGTGGCCATTGAAAATTTAGTTGTGAATCTCAATAAACATCTTCCCTCTGATATACAATGCCTGAAAAGTGAATCGTGTAATGGTGATTTTCGACCTTCTTCCCAGGCCATGTCCAAAGAGTATCGCTACTTTTTTACGAACAAAAAACAATCACTATCCCAACTTTATATCGCAAACTTTTCCAATCCAATCGATCTGGAAAAAATGAAAGCATGTACTCAACTCATCATTGGTGAACATGATTTCTGCAATTTTTATTCTATGGGAAGTAATGTAAAAAGCAGCGTACGCACCGTTTTGTCTTGCGAGCTTTCAATAGTTAATCCTCAACAACTGCTCGATCAAAAAATTTTTCCTATTGGTGAAGAACAATGTTTCCAATTTGCCATTGAGGCCAGTGGTTTTCTCAAACAGATGATACGCCACCTCATCAGTGCATTATGGATGGTTGGCTCTGGCAAAATGAGCATTGAAGATTTTAAGAATTTGCTGAACGCTTCTAAGCACGACAAACAACTTTGGAAAGTTGCTCCTCCAAATGGTCTTTTCCTCTATAAAATAAAATACTAGAATACATTACTGATAGTTTTTAAAATTCGGGATCTTTATGAAAGATAGTCGTCAAAAGAGTATTGCGTTTTACTTTGGTCTCATTGCCCTGTTAATAGGTGCTGGATGGTTCATCCTCAAGACCGGCAGCACTTTATTCCCTACCATTGAAATGATTGTTGAGCCCACAAGAGGGGAGGCTCCCCACTTCAGTACAGTCTTCAAGGTATTGCTCGCTCTCTCCTCCATTATTGTTGTAACCCAGCTTATGGGAGCCTTTGTGTCCAAGTTCAAACAACCATCAGTCGTAGGAGAAATTATTGGGGGAATCATGTTGGGTCCTTCTCTCCTCGGATGGATTGCTCCGTCGTTTTCTCAATACCTCATCCCCACTTCTATCTCTCCTCTCATTTCTATCATTGCTCAAATAGGTGTGATCTTTTACATGTTTTTAGTAGGTCTGGAACTCGATCTGTCCGTCATCAAGAAAAAAAGCGAACAGACTCTTTTGATTTCACACGCCAGCATCGTATTTCCGATGCTACTCGGATTAGTTCTAGCACTTGTCATCTACAAGCATATGGCCGAGCCGCACGTAAATTTTAATGTATTTGCCTTGTTTATGGCCGTTTCAATGTCAGTCACGGCCTTTCCTGTACTCGCACGAATTCTTCATGAAAAGCAACTGTCTAAAACAAAGCTCGGTATGACGACAATTACTTGCGCTGCAATTGATGATGTGTCCGCGTGGTGCTTATTGGCCATCGTTGTGAGTTTTACACAATCAAATCTCACAAGCGCTTTCATGACGATCTTCTACACTATTCTCTACATTCTAGTGATGTTGATACTCTTCAAACCCATGATTCATCAAATGATCGGTTCGATGCAGGACCGAATTGAAAATGATCAGACCCCGATCGTCCTCATCCTTCTTTTTGTTTTGCTTTCTGCAGTAGCCACTGAATGGATTGGAATTCATGCTATCTTTGGTGCTTTTCTTTTTGGGGCCGTTATTCCTCACGACAGCAAAGTAGCCCACGAACTGGGTACTAAACTTGAAGTACTCGTTAAAATTCTTTTTCTGCCGGCCTTCTTTGCTTACACCGGAATGAGAACAGAGATCGGATTACTTAGTTCAATCAATGATTGGTTAATCTGTTTATTGATTATTTTTTTGGCCACTGTTGGAAAAATTGGCGGAACTTACTTTGCGGCCCGATTCACGGGTGAATCAAAGCGAGATGCGATGGCCATGGGAATTCTTATGAATACGAGAGGCCTGGTGGAATTGATTGTTTTAAACATCGGCCTTGATTTGAAAATCATCTCTCCGATACTTTTTACCATGCTTGTGATCATGGCCCTCGTCACGACTTTTATGACGGGACCACTTCTCACAATATGTCTTGGGCCTAGAGATGCAGAGCTCGCTCAATAGCTTGAGTAATCATCGGATCTTCTGGAGCAACATCAGGAGCAAAACGTTCGATAACTTCACCATTTTTACCGATAAGAAACTTTTCAAAGTTCCACATAATCTCTCCTGGCGTTCCAGAAAGCAATCCGTGTGATTTCAGCTTATCTTCAAATAAGCTATCTGTTTTTTTCTTGGCAATTGGTCTTTCTTCAGTAAGAAGTTTATAGAGTGGATGTTGTCCTTCACCTTTTACAATAATCTTACCCATTACTGGAAATTTTACGCCGTAATTCATCTGACAAAACTGTTGAATCTCATCATTTGTTCCTGGCTCTTGACCGGCGAATTCATTGGCCGGAAATCCAAGAACCATAAATCCTTTTTCGTGGTATTTTTCGTAAAGATTTTCTAGTCCCGTGTATTGAGGTGTTAATCCGCATTTAGATGCTACATTAACGACTAACATGACTTTATTTCCAAAATCAGAAAGCGTCGTATGTTTACCATTGTGGAGCGGAAATTCGATTTGTGTTAGTTTAGTCTCCATAATCACTTCCTCTAAAAGTTTGTCTTAATCTGGCTTTTTATTTAACCTTAATCTTGAAGAAAATCATAGGTAAAGTTAACGTGTTAAATGCGTTAAATAAGAATGGAACACTAAATCATGAATCTTACACAGGCAGAAAAACTAAAACTTGTTGAACGTCCGACGTGGGAGTTATTAAGGCCTGATGGAATGAACGAAATTGAAATGAGCAATAGTTGGGTTCAAGTTACTACACCACATGCACCTGTCTCTTATCTCAATGGTGTTTTGCGAATAGAATTGTCAGAAGAAGAAGCTCAAAAAAGAGTAGCAAAGGCGATTGAGCATTTTAGAGATTTGAATGTTGGCTATCGTATAAAAATTTGTCCATCTTCGAGACCATTAAATCTTAAGCAAATTCTCATCGATAATGGCTTGGTTCTTCGCGATACACTTTATGCCTTTTATGTTGATCCAGAAAATATAACTTTTTCCCAGAATCCTGATGTGACCATTAAATTATTAAATGAAGAGACTTTGGAAGATTGGTTAAAAGTTCAACAAACGGCCTGGGGAGTTCCTGCACCAGGGCTCGATTATCTTCGTCAGCAAAAACTAATGGAATTCGAAGACGAAGATTCAACAGAACAAAGTTTCATTGCTTACTTGGAAGGCTCACCTGTTGCTGCATCTGCAATTCGTTTTTTTAACGATTATGCTTATCTTATGGGATCTGCAGTCAATCCCGATAAAAGAGGCCTGGGAATTTATCGATCTCTCGTTAAACACCGCTTGGAGCTTTTAAAAAGTAAAAAAATTCCTGGAGTCATTCATTGCTTAGAAAAGTCATCGGCTCCAATTTGCATGAATTTAGGTTTTGAAAAAGTGTGTGAGATCTATAGTTTTGAACCGGCTTCTTGAGCGCGTGAATCAAGTGGCAAATAAACTTTAAAAATTGTTCCGATCTCTTTGTTACTTAGGACAGAAACTTCGCCACGAAGTCCCTCAGAGAGCGCTTTAACGAGAGTAAGACCTAGACCCCATCCAATTTGTCCGCTCGATTGAGCTGATTCTGAGCGATTGTATTCACCAAAGAGTGTAATTTGTTCTTCCAAAGAAAGTGGATGACCTTCATTGTGGACTTCGATATTCACGCCTTGATTTTCTTCAGTGACAGTCACTCTTACTGATTTATTTTTAGCCCCATACTTAACGGCATTGCTTGCTAAATTTTCAATTATTCGCTGTAAGGCCATACTATCCCAATGGCCAGTGAGTCCTTTTGCTTTATTGATAAATTGAAAACGTTCTCCAAAAATTTCTGTTAAATCTTGGTGTACGTAATCCAAGATTGTATCCATCTGACACATACCAATTGAAAGTGGGATTGGTTTACCGGCCTTAATTCGACTCACATCCAAAAGATCACGAATCATTCGTTCTGCACGATCGATACTGTGAACAATTCGATCACCAATTTCTTTTATGGCTTCTGGTTTATTGGCTTTTCTCGTGAGAATTTGAGCACCGATCTTAACAACGGCAATAGGAGTTCTTAAATCATGTGTTAATGCCGAGACAAATTTTTCACGCAAATCTTTTTCTTGTTCGAGCTCTCTTAAACTCTGCTCTAGTTTTTTGCGGGCAACAACTCTTTCTGTGACTTCTCGTGGTGTGGCGAGAATGCGGTATATTCCATCACCAAAATCAAGACGTGAGAAAGTTGTATCAAAATATCTCTCAGCTAACTGTCCTGTTTTATAATCAAACAAACGAACGCTACCTTCAGTGCTCATGAAATGTTCACCAGTTTCGTAAACACATTTTAAGATTTCTGGAAAAAGTGTTGTTGATAACTCTGGAACTACTTTTGAAATTGGGTAACCTAAGAGTGCTCTACCGCGATAAATTTCTTGATATTTTTCATTATGCATTTCAACAATAAAGTCTGTGCCTTTGAAAAGCACAAGTGCAGTTTCTGATCCATAAAAGATGGCCTCAAACTTTTTCTTCTCGGCTAAATACGCACTTTCATAATCAAGCCGTGATACATGTTGATTCACAATGTTCATAAATAAGATATATCATACAACTTTCAATATTGCTCACGAGAATTTTAACTCACAAAGCGGGACAATTTGTTCTAACTTACAAATTGTTTTACAATAAAACAGAATTTTCATAGGACAAATCATGAACGAAAATGAATTAATTATTGAGGACGTTGCTATAGGTTCAGGCAAAGAAATCAAAAAAGGAGCTCTTTGCTTTGCTCACTACGATGGTTTTTTAGATGATGGAACTAAATTTGATTCATCTATCGACAAAGGAAAGCCATTCCAATTTGTGTTCGGCACGGGGCGAGTAATTAAAGGTTGGGATCAAGGGTTGGTGGGAATGAAAGAAGGTGGCAAAAGAAATTTATATGTACCCGCTCATCTCGCCTATGGTGATCGTCAGGTGGGACAACTTATAAGGCCCTACTCGAATTTACAATTTAAAATTGAGTTAATCGAAGTAAGATCGCGAGAAGACTAATTGGGGTTAACTTTAATTAATGAGTACAACTTATTAAAGCGGAACATTCTTTAGCAGCAGGATTGGTTTAGCTTTTTGCGGCTCTAAGGGCCAATAATGGCGAGGGTAATCACGCTTGAGTTCATTATAAAGTTCCTTATAAGTTTTATTCCAGAAACTCGGTAGATCTTGCGTGACTTGAAGAGGTCGTTTATGGGGCCCGAGTAAGTGAATTTTCACTTTCTCTTTGCCCTTGAGAACAACTGGTACGTTATTCAAACCAAAAAAATCCTGAATATAAGACTGGCAGTGCACACCATTTGAGAGGTCGTAATGCAATGGTACTTTTCGTTTATCATGAAGAGTCAGCTGGAGTGGCAAGTCCATCTCTAAATTAAAATGTCCTTCTTCGTTGAGATAAGCAAAAACTTCTTGAACATAACTTTCCATTAATTGTGGCCAGCCGTAGTCTCCCCCATTCATGAGAAAAGGTAATTGGGCCCTCAGCCATTCTTTGGTGGGATAATCAGCAATCTTTTTAACTGTGAATTGTTCAAAAAATTCAAGTCTTAAAAATTGCTCTTCCTTGCATTTATCTGACATTAAACTCATTAACTTTTTGAGAATGACGTCTTCAGAATCTTTGGAAGTAACACCGCTCGTAATTTTTTCGCGACTAAGAACTATCGCTCCGATACGACTGATTCGTTCGTGTTTCATTTTAAAAGTATGTGGATCAAAATCAACATCATCCTCTTCTTCTATAGGAAAATGAGGAAGATCGAACAGCCATTCTTCTTCTATCGGCATTATGTTTGTCACACGATTGCGATTGTCAACATTCAAAATAATCCATAAAGAATGTCGTGGGTCGATGGTATCGGCAATAGAATCCGCGATTACATAAGTCTCTCCATTCATGTGAATGAGATGATCCTTATTTTTTATTTTTACAATTTGATCAATAAAACCAGATAGAAAACATTTTTCAATTTCCCCGTCTCCGGCATTTGAAACTTTAAAATTTTTCATTGCCAATGACATAAAACGATCAAGTCGCTTAGGTTCCACGATTCTTCCAAGCTGATTGGCCACTTGTTGAAATGTGGATGTGTTGTATGTCGAGGCGACATCAAGGATCTTTGCAATACGAGGATGAAAAGGAGTTCGGGCGATTCTTGTTCCAGCGGTCGTTAGTTCTGAATTATTCAGCAGTCCAATTTGTTCAAGATAAGTTTTGGAGTTTTTACGCTCAAGCTGATTGAGTGGTGTCACAAAATTTAGTGAGTCGATGTCTACTTTGTAGAGCAGAAGTGAACTCAAAATAAGCTCACTTAAATCTGTGCGATTAATTTCTGGAGAATCGAACATTGGTCGGCTTTGAAAATCAAGTTCGGAGTAAAGTCTAATCGCCAAACCATGATCCTCACGTGATGCTCGATTGGCCCTTTGTATTGCTGAAGATTGACTAATTTTTTTCAACTCCACTAATGGAAGTCGTGTGATTGGATTTAGCCTACTTGTACGATGAAGGCCTGAATCAATAACTGTTCTTACACCAGGGATAGTCACTGAACTTTCAGCAATATTGGTAGAAAGAATGACTTTTTTTCTTTTTAAATCATTGAAACTCTCATCAATTGTAACACCCGATAATTCTCCGTGAAGAAGTACAATGTCATAGTCCGTTTTGGTGAACAAATCTGCACATAAATTTATTTCGTACATGCCCGGCAAAAAAATAAGGACATGCCCTTCTCTTTTCTCAATTGTTTTGAAAGCAGAAAAAACCTTCCGTTCTAGAGGTTCTTTAAGTAACAGCGTATCGTTGGGGAGATACTCGAGGCTTAAATCAAAACGTCTTTCATTGAGCTCAAGTGTTTCCACTTTCTCACCAAGTAAAGATTGCAATTCCACTAGATCAATAGTGGCAGACATAATGATGATTTTTAGTTTTGAATTTTTCTCTTTTATTTTGAGAAGAAAACTTAAAGCAACGTCAGTTTGATAATGTCGCTCGTGAAATTCATCGAGTATTACAACGTCACAATTCTCTAAATAAGGATCTTGAGAAAGAAACCTTAAAAACGTTCCTTCTGTAATGAAAAGTACTTGAGTGCTTTCACTTGCCACTCGTTCATATTTAAAAACGTGTCCGACACTCTCGCCTGTTTTTTCACCTAAGCTGGACGCAACATAGAAAGACGCTAACTTCGCTGCTAATTTTCGTGGCTCTAATACATATATCTTTTTTGCAAAAATTTCTTTCAAAAAAACTGGGACGCGCGTGGTTTTACCTGAACCCGGTGTTGATTTAACGATAAGAAAATCTTTAGCAATTAATGCGTCTTTTATCTTCTCTTTTAATAAATCAATTGGGAAAGTTTGCATGAATTAAAGTGTTGTCATTAATTCAGATTCCATCTTCTCAGCTCTCTCCTGATCAATACGGAAAAAAACATTGAGTTCCTCTAACCTATCGCGAACTTGATATTTACGTGAAGCCACGAAATCAATTGGACCGTCACTAAAATTAAAAAAAGATCCATTCTTTTTAATAAGATTCAACCAATCAATATTAAAATCGATAGGACGAACAACTTTTGAGATTTTAAAAACACGCAAAGAACATTGCTGAGGATTATCTTTGAAGACGTTTGCTTCATAAACGGTGTTGCCTTTAACAACAAGAAAACCTTGCTCGGTATTTTCCAGAATGTGATATTTCGCATTTAATAACTTATCTTTTAATTTTTTAAAATCTGAAGTGAATAAATCCATATTGAAGTCCGGCGTTGAAATGTACATACGGTCTTTGTACATAAATCCATCTTCCATTTCTTCGCGCACTTCTTCGTGATTCATTCCCATGGTTTTATTGGAGTTGAGAATAATCATTTTACCACCAAGTCCTGTATCTTCTAGATGGCCAATGAGTTTCTTCTGCAATTCTGCTACGGAAAAAGTGTAATTTTGTGTTTCTAGTTGAGTTGCCATTTTTTCATGAACTTCAGACTTTTTTAAAAGGTCCTTTATAGATCCGCACGATGTGAAGAGAAAAATTATACTCAAAAAAGAAAATATCTTAAGTTTCATTTATACACCTTGTCTTAAAAGCTTAGTTTAGACGTTTTCCCATTGAGCGAAAAGAAAAATGATTCCACTTTCAATCCTAAATCATCCATCTTCTGATCTATTTTGTTTTTCAAAAGCTTCTCTTTCAAAACTTATGGCCCTATAAGCTTCATAATGACTCATTCGTTGAACACGATTAAGAATATATTCTTTTAAATAGAGAAAATAGAAAGTCCAGAATCCTAATCGTTTTACTTGATCTAGATGAACACTTTCATGATTAACGAGAATGGATGAAGGATTTTCAGAAGCAAAAAAAACAAAAGGGTAGATGACTATCGCCTCTACCCTTATTAACTTTGCAATTGAAGAATTCTTAACAAAGATTGGTTTCATTCACCTATTGAAGAATTCTGGCCTGAGCTGTTCCGTAATAAGTCACTACAACTGTACAAAACTTTCCATCTGATCCTGCGATTGTATTGTAAGTCGCTGGACGTTTGCTGTTGTAATCAACAGTGATTTGAACGAAATTTGCTCCACCTGTAGAATTGCTAACAACTCCACAAAGCTCAGCAACTTTTCTTTCTTGATTTACGTAAGTGTATGATGTGATCTGAACAGATGGTTCTACTGCGATAGCAGAAACGCTCATGAGAGAAAGTGCCATAAGACTTAATAGCTTTTTCATAGATAAACTCCTTCTTTTCTATTTTTTAATATTAGAACGCGAATTAATTTCTTTTTCAAGCTGCACATGTACTTAATTTAATAAGCGGTATCGCTAGAGGAACCACCTTTCATTAAACCGCCTCCCTTGCCAAAAATAAAACCATCTCCACCTTTTAGGCATGGAAACGAAAATAGAGATGATAGAAAATTTTCTTACTAAAAAATCAGAAAGCTCCAAGGCCAATGGGCTTGTGCAGACGCTCTTTCTTGTTTTGCTACTCATTGTTGGAACATCGCTGTTTCTCAATGGTTTTTTTAAAGCAGATACATGGATGCCAGCGTCCTTTACTTCAGTGTTCATGCATGAACACTGGTGGAAACCTTGGACGACACTTTTTGCACATGGCGATCTCACGCACGTGGGCAGTAATCTTTTCCTCTTCATCCCCTTCGCTTATTTTCTATCGACGACTTTTGGTTTTTGGTTGTTTCCTTTTATGGGCTTTCTTATTGGTGGACTCATCAATTTGATCGTCTTAACCACTCTCTCCCCCGAGACAAACCTTATAGGTGTATCTGGAGTGGTTTATTGGATGGGAGCGTGTTGGATCACGCTCTCATTTTTTATAGATCTGCGGGAATCGCTCACAAGACGAATACTAAAATCGACAGGAATTGCATTAATTCTTTTTTTTCCGCAAACACTAAAACCTGAAGTTAGTTACCTCAGCCATTTTTTAGGATCTGTTTTTGGTTTCGTCACTGGCTGCGCGTATTATTTTTTCAATCGCACCAAAATTCGCTCTGCAGATGTTTATCGTATTACCGTGGAGCCGGAATTTGAGCTGGGGCCCGAGGAGATTTATCCCGTTGAGGATGCTCACTCATCGGATGTTGCTGAAAGAAATTCCAAATTTCTTCAGTAGCATCAAGCTCCTTTGTCACTTTTCCAAAAAGCTTCTTCTGTGAATTTCCACCTGGCCATGTATGGCCTCCATCACCAATCACCCAACGATAGATATCTGCACCATTTGTACAACCTTCATAGCGCTCTAAAACAGCATGTGTATCATCAATTTTATTTTGATCGCGAACTTTATCAACAACAGG
>CAMLRB010000027.1 GCA_946482295.1 uncultured Bacteriovorax sp. | reverse complement strand
AAAAAAGACAGGTGCCCGCTCGGAGGCAGGCACCGATAAGACTAGATCGCGAGATCTACGTAAAGAGCGAGTTCTGGGAGACTCACTTTTTTAGAGAATACGTCACGTCCGTCACGAGCTGTTGCGAGTTCGCTGCCCACTTCAAACGTTACAGAATTTTTTGCTGTGAAAGCGTAAGTTAAACCAGTGTAGTGTTCCATGAAATCCGTCTTCGATTGGAAACCTCTTTCGAAACCTTCACTGTGGTAATATTTTAATTGGTAGTATGTGCTGATTTTATCATTCCATTGGTAAGTCACGTAACCCACGTTCATTTCGTGTGTGATTCCTGTTGATGAATCAGTATCGTCCATTTTTGCGGTGTTTATGATGATGTCGTCATTCCAAAAGTATGAAAGTTTGTCAGTAATTTGAATGTTCACTGATGGAATAAATTCAGCAGAGTGTTTCCACTGAGATTTTGAAGACTTTTTGATGTCGTTATGAAGATATTGCGAGAAGAGTGAGAGACTTGTATTGCCAATATTTTTTGAAACTGTCGCAAATACGCGGTTGTTACCATATGAAGTGAGTGTACGTTCACCTTCCAGGTTTTGAGCAGCTCCTGTTGCAAATTGGCGACGACCGATACCGAGATCGAGTTTTACGCCGTGATCAGCTTCAGTTAATACATTTTTACGTGTGAGGGTAACGAGTGCGCGGTAGAAACCATTTGGGTAGCCAGCGCCTGAAACCGCAGCTTCCTGGTCACTGAATTTAAATTCAGCAGATGAGAGAAGTTGCCAATTCTCGATCGGTTTATAGATGAGAGTCGGGTTGTGCATAATTCTAAAATCTTTGATTTCTTTCTGGCCTTTGTCTTCGCTTAAAGCATCTCTACGAACTCCATAAAGTTCTCCGTGATAGGACGCTGAAAAGTGTTTGGCGATGTAATCGAGAACTTGAGAGTCTCCACCTAAAGACGTTTCGATTGTTGCTTGTGAGAAAGCTTCTGTTGCGAGAAAGAGTGTCGAAAGAATTAAAATTTTTGCTACCACTGGAGTCCCCCCTTGTTTGCGACAAGGATTTTTGTACACGAATTCAGGAATAAATTGCCAGCGTCGTTTGTTCCCACGTTACGAAAAGGTGCCCTTTGTAAGAAAGTTTTTGATTTAGTAAACATTGTGGGACCAGGGACAAAATGTCACTTGTGCTGTAGACTCATCGGAAATGGCACTTAAATCTACTATATTCAAAGTCAAATTAGCTGTAGCTAATCTTAATATTCATCACTATGAAGATTACAATTTAACGATTGCTCGACATCCTTCTGAGACCGATTTGCGAATGATGTATCGGCTTGTCGCCTTTGTTCTCCTTTCTCAGGAGGGGATTGAGTTTACCAAAGGCCTGAGTTCTGATGAAGAGCCAGATATGTGGAAAATTAATTACGACGGCTCGATTGACCACTGGATTGATCTTGGCCACCCAGACGAGCGTAGAATCCGTCAGATGTGTTCTAAGGCCAAAGAGGTTTCGATCTATACTTATCAAGGACAAACAAGCGAGAACTGGTTTAAATCGATTGAAAACACCGTTCAGCGCTTTGATCACTTGAACATCACTCATTTAACGGTTAGCGACGGGCAGGATATTGAATCTTTTGTTGAGCGAGGAATGAACTTTGATGTGAACATCGACCATGATCAGATCTGGTTTTCCCAAGGCGATAACCGTATTAATCTTGAATTCAAAAAAGTTTATTAGATTCTAAAAAGTACAGAAAGTTATCAATTGGAGACATAGACCAAATGATGACAGAGCAAAAAAAATAATTAAAATGCTATTATCCCGGACGAGATGCGCCGTACCCGGTTAAGACAAGACGACGCTCTTTTAAAAGGAGTGTTCTATGTCATCTTGGATTATGTTAGTAGTCGCTGGATTATTTGAAGTCTGTTGGGCCATCGGCCTCAAATACACAGACGGTTTCACCAAACTCATTCCCAGTCTATTTACTCTCGTTACACTTGCTCTCAGTATGTTTTTGCTCGCACGTGCAACTCAAACGTTGCCGATTGGAACGGCCTATGGCGTGTGGGTAGGCATCGGAGCTCTGGGAGCAGCGGTGTGTGGAATTTTTCTTTTTCAAGAATCGGCTTCACCACTGAAACTTTTTTTCCTCGCTCTTTTGCTCATTTCGATTATCGGACTAAAGGTCACGGCGAAGTAGTGGATTCCGTTTTTGTTGCAAAATAATCATCCGGTACATGAATGCCTCGTCTTACGATTTTTTCTGTAAGAATAGTTTCTTTCAAAAAGAATGAGGAGATGAGGTAGGCCGCACAGTTTCCGATTAATAGAGGGGCCACTCCAAAGTGTGCCCCTGTTACTTCAAGAGCAAAAACAGTTGAAGTGAGAACAGCGCGAGTTGCTCCTGAAAACATTGAGGACATGCAAACGAGTGCGGTGACTTGAGTGACAATTCCGATTTCAGGAAAGACTGCTTGACCAATGAGGCTAATAATAACTCCCAGTGAACTACCGAAAGTGAGGAGTGGAGCGAGAGTTCCTCCCGATGTTCCAGAGCCAAGAGAAATGGCCCAAGCAAGAAATTTCCAAACGAGGAGAGTGATAGCAGGAATGAGAAGTAATTTTCCTTGAAGTGCGTTTGTGATATTGGAATAGCCGACACCTAAAACACGAGGCTCAATGAGTGCGATCACGCCGACAAAGAATCCACCAATTGCGGGCCACCACATCCAGTGCAGCGAAAGTTTTTCAAACGTATCTTCGACATAAAAAACGATCTTTGTAAAAAAACAAGCGAACAATCCCGCAAGGGCACCGGCAAAAAAATAAAAAAGCGTATTCCATCCACTAACATGCTCAGTGAAATCCCCAATGGGAAATTCAGGTCCAGTGTGTCCAGTTGCAAGGCGAATCGAAAATGCTGTCGAGACAGCAATCAAAACAGGTATAAAAGATTTAGCACTAAATTCAAAAAGTAAAAGTTCAATTGTAATAAAGACAGCTGAGAGGGGAGTGCCGAATATGGATGTCATTCCAGCGGCTGCACCAGCTGAAAGAAGAATTTTTCTCTCATACTCATTAAAGTTTGTATGTCTTCCAAGCCACGCCCCAACAGCACTTCCGGTTGCAATGATGGGACCTTCAGCTCCGAATGGACCTCCTGAACCAATGGCAATAGCGGCGGAGAGTGGTTTTAACAAAGTCATACGGCGAGGAATTTTACTTTCTTTCGTCAGAATATTTTCCATGACCTCAGGGATACCGTGACCACGTATCGCCTGACTTCCATATTTGGCCATGAGGCCCACTATCAATCCACCAAGAATGGGAATGATGAGATGAGTGACATGCACATTCATATTTACGAGTTCTACAGACTGAATGGATAGTCGTTGAAACCAAAATAAATTTGTAAAAAAAGCGATAGAGAGGAGCAGGAGTTTAGCAATGAAAAAAGAAAGAATTCCCAGTAATGACGTTGCCAAACAAAGAAGAATCATTTTTCTTCGGGTGAAAATATTTTTTTTATACATGGAGGTAAAATAATGCAGAAGTCGAACTGGCTCAATGGGAACTGCATCGAAACGATGCGTTGTAAATGAACGGCATCGATTTAGCAGTGAAAATAGGTATGATCACTCTTACACCCGAACAGGCCGCAAACAAATTAAGTCGGATCAAAGATCAAGTTATTGCAGAATTTGTGGAACGAGCACGTCGAGAGATGGAATCAGCAACAATGACTGATCGAGAAAGTCTTGTCGATAGTCTTCCTTACTTTTTAGAAAATCTTATTGAGGCCCTCTCAGAGGGGAAAACAGCAGATAACACAAAAGAGAGCGCGCATATTGGTGGAACTCATGGACGTGAACGAGCATCACATATGCATTACGACCTTAATGATATTTTAATCGAATATAGAATTTTAACACGGATACTCTTTGATTTTTTTCGTGGTGACAATGAACGTTTAGATGATTTGTCTGAGAAAATTATCCTTGATGCTATTCATAGAGGAATCGGAAATGCCTCATCGGAATTCGTAAAATATCGCAATGAAATCGATCAAATGCATGAAAAAGAATTGAATGATTTTTTTCAACAATCGCCCATTCCTATGTGCATACTCATTGGACCTGAGCATCTTTATACATTGGCCAATCCTGCATATGAGGAGCTTCTTCAAAAAAAAGTTGTCGGAAAAACTGTCAGAGAAGTTTTTTCCAAGCACGAAGCTGATGATTTTATTCCACTCCTTGATAATGTTTATCGCAATGGAAAGGCCCATATTGGCCGTGAAATTCCCTTCAAAATTGTAGGAGATAATGGAACTAGAACTCGTATATTGAATTTTGGTTATCATCCCTTTCGTGATTTAAACGGCAATATCAAAGGTATCATGGCCATCGTTGCCGATGTCACCGAACATGTCCAATTGCGAATGATGGTGGAAGAAGATAATAAACGTTTTCAAGAAATTGCGAATGCACTTCCGATGATTGTTTGGACAGCAGATGCTAAGCTGCAGGTCGATTGGTATAGTGATTGGTGGTACAAATATCTTAATCAACCTCGAGGAATGGTTTGGAATGATCCCCAGGCCTTGCCCATGCATCCGGAAGATGTCGCTGAAACCCTAGTTGAAGTAGAAAATACAGTTCATGAAAAACGTGATTATTTTGAGATGGAACAACGATTTAAAAGAGGTACAGATGGCACCTATCGATGGCATCTTGTTCGTGCAGTTGCGATTAAAAGTAATGATGGAAGAATCATAAAGTGGGTAGGTGCGAACACTGATATTCACGATCACAAAATGATTCTCGAACGTTTAAATGAAGAACGGGAAATGCGCGAGAGATTCGTGGCCATGTTGTCTCACGATCTTCGAACACCGCTAGCTGCTGCAAAAATGAGTTCACAACTCATTTCTAGAAAATCTGAAGATCCTGCCATACAGAAAATTGCATTTAGAATTTCGGATCTCATGGACCGAGCTGATCACATGATTCGAGATTTATTAGATGCAAACTTGATAAATGCCGGTGAAAAACTAGTTCTTAAATTTCAAAAGAAAAATGTTACAGAACTCGTAAAAGAAACGCTAGATGAACTGACTAGTATTCATGGGAATCGATTCGTCTTTGTTGATGGAGAAGAAATCATTGGCAACATTGATTCTGATGCCGTTCGAAGGATCCTTGAAAATTTATGTAACAACGCTATTAAGTACGGTGACCCAAGAAAAGACGTAATTGTTTCTTTGAAAGCATCAAGAGATCAAATAATCATTGCAGTTCACAATGAAGGAAATCCCATCAAAAAAGAAGAGCAGGAAAAACTTTTTCAGCAGTTTAAACGAGCTGAAAAAGTCAAACAAGGATCGATTATCGGATGGGGATTAGGATTAACTTTAGTAAGGGGACTTGTCGAAGGTCATAATGGAAAAGTGAGCGTTCATAGTGAAGAAAAAGCGGGAACGACGTTTACTGTCGTCATTCCCTTAAAACAATAAGCTTAGTAATGATCCATTGAAATGTGGCAGTTTGTTTCGAATGAACAAGTGATTGCAGCTCTATCATCTGATGTTGAGAATATTTTTGAAGCACCCATAAATCCATTGATCGCTGGAACGTTAAGCGCTTTAAAAAGTGCTTTAGAGTCTTCTTTTGTTAAATGAGCAAACAGACGATTCCCATCTAGTTTTACAACTGTTCCTTTTGCTTTGTTTTTAATGTCGATTGAAAGAGTACATCCGTAAGGAAGTCCTACAGGGATTTTTGATTTGTAACAGTAGATAGTTGCTTTTTTATCTGTTGAATTAAAAACTTTTACTTTTCCAGAACGAGCTTCTGTCTCAGAAACCTTCAAAACAGTATAAAGTTTTTTTGCATCTGTATGAGCATCAAGAGAAGCAATCACTTTATTGTTTTCTTCATAGATAGATGTTTCAGCAAATGCAGCGTGTGTAGAAACTAAAGCAGCAAATAATAGAATAAATTTCATAATGACTCCTAATAAGTTTCAAAAGGTGATTTTGTTTACCACGCTTTTTAAAAGTTCGGGACACATTTGAAATTATTTCAACAATGAAGCGCATAAGTAGAGGGCCGGGTATGTCGCGGGCCAAACCCAAAAGAAGCGATTGAGGCCAAAGATAGCGAAATTGCTGAGGTGAAAGAGCACTCCGAAAATGAAGAACGTCTTAGGAAAGAGCAGCACTAAGGGATAGGCGAGTTCAAATAAAAGGACGGACCACGAAAACATTTTGGAAATAAATGGATGCTCGAGTGCTTTTAAAACAAAGCGAGGCGCCTGATAATGAGGGGCCGAGATAAAGTCAGCGGCCGCTTCTCCCGTCTGCCATTTCGCTCTTTTTGCCTTATGAACTCCCGCTATAAAATATGAGAGAATGACTT
The DNA here is from genome assembly GCA_946482295.1 of uncultured Bacteriovorax sp. The sequence goes on along the minus strand of CAMLRB010000027.1, from coordinate 17,227 downwards.
GAATTGTGAGATACCAAAGCGCTCCTTCCATCCAGCGAACGTTCATCGATCCAACGAGCAGAGTAAGAAGCGCGATGAGAGACATATAATCGCTACCACCATTAAAAGATCCTCGCCACCTGATGGTGATCAAAAAAGTTGTCACAAACAAAAGTGCGATGATGCTGGATGATTGAGGATAAATGATGAGGACAAGTGTTGCCATTAATCTCACCTTCATCATTCGTGTGAAATTTTTTTCAGGCATGATGTAATCGAAAAACTTCACAAGAAGCGCAGGAAGGAAAAGTAGTTCTGTTCGAAGATCACTCCAGCGCCAAATTCCTTTTTCTGTTATTTCGTTCTTGAGTTTGATGAATTCAATAGACTGCCAAAAAAGGGCGAAGGCCATCAAGCGAGCAATGAGTTCATATGCTGCTACGATTGTCATTAAATACTCACCTCATAAATAGGTGAGAGCAGAATATCTTCTTGGATGATCCCTTCTTTATTTACACTTGCTAGTTTGAATTGAAATTTTTGTTGAGGTGTAATTGCAGCTTGAACCATATTGATGGTGAGTTTGTAAGACAACGTTTGGTCAAAAGGAATTTGTCCTTCATGAGTCTCAATGTCGTTTAAAAGCTGTCCAATATGGGAATGGATCGCAAGACTCAAATTGCCTTGAGCGTTGACAAAAAGACCCTTTAAAGAGGTTTTAGGCGTTCGATAAAGTGGTTTCCAGATGTCAGAAACGTCGCTACGGTAAAAAAGCATAATTGTTTCTGAGTAATCATCGTAAAACTTCCATGAAGGAAACAGAGGTTTTACGAGATTGAGATACTTTTGGAAAAGAGTCATCTCTTTAGTTTAATTGGTATTTTAAGATTGAGTACTGAAAAGTGTGTCAATAATCGCCGCTTTTCGATGAACGAACAACTCTTGGAGAATGTTTAGAGATCCATTCATCTCAAACGGCGAATTTTTATTGAATTGAAAGTTCGAATCATTGATTTTGATGATTAATTCTTTCAATAGTAAGTGATCCAAAGTTTGTTTCGTCATTAATTCGCTCAAGAACATTTGACTGCAGATATCTCTCGGGGAGAAGGTCTTCGTCTGATCTCGGCGGAAAAAGCAAATCATTTCGATTTCGGTAACGTTTTTGAAATGAGATTTGATGAAACTTTTTATTTCGATTAATGAATTATTCGAGAAGTAAGCCATATCTGTTCTTGATTATAGACGAAAAATACAAAATAGGCAATTGCAATAATTGCCTGCCTGTTATAGGATAATCCTATATGTATAATATGAATTATCTATATGCCTTCTTCGTCTGTGCGGAACACTTGAATTTTTCAAAGGCCGCTGGAATTTTAGGAATCACTCAACCTTCACTCAGTCAACAGATTAAAAACTTAGAAGAGCAACTCGGGACACCGCTTTTTCTTCGTAATGGTAAATCTGTCAGCTTAACTTCAAAAGGACATGAATTACAAAAATCATCTTCACTATTTTTTGATCTCAAAGATGAAGTTTCAAAATGCGTGGAAGAAAAAACACTTAAAATAAGTTCCCCGGTTGCCCGAATTCTTGTTACTGACGAAGTGGAACGTCCCTTTGTTGCCGAAGTTTTGGCGAAAGTCGCCAGAAGAATGAAGGGAAAACTTGAAATTTTTTCTTCAACGACAGAAGAGGCCCTCAGTAGAACAGAAAACAATCAGACAGACATTCTCCTTAGTCATGAAAAAGTTCAGACATCCTGGAAGTTTATCAAGATTGATTTTCCTGTATTTTTTGTCACATCATCAACAATCCCTAAAATTCCTACCTTTGATAATCCCGGGAATATTTTGAAAGTTATGGATTATTTCGGACAAGATCTGATTATCCCGACACCTTCGACTAAATTGGGAAAAGAACTTGTCACTTTCATGAAAAAAGAAGGCCTAAAAAGAACAGTGCTTCTCGAAAGTAATATTGTGTCTTGTCTTGCGCGATTCGTGGCCAGTGGAACTGGATGTACTTTTCTTCCATTGCCTTACATTAAATCGTCTCTTTACCAAAATAGATTATTTATGGTGGGGCCTCGCGACGGATATTGGAAGCACTCCATTTACATCTACGCCAATATGTCGACGGAAGAACTTGATAATCACCCTATCGTCAAAATTATTCGTGGATTTGGAGCGCTATGAAAATACTTATTCTCCTTTTTCTTCCTCTAACTGCTTATTCTAAAGAGGTTGCGCTTTCCTTTGACGATGCCCCCATGCCTTCGTCAGCTTTTTTTACTAGTGAAGAGAGAACTACCACGCTCATAAAAAAACTCAAAGCACTGAACGTACCGCCCGTGATGATCTTTGCCAATCCATGTAAAAGAGAAAAAACCAGTGAAGTTATCACTCAACTTAAAAAATACAAAGATGCAGGACATTTTATTGCCAACCACTCTTGTTCACATCCTCGTCTAGATGATGTTGGATTCGATGAGTTTTCAAAAGATGCCAAGAAAGCCGATGAATTCTTGACTCCTCTTTTTACAGGTCAAAAATATTTTCGTTATCCATATTTACATGAAGGGAGGGAGGAAAAATTACGAGATCCGATGCGTTCCTGGTTAAAAGATAAAAATTATAGAAATGGCATGGTCTCCATAGATAATGATGATTATCTTTTTTCATCAAAAATTAATCAAGCAAGAACTAAAGGAAGAGAAATTGATTTCAAAAAAGTTGAAAAACTTTTTCTCAATCATGTGATTGGAGCGGCGAATTTTTACGATGACCTCGCCGTCAGAACAATTGGACGTTCCCCAAAACATGTCATCCTTCTTCATGAAATGGATGCGACTGTTATGTTCATCGATTCACTGGTCAAGGAACTACGTAAACAGGGATGGTCTATCATCAGCATCGCTGAAGCGTATAAAGATCCAATCTATCTTGAAGCCCCTAAAAATACTTATGCCAACAATGGGATCATTCCTCAAATTGTCTATGATAGAGGCGGTAAGAAACAGGCCTTCGATGTCTTCTACGCCCTTAAGGCCAAGCTAAACGAAATTCTTTCCCTCTAATTAATCTTGCTATATGATGATTCCTTTACAGCGTTTTGGAGATCGCATGAAAGGAACAACGTTTTTAAAACCATTAGAATTTACACTTGAGGCCATTGGAGAAAAATGGAATCAAGGCGATATTATTAAAGGCAGTTTAAAAATTCGCAATCATAGCGCCGACAACATCACTCTTTCGCTAGTTAAAATCATGCTGGCAGAAGGAAATTACAAAAAAATTAAAACAAAAGATGCCAAAGCTTTTTCCAAACTGGCAGAAAACAACCTTGGCTCGAACATCGCCCTTAATGCAAATGAAGAAAAAGAGTTCTCATTCGAATTTACAATTTCAGAAACATCTTCTGTGACAGATAAAAATGGAAGTCTCTATCTGACGTTTTTTGATAAAGACGATGTTCAACCGGCCGGTCACATTGAACTTGTAATTGAACCACGTCCGGTGATTAAACAAACTTTAGAAATTATCGAAAACTTTATTCGCTTTAAAGTAAAAGAAATGAAAAGTGTGAAAGGGATGGTTGAAGTGAAACTGATGCCGCCGACTTCACGTGAAATGAGTAACATCGATTCACTGATTCTCTGTTTAAGTGAAAAAGAAAAAACGCTGACTCTTAAGTATTCTTTTAATTTACGTGGAATAGATATGTCTAGCGGAACAATGCAAACACAGAAGAAGACCAAAGATTTCGAACAAGTCTTCACTTCAAAGCAATATATGATTTATGGTGATTCGATCAATCAAGATTTTATCATTGCTTCACTCCAAACAATACTCGCTGAAGTGAAGCCAAAGTTGCTCTAATCGGCCAATAACTCGCAGTTGAGTTTTGCTTCTACTGGAGTTGAAGCATTCACGTTCAAGTGGCCGCTCAATTCAATTACATCCGATTGCGAATCAGCCGTCATCCATCCGTTAAAAGTAGATTGCGCATTTTTCAAATTGATAAGACCGCTATCGCTTTCACTGTTATCGAAAGTTCCAGTTAATGTATGGCCACCATAAATAAGTGTGAGTTCTGTCGAGCGACCTGTACTTGAGCGATGTTCATATACATTCATAATGAGCTTGCTGTTTTCTTCGAAGAGAACAACGTCACCTTTACAAATTTTCCAACGGCTATCTTTAGCAAAAGTAGAGGTCGATGAAATTAGAATTAAAAATGCGAGTGTAATTTTCATGAAGGCTCCCTGTGAAGTTGAGAGCTATTTATCAAACTCTTTTGAATGATGGAAAGTTGCGCCTAGTTATAGGGATAGCTTTGCGAATGAGGCGAATGATCAAGCAAGAGACGAAGGCCGCAGTCCCAAGAGCACCGCCCAGTCCAATGTTATAAGGCAAAATGAAAATAAAAATTAAGGTAAAAATAAGGCTACCCATAAAAAGATCGCGATGACAAAAGAGAGAAGGATCACTCATTCCCAGGAAACTTGCACCCAAAAAAGCAGCATTTAAAGTTTCTGCGAAGGGGATAGAAGTTAAATGCATAATGAGTACGAAAATTAAAGTTGTCATCGCAGAAATGCGAATGGATCCCCAATGTGTTTTTTTTGCCAAGACATAAGTGAGTTGAGAACTAAAAATAGAAACCCCAAGAATAGATAAATTGATCACAACATTTTCCTCATTACAAAAAAGACAGCAGAAGAAATGAAAGCAATTGTTCCAAGTCGTCCTCCAAATCCGTTAGCGAAAGGGCGACTTGAAATAAAAAGTATGGCGCAGAAAAGAGAAAGAATAAAAACGTCCATTGGACTGCGAAGAAGTGTGAGTGATGTCATTCCAGCGAAAGCCCCAGAGTAAAGGGCCGCATGCAATCCACTTTTTTCATAAAAGCGTGGGAAATGTAAAAACGAGCCAGCAAGACCAATGCATGCTGCCGCCGTCACAGCAGTGAAATGCAATTCTTTCTGTAGAAAATAGCAGGTAAAACAGCCTATATAGAAGGCAATTATTTTAGTAATAAATAATTTCATAAGGATCAATTATAAAGCAAAACAGTCTTGATTTCGAGTTCCTTTATATTCTTTAGAGGCCTGGGGTAAAATGGACGTGGAGGAACATTATGGAACTTTCAAATTCAAAAATTCCTTATGATCGTCAAACCGCTTCCATACGACTCAAAAAAGTTGATCGAGAAGTGAGCTTGGAGACGGCAGCAAAGTTCATTAATGCCGGTGTCGTCATTGCTCAATTTTTTTTGTCCCGTACGCGTAAGAAAAAATTGTGGATTCTCGCTCCCATTGTTTCAATCCCTTACCTCGTTATGAATGCCACTCTTAATCGTGCTCCGATTGTAAAGATCCTAAGAAAGATGGGATTGCGTTCAAAAGCAGAAATTATCAGGGAAAAAGAGCAATTAAAACGCTTTATCCGACAGTTGCTATCGGGTAAATGAATTTTATATCCGGCCTGAAATGCCGATAAAGGCCCTATGAAAAAGATCCTTATCATCGATGATGAGCAAGACATTCGTGAGCTCTATGAACACTATTTATTAAAAATAATGGGTGAGGAGAACATCACGGTTGCCACTGATGGTGTCGATGCTTTGATGAAATGTTCGCTTAATAAATTCGATTTTATTCTGCTTGACCATCGTATGCCTAAACTCAATGGCGCTGATTTACTTGTCGCAATTCGAACAACTCATGGACCTAATAGAGTGACTCCTATAATTGTCATCTCTGGCTATATCCCTGAAATCGACCACACTCCCCACGAATTAGCGAAAACTTATTTCTTAAACAAACCTGTAGATTTCAAAAAATTACAGCTCATTTTACAGGGTTAGAAGCTTGAAGAAATCTTCATCTACGATAGAACTTAATAAGACCGATAAACGTGTTACTTTTTTAGGATAACAAAATGATGGAAGTACAAAACATGAAAAACATTTTGATCGTTGATGATGAGCAAGAAATCCACCAGGTTTTTAAAATGTTCTTAAATGAAACAATGGGCGAGAAAAACCTAACATTTTCTAATGATGGTGTTGAGGCCATGATGAAATGTACGGTTGAAAAGTACGATCTCATTTTACTCGATCACAAAATGCCTCGCCTTAATGGGATTGATCTACTTGTGGCCCTTAGAAATGGTCTTGGTGTGAACTCAGAAACGCCTATAGTGCTCATCACTGGTGCACTTCCAGAAATCGCACATCTTTCAGACGAATTGCCTAACACTTATCTTGTTCAGAAGCCTGTTGATTTTGATCGACTCGAATTAATCATTAAAGCGTCTTAGTTTTATTTCAAATTTTCACTTTCCACGTCTCCTCAGTCCCTTTGACTGAGAAGACGAGGTAGTCATCTCCACAAATATTTTCGAGGTCGATAGAGGTATTTTTACCTTGGAGTACACCTGCGAGCATGAAGTGAATAATATCCTCTAAGCGTTTCGTGAGTGGTTGCTTTGCGACTTGTCCTGCCATCTTAGAATTCCTTCTTTATGTGGGGGACCTTAGTTCTAGATTGAAAAGCTTTGATCAAAAATACGCAGCATGTGCAAAACTTCCTTGAGGAAAAATTCACTTTTGTGAAAGCGTTAAGTGCCGATACTCAAGCTCCACATTGTCTGGAGCACAAATGCGCAAACCTTTTTTTATTCTTATTGCATTATTTTTAATCACTGGATGTTCGACAACAATTGATTCCTCTCCGACGTTTAGAACATTTTCTAGTCATAAAAAAATTCAAGTGAACGATGTTGTGATGACATTGCATAATCGAGTCGCAAGAGTGACCGAACTTCGAGGGATTGAAAATTCAGAAGAAGCCTTCGTAGAAAAATTGGGTTGGTATAATGTTCGTGATCTCACTCCCGAATCATCAGAATGCTTGAAAGATGTTTGTACCGGAGAGTTCGTCAATGTGAATCAGACAGAGAAAATGTTCGTCGTGCATATCTTTGTTGATGGAAGAGTCTATTTGACTCATAATAAGACTTTTAAAACTGAACGAATCGAAAACTTAAATTAGAGTACACATGATTGTTAAACTTGATACCCGCGAACAAAGCTATCTTGAAGAAATTTATAGAGTTCAGAGAGCATCTTATGCCATTGAAGCAAAATTGATTGGGACCGATGCCATCCCTCCATTGCACGAAACACTAGAGGAACTTCAGCAGGCCGAAGAAAATTTTCGCGGTTTTGTTCTTGATGGAAAACTCATTGGTTTCGTTGCCACTCAACCAGAAGACTCTTATCTTCGAATTTCTCGCATGTGTGTAGATCCCGAATTCTTTAAAAATGGAATTGGGAAGGCCCTTCTTCAGAATGTTTTAAATACAAGAACACCTGGAATGCCTCTAATCGTTTCGACTGGCGAACAAAATGTTCCGGCGAGAAATCTCTACGAACGATTTGGATTTGTCTTAAGCCGGACATTTGATGCGGGTGGAGTGATGATCGCGGAGTATACACGAAAATAAATTCTCAAATCCACTAGGTACATTCGAAATATGGCGTTGAGTTCTGATATCTTCTTACGCATTTTGTAAGAGTTGACGGCAACTCTTTATAAGTTGCTTCCTCTCGTTTTCCATAATAACAACCTAGATAAAGAGGCTCAGACTTCGCTTTAGGGAAGCTCCACATTTGAGGTTCCGAATCTCTAAAAGGAGCGAGTCGGGCATTTTCTCTAGGATTTCCATCAAAGAGAGCAATCTCTTTCACACCCGCAGTTGATTTCTGCGGGCAAGTATAATTGATCGCTGCAATCGCATTTTGTTGAAGTAATATGAGTGCGGTTCCAAAAATTGTGAATGTACTTTTCATAAAGACGAGCATATTTCATATTCTCCTCTGATGAAATCCGCTGTGCTCTAATCCAGCATAGATTACTCGGAAATTAATGAGCAGGATGACGGTGATAATCTCGTCTCCAGCTTCTTTCACCTGCGTGCAGGTGATGTTCATGAGGAACGGCCAATTGACCAAGGGCAAAGGCTCCTAATGAAAGACCTAAATCCCGAAGAGCAATGTCGTAGTAGCCACCCAGCATGAAGAGGTTGACAATTATACCAACTAACCACGCACTCAGAATGTAAGCAAAAATTTTAGGTTTTAGTAAGACCCCAATCCCAACTATGATTTCAACAACACCAACTCCCAACATGAAAGTGGAAGAGGAAACATTCAGCATCTCAGGGAAAAAGGGGGCCAGATAATCAGGCCATTCTGTGAGGTAATTAAAAAATTTGTCTGCACCTGCAACAATTGGGGCAAGAACGAAACCAGTTTTTAAAACATTGTAGGCGTGTTCAGAATATTGAGTTTCGGATGTGATTGGAATGTTTGTTTTTTCCATTAATTCCTCCTTGAAAAAAACTTCTATAAACTAAGCTTCAACTTTTGTACCATCTTTGTCATAATTGACTGATGCATTTAACTTATTCATTTATTTCGTCCGAAGAATTTTTTCCTCTTTTCAGAGAGAATCGTCCCAAATTGTTTGCCGAAAACAATGATGTGAACTATTCGCTCTACTGGTCCGACGAAGAATCAGAAAAATTCAAAACGCTGCAAAGTAAGTGCAAAACAGAAATTCGCTTCCACCTCATTTGCAAAGATGGTGAAAAACTTGCCGGATGGAGTTGGGGTGTTCAAAAAGACGCCGAAGAATTTTATATGGTGAATTCCGCAGTCTTTCCAGAGTATCGAAACCAGGGTGTTTATAAAAAAATGATGAACATGATGATAGAGAAGGCCAAGGGCGAAGGTTTTCAGATCATTTCAAGTCTTCACCGCGCCACTAATAATGCAGTGTTGGTTCCCAAACTCAAGGCCGGGTTCAAATTAATTGCAATGAAACTTCACCCACGATTCGGAGTTCTCGTTGAACTTCATTTTTACACAAATGAAAAAATGAACGGGCTTCTGGATTACCGCACAGGTGAATCAAAAGATTTTCCAAAAGCCTAATCAAAGTCATATTTTTTTGGCACCTATTCTGCAAAAATCGAATAAGTTATGAATAAGAAAATACCTTTACTGTTTATACTCGCAGCTTCGTTAATTGGACTCATCATTGGATTTGGGTCTTATACCTTCATCTATGCTAAGGGATATTCTTATTTTTCCGACGATCCTAAGGCCTGCATGAATTGTCATTTGATGCGCGATCAATATGAGAGCTGGAGTCGCGGTAGCCATCATGCCGTGGCAACTTGTAACTCTTGTCACACTCCAAAAAACTTTGTGTTGAAGTATATTAACAAAGCAGACAATGGATTTTGGCACTCGCTAAAATTCACAACGGGTAACTATAAAGATCCTCTTCAAATTAGATCTCACAATTTTAATATAACAATGAAAGCGTGTATGAATTGTCACTTCAATTTAATGAATACGACAATTCATCAACAAGGAATGGATGAAGGGCGTTCATGCGTTTCTTGTCATCGCTCCGTTGGCCATGCCCATTAAGAAGGATAAGTAGGTTGCTATGATGAAATCAAAAGGAAAACTCATTACCCTCATGACTCTCTCTGCAGTTGTTGGAGTGGGAATCTGTCTCTTGCTCGTTAACATTATGGAGAAAAAAACGGAATCAAAGCACACTTTCTTCCGAGTAGTTGAAATTGGAGAAATGGAAGACGATCCAGCAGTATGGGGAAAAAATTTTCCACAGCAATATGATTCTTATAAACGTACAGTCGATCAACAACGCACGCGTTACGGTGGATCGGAAGCGACTCCAAGAACACCAGATCAGGCCGATCCACGCAGCGTTGTTTCGCAATCAAGAATTGAAGAAGATCCACAGTTGAAAAGAATGTGGAATGGTTACGCTTTCTCTCATGATTTTAGAGAAGAGCGAGGACACGCTTACATGCTTCTGGATCAAGAATATACAAAACGGCAGGAATTCTCAAAACAACCAGGGGCCTGTATCAACTGTCATGCTTCAACATATGTTCCCATGATGAAAGCTGGAAATGGCGATATCTTCGCTGGCTTTCATGCTCTTAATAAACTTCCTTATAAAGATGCACGTTCGAATGTAAAACATCCAGTGAGCTGTATTGATTGTCACACTCCTTCAACAATGGAGTTGCGTGTAACAAAGCCAGCTTTCATGATTGGGATTGCAGAATATAAAAAATCCCAAGGTGTGCAACACTACGATGTTAATAAACAAGCAACTAAACAAGAGATGAGAACATTTGTGTGTGCTCAATGCCACGTTGAATACTTCTTCAAAGGACCTGAGAAAACGTTGACGTTCCCATGGTCTAAAGGGATCAAAGGCGATCAAATCCTCAGTTACTACCAAGAAAACAAACATAAAGACTGGGTCCACGCAGAAACGCAAGCACCAGTTCTTAAAGCTCAGCACCCTGAGTTTGAAATGTACTCGCAAGGGATTCACGCTAAAGCGGGTGTTTCATGTACGGACTGCCACATGCCATATGAGCGCGTAGGGGCCATGAAAATTACTAATCACCATGTTCGATCACCTATGCTGAACGTGAATAAATCATGTCAGACTTGCCACCATACTCCGGAAAAAGATTTGTTAGAAAGAGTGCAGACTATTCAAGAGCGTCACCTCGAAATGAGAAAGAAGGCGATGGATGCTCTCATGACTTTTATGGATAACATAAAGGTGGCACAAAAGAACAAAATGGCCAAAGATCGTCTGGATAAAGCTCTCAATTATCAAAGAGAAGCTCAGTTCCTGATCGACTTTATTGAGGCTGAAAACTCTTATGGCTTTCACGCCCCTCAAGAGGCGGCCCGCCTGATTGTTCAGGCCATGGACCGCATCCGTGAAGGGGAAATTGTTTTAAGAAATTAAAGACACGAAATTAGACTAACCAAGACGACTTGTAATCTTGCGCATAACTCTCGATTGTACGTGGTTTCTCTCCTGTAATGAGGGCCACGTTGTCAGTTGTGCGTTCAGCATAACCTAATTTGAAGTATTCAAGAATAACGATCAAAAATTTGGCATAGTTTTCAGGAAGACCTGCACCACGAAGTCCATCGTACATTTCTTCCGATGTGATGTCCTGATACCCAATGGTTCGTCCAGAAACATCTGATAGAATTCTTCCCACTTCATCGTGATCAAGAGCACGTGATCCAGTGAGATCAAAATCTCGATTATCAAATTTATCTGTCTTAAAAAGAGTGAAGGCCGTGAGTGCAATATCACGAGCATCGATAAAACTTCCTTTTGCTTTTCCTACTGGAAGAAAAATCTTGTTTTGGCCGTTGATTCCTTGAATCCAAAACGTGTTGAAGTTTTGCATGAACCAGTTCGGACGAATAATATTATAAGTTAGTCCCGATTTTTCCAGTGCGATTTCCGCCTTTCTAAACGGTGAGTTTTCATCTGCATTGGCACCCATTGCAGTCATCAGAATCACTTTTTTAAGACCTCTTTTTTTCGCTTCATTAATGAGAGGGATAAGAAGTTCATCTTGATTCGTTAATCCTGGAGGCGACATTAAGTAGAGCTTAGTGACACCATTGAAAGCATTTTCCAGACCTTCACGAGTTTGAATATTAAAGTGAACCTCTCCTGGTTTAGTTTCCTTTTTTGATGTTGCGGCTAATACTTGTTCACCACCTTTGTTTAAAAGTTTTACAAGCTCTGTTCCGACTGTTCCGTTTGCACCTAAGACTAATATTTTATTCATTTTGCGTTCTCCTGTTAGGACCAGTTTAGGTCCTTTTTTGTATACTTTGAATGCGCAAAAGTCCAGTTTACATGTCCTAGAGTCTATTGTATTATACTTTTATGGATATACTTGCCGATGTCTTACAACAGGCCGGTCTAAAGAGCCGACTTCTTAATCACACCACTTTTGCCAAAGGCGAGAGTCATCATTTCCCATGTGATAAAAGTATGGGGTTGCATCTTATTCTTTCCGGTGAGGCCACGATCACAACGAAGGGATCAAAAGAAGTTCTCAAATTACAGAAAGGGGATCTCGCTTTCATGGCACGTGCCCGTTCGCATGAACTTAAAACAACTATAGGTGTCACCTTGGTGAGTGGAGTTTATCAGCTCTGGAATGATCCCGTTCATCCTATGCTCGCCAATATTCCAGAATGGTTTATTGTGAAGACAGATGAAGCTGATGATGTTCATCAATATCAATCCGTGATCAATTTATTAGCGAGTGAAGTGCGCTCACCGAAAATCGGCTCAGCAAGCATTACACATTCTTTATTGGATATACTCTTTTCATATACTTTTAGAAAAATCATCATGTCTATGGATTCATCACTGTCAAATTGGGCCTACGCTCTTAATGATCAAGGTGTTCGCAAATCACTTGAGCTTTTGCATGCCGATCCGTCTCGTGATTGGACTCTTGAAGAACTTGCCCGTGAATCGGGTCTGTCCCGCGCAGGACTCGCTAAAAAATTTAAAATGTCCCTTGGAGATACGCCTCTTCATTACTTGGCCGTCCTTCGCATTCAAAAAGCAATGAATCTTCTCTCGACAACCTCCGACAATATTGATGTCGTCGCTGTAAATGTAGGTTATACTGATGGCTTCTCGTTTTCGAAATCATTTAAAAAAATTGCCGGACTCTCTCCACGCGATTTTAGAAAACAAGATCAAACCAAGCAGGGGATGAGATTATAAAATTTTTATTATTGTTAACACTGGTAAGTTTTGTTTCTTGCGGAACTAATCCTCTAACTGAAATCATCGAAGAACCAAAAGGACCCGTTTTTGATCCTCAAGTCAATTGTACGAAGCGCGGTTTAGATTTTCTCAACAAAGATAAAAAAACTCCAGATAAACCAGTCCAAATCGCGATGATAAAAAAATCTTCTGCCCCTATTGTTTATAATGCTGTTAAAAAGTGCGTTGATACAATCAGTCCTGAAATAAAGGTCCCTTATCAAATCTGCACAATCATCAGCAGTGACAAAAAAGGAAAAGCTACTTTCATAGACGTTGACGACAACAATAACAAACTTCCTGAACCTCTAAAGAAGTGTATTGAAGGTCAGCTCAAAAAATCTAACTTCAAAGAAGTTCATTCCATTACTTTTGGTCAGCCTATGACTGTCTTACCAACAGGTGAAATCTACTAACACGTTTTGCTGTGTGGGCTTGATTGACATTTTTCGAGTGGCCCACGACCTTGTTCAAGTTCTATTCTGTCAGATGATGCTGGAGATCTAGTATTGTCTGGGGCATTTACTGGACGTTCAGTCGAATTTTGTGAACATCCCACTAAAATTAAACCAATTATAAATAGTTTTTTCATAGGATCCTCCTATGAAAGTAAATACAAGATTTATGCCTGCGCTGCTTTTTCTAAAGCGGCTATGTCAAATTTTTTCATCTGTAACATGGCCGCCATAGCGGCTTCCTTGTTTTTTCCTGACATTATTTTTTCAACACCTTCTGGAACAATCTGCCACGAGAGACCGAATTTATCTTTCAACCAACCACACTGAGATTCTTCACCGCCGTTTTTTGTCATTTCATTCCAGTAGAAATCGATCTCTGCCTGATCTTTACAGGGAACGGTTATGGAAAATGCTTCGCTGAACTTCGAAGCATGTTCACCTGGACCTTCCATGAGCACAAAGTTTTTTCCAAAGAGCTTAAATGAAGCATACATGACTGTATTATCCTGGGGATTTCGATACATGTTCTCGATCGAGGAATTTGGAAAAAGCCTAGTGTAGTAATTGATCGCCGCTTCTCCTTTTCCATACATCTTATCTGTGAAAAGCATGGCCGGAAAAATTCCTTCTGTACCTTCTGGATCTAACATTAACTGCCATTCAACACCGAAACGATCTTTCACCCATCCGTATTTTGGTGACCATTCATAGGCCTTTAATGGCATTCGAACTTCTCCATTGGGTTGAAATGCATTCCAAATTTTATCTAGCTCAACTTCATTTTTAAGCGACACAAAATTTGAATAAGATTGAGAGTGAGTAAAGATAGGTCCACCATTAAGATTTAAAAATTCCTGTCCCATTAATTTGTAATAAACGACCATCACTTTTCCGGCGGTTCCTCCATGAATATCATGACCGGTTTCTGGATAAGGATTGACTATTTCGATGCTCGAGTCTCGAAAGAGAGATGTGTAAAATTCTGCTGCTGGCAGTCCTTCGCTATCAAACCATAAACATGTTGAAAATGATTTCATGTTAAACCTCTTTTTATTAATTTTTGTGATTCAAATATTATTGAGACTAAAAATCCCCAGGCCGCTCCACTACTGAGTCCACCGATAACGTCCGTTGAAAAATGAACGCCTAAATAAATCCGTGAAACACCTACTGTCATTATGACAAGGAAACCTAAAAAATAAAAGAAAAGCTCATGGCACCAAGTTCGTGCAAACTTCGCCGTATAATACGCCAAAGCGATATAGAGGGCCGTTGCTGCAAAAGTGTGACCTGAGGGAAAGGAGAGATCTGAAACGCGCACAAGGTGATTGTCGACGATGGGACGCTCTCGATTAAAAATATTCTTTAACCAAAATGGAATTGCTCCAGCACCAACGAGTACAACACTTAAATAAATGAGTCCCCGAAAATCGCGGTAGACCATCATGACTGATGCAAGAATAATAAAAAGTGTTGCGATCACACTCACGGACCCAAGGGCCGTTAAATCAATCATCACCTGATTGAGTGTTGTTGTCTGCATTTTAAGCACTTGGTCAGCAATTCTTTTATCAAAGACGCTCGCCTCATAATCGCCAACAGTTGGATCATGAAAAACATCGTCAACAACTTCTTCAAAAAAAAGAAGCGAAGCAATCAATCCAATAATCATGATAAATAGACGCGGGCGTTTTTTAATTCTCTCAATCATCGAAAGAATTTATTCAAAACAGAGGCCGAGAAATTCATTGCAGACAAATAAGACAGAACAAGGCAACATTTAAGGAAAAAGAGGCCACTATGAAAAATGAAATTGATCTCATCATTAATCCCAGAGAAAAAGATATCGGTGTTCCCGTACGCAGAATTTTACCGTGGGCCAAACGTCGCATGGTAGGACCATTTATTTTTCTCGATCACATGGGACCTGCTTACATGCACGCACCAAAAGACCACATGGATGTAAGACCTCATCCTCACATTGGTCTTTCCACTCTCACATATCTCTTTGAAGGCGAAATTTTTCATCGCGATTCTCTTGGCTACCAACAGCTGATTGTACCAGGTGAAGTAAATTGGATGACGGCCGGAAAGGGAATTGCTCACTCTGAACGTGAAACGTCTGAGGCCAGAACACATGATCGCACGATTCATGGATTACAATTTTGGGTGGCCCTTCCAAAAGATAAAGAAGAAGTTGATCCAAGTTTTCATCATTACAAAAAAGAAGATATTCCTTTCATCGAAAATCCTACTTACTCCGCTCACGTTGTGGCGGGAGAAGCGCTTGGGATGAAATCAAAACTTCATGCTTACAGTCCGATGACGTTTATCGTTTTACGTGCGAAAGATGTCGGAGATTTTTCATTTGAACGTATTGGGCACGAACACGCTCTTTATGTGGTTGAAGGATGTGTGAACGTGGGAAGCGAAACTTTCCAGTCAACTCAGATGATTGTCTTTAAAGGAGACAGCGCGATTGAAGTCAGCTTTTCAGCCGATGCCCTTTTTGTCATCGTTGGAGGAGAGCGTTTTCCAGAGGAACGATTCATTTGGTGGAATCTCGTCTCTAGTTCACAGGAAAAAATTGAAGCGGCTAAAAAAGCATGGAGAGATGGAACTTTTCCTAATGTTCCTGGTGACGATGAGCGTATCCCACTCCCAAATGATCCTCCGATACCTGTAAACTATCCTTAATCTTTAATCTTTCATAATTTTCCAGATGTAACTTTTGAGTTAAGCGGCAATTTTAAATAGGATTTATCATTTGCTTCTCTGGGGGGGAATTTTCCAGCATCTATATTTATTTGAATGCTTGGTAAAAGTAGGCGAGGGGCCTTAAGAGTTTTATCACGTTCTTGTCTAAAATTTATATATTCATCTTCACGTGTTTCCGCCTTAATTTGCACATTTGATTTTTTGCTTTCACCAATAGTTGATTGAAATTTCAATGCACGCCCATTAGGTAAATAGTCATGACAAGTATAATATTTAGTACTGTCAGGAAGAGAATAAAGATTCTTTGCAATGGATTGATAAAGATCGCTTGCGCTACCACGAGGGAAATCACAGCGGCCTGTTCCATAATCAGGCATAAAAAGGGCATCGCCTGTGAAAACGTGGCCGTCGAAATAATAGCTCATGCATGCAGGAGTATGTCCAGGAGTCGGAATGGCCTGCATCTTCAAAGTACCAAATTGAACCTCTTCAAAGTCTTTAAATAATCTATCAAACTGTGAACCGTCGGTTTTCAAATACTCTATATTGAAATGATCCTTAAAAGTTTTTTGCACAATTTTAATTTTCTCACTAATTCCAAGAATGGCCTGTGGAAAGAGTTGTTTTAATAATTGTGAACTCGATAAATGATCAGCATGAGCATGGGTTTCCAAAATGGCCCTTATGTTGAGCTTTTCTTCAGCGATATAATGTAAGATTGGCTTGAGACTTTCGTCTGACACAGTTCCTGAAGCTGGATCGAAATCCAAAACGGGATCAATAATAATAGCATCTTTAGAAGCAGGATCACTGACTATATAAGTGAGAGTAAAAGTATCTGGATCAAAAAAGTGTTTTATATTCATACTAAGCTCCTTATAACTTTAAATTTAGGATAAATGACCAAATTCAAACATTCAATTGATTTATTGAATGATATATGTTAGGATACTACAATGAATAAAAAATTGCAGGCCTTAAAACTTCAACAAGATTCTTCATTCAACACCATGGCAGGCATGATTGGTGGGCTCGCTGCTCCAGTGAGAATTAAGTTAATTCACTTTTTGTCACAAGCGCCACTAAGTGTAGATGTTTTGGCCGTGAAGATTGATCAAAGTGTAGCGAATACTTCGATGCATCTTAGAAAAATGTTGAGCGAGAATTTAGTGACTGTTTCAGCTTCAGGTAAAAGTCGTATATATGCGTTGAGGCCTGCGACACTTGAATTTTGGGAAGCCTGTCAGGACTTTGTTTTGAAGCTTGATCCCACTTTGAAATTAGATGTGTCTTCGTTGTATGAAGATATGAATTGGAATAAAGATCTTTCATCAAC
>CAMLRB010000026.1 GCA_946482295.1 uncultured Bacteriovorax sp. | reverse complement strand
CAGTTTCTGCTAATAGGAATTCGCCTTGTTTAACGTCAGCAATTTCTGTATCTGTGTTTTTTGAGAAGGCAGTGATGTCTGTTGTCTTCCAGACCCTTTCTTTTCTACTATAATATTTAACGGAGCCATCTTCTTTAATTTCATTAGAACCAATCTCCACAACTTCACCTGTTTCCAGATGTCTATAATGATCAATTCGACCAAAAAATCCTGCATGAGCTGACGTTAGAGTAAAAGCAAGAGATGCCAAAACTAAAAGTTTCATAGATCCTCCATATGCGACTGTGGTCAGTTTAGCTGACCTCCCAACAGCAGGGGAAAATAGCTGGTGAAATATGAAAAAAAGAAAGAACTGTCTAAATAAACGACGGCCCGTCAAGGGCTTAAAACTCAAGTTTTCTTGAGCATTTTTTAATGAACTCTTAGCTGGGCAAGCTTGTTTGTGAACATTAGTATGCCAATTCAATGGAGGACTAATAATGCCGTGTTTTAAGAGTACATTTCATCCCGTATTAAGGTTGGAAGAGGGCATGTGCTTCACCAAACTTAAAAACGTTGATGACTGTGAATTGCCGGCGTTATCAGAGGCCCTCGAATTCACTATTTGGTCACCAGAGTGTTATCCCGCTAAACCTCAAGTCCCTAGTGACATACTTGCCTATTCTTCGGGCGAGCTCAGAATTTATCACACAACAACTGATGCTCAACTGCAGAATTTGTTTAAAGCAAGTCAAACCGATATTAAAATTTGTGGTTTTAAGCCACGCCTCAATCGCCCGTTTGAAATGACAGGTTTTTCATTTACCGACGATCTTCCAGGCGACTTATTGGGCGTTCATGTTAGTGATCTCCAATTATCCCATTGTGCTTTCGATGATCTTTGTGAAATTGCATACATGTGTAGAGAAACATATGAAATCGCTTCCATCCTTCCACATATGCACAAGATGATTCCAAGAATTGTACGAGCACTTACTGATATTGAAGTTAACGATCAAGCGACGGTTTTTCTCAATCAAGTCCTTTCACTGCGTGCTCCATTAAAAGAACGTCAACTCTTCGCCCTTTTCTTTGATTATTTCCTGAAAGAGAATGGTCAAAACACTCAAGAGCTTTTTGTATCTTTGTTTGAACAAAGAGCAAAGGCCTATGAATTTTATCGCTCAATGGAAAATTCATTTGAATTTTTAAAAGATTCACGCCAATCATTAAAACCACTTCTTATGAGCATTGATCTCGTTCTTTATAAAAATTTTGTAGAGCCCTTTCACAACAACTCAACAAATTTGGCATAAGCCTATCATCTCCTTTATGATAGGCTCATTATGCATTTCCCTGGATTCTTAGATGTAGCTGAAAAGAATCTTCTTCCGAAGGAAGGAGAGCTTGAATACATTTATCCTTACTACTCGGAAGCTCAATCCAATAATTTTTTTGAAGAACTCATTCACACTGTGCCCTGGGTTCAAGATGACATGAAGATGTATGAGCGTGTTGTACTACTACCTCGTTTAACGGCTTCTTATGAACCGGCGGACGTTTGGCTGCCTTCACTCCTTATTATGAAGTCCGATATCGAGAAGCACACTCAGATGGCCTTTAATCGCATCCTATTAAATCTTTATCGAGATGAACATGATCATGTTTCATGGCATGCGGATAAAGAAACGATCAAAGGTGATACTGACATTATAGTTTCCATCTCTTTTGGGGAGACGAGAAAGTTTCAGGTAAAACACAAGACTGACAAATCACAACCAGTGATCAGCTTGATATTAAAACCTGGCTCTCTCGTGATCATGAAAGGTGGAATGCAGAAGAATTGGTTGCATCGTATTGCTCAAGAAACAAAGAGCAAAGGTCCGCGAATCAATCTCACATTTAGACGAATCTATCCACTAATTTAAATTGGATTTTGGAATCGTTCCGCAAAAGCGTCCTTCTCGATCGCTGACTGGAATCGTTTCAATCGGAACCGAGGAAAAGAGATTTCTAACTTCAGTAAGATTCGATGTCTCTCGTACTGAAGGAATAATGCGCATACATTGTTCTGTAGAAAGTTGAGAAGGTGACGCTGATTCGATTTTCGCTTTCGCCATAATGTCCTCATCTATCACTATCCCCAAAAGATGTTTTTCCAGCATATTGTCCACAATAGGCATTTCTTTTAAGCCATTTTCAGACATGAGACGTTGAATTTCATCAATGCGAGTTAAGACGGTACAACAGATAGTTTTCTGAATCTCCATTGGCAACCTCCATCACAAGAGATGTTGCAAATGAGAGTCCAGATCAAAAGAGTTCGCAAACGAGATCGAGGTCTCGTGCGAGTTTATTTCTCAGATGGATTTCATCTTCAAATTCGAAAGTTGATTTTTTTTCAACAAAAGTTCCTTTCGAAAAAAGATGATCGGGATGTCCCCAGCTAATTCGTGCTCTCACAATGGCGATGCCTTTTTTAGAACCTTGATCGCGATCAAGCTCAACACTTAATTCACGATAAACTGTTGGCCCTTGATCTTTAGAGTATTTTTTTACAAGCTCTCCAAGACCTACTCTTAGTTCATCATTTTTAATTTTGATGGCCTCTTTTATACCTGTTTCAAATGCGCCAACAGCAAGAATCGTTTGAGATTTTTTTTGGGCCTCTTGAGGGTTTTCAAAATAGCGAAAGGCAAAACTATTGAGAGTCTCAAGAATGTAGTGTTCAAGAAAATCAGGCTTGCTCAAAAGTGTTTGAACTTCATTAGATTTTTCTTGAATCACTGTTTGGAATTCTTGCTCACTTTTTGTGATCATACTTTTAAGACCAGTGTAGGAATTTTTGATTCACGAAGAATTTGACGAACAACGTTTCCTCCCAGAAGTGGAGCATCTTCATCACTTCCTGCGGCCAGTGCAATAAAAGCGGCACGCTTTTTAGAAGCATAATCCATAATGTGTGAAGGAGCATCGTCCCAAGAGAGTTCAGTTTCAACTTCGAAGTCTATACCCTCACTTTCTAAACTCTTCTCTATTTTTTTAATTTTTGTGCTCATTTTCTTTTCATCGTCAGGAAGGGCCACATGAACGACAATCAGTTTTGCGTTCCACTTTTTTACGTAAACAAGAACTCGCTCAAGTCCACGGTCACCTTTGGCAGAAAGATCATGAGCATACACAATGGCCGCAGGGGCTTTCGATCCAATTTTTGTTTTTTGATGATAAACCAATAAATCTGTCTGGGCGACGTGAACAAGTGTCTCGGCAAAACTACCGAAGATGATTCTTGGGAGTATTGATTTAGCGTTTGTTGGTATGACTACGAGATCAATTTTATCTTTTTTAAGAGCAGTAGAAAGACGTGCCACGCCTGCTGATTGAGAAAGAGAAGATTCAGTAAGAACTTTTGCTTCGATTTGAGGTAGCTTCAGTGATGAAAGTTCATTCTCCATTAACTTTTTTGGATAAGCATTGAATCTTTCTTTTTCAGGTACGTCATAAGCTGTGGCCAATTGAGATTCAGCTCGACTGGCAATGTAGTAAGCAGTTAGCGAATCTTTTTCATTTGAGAGAACCCCAACCAGACTCGAAAGCTGGTTGCGGTTCCATTTATTTTCTTCAAAAGGATCAAACGTAAAGGCTATTTTCATCTTTCTTCCTACCGGCCACCTGTTGAAAGCTACCAACTATGAGGTACGCTTTTAAAAACTTCATGTTTATCAACAATACCACAGCAGTGACCTGAACCGTCAATGACAGGAATGCGATCCATGTGATTTTCATCCATAATTTTTAAACATTCATCGACAGTTGAAAACTCGTTGACCAGTGCAGGAATTGTTTTCATACATTGATCTGCCCTAACATCCGAAGGCAACGGGCATTCTTCCACAATCTTACATTCGATATCATCTTCGTGGATGATGCCAATTGGTTTTTTGTTCTCTTCAGAATCGACCACAAAAATTTCGCTATAGTTATACTTTTGCATCAAGTACTTAATTTGCGCAATTCTTGTGTCATTAGTACATAGAATAGGATCTTTAATCATAATTTCGCTAACGTGATTCATGCTTCTCTCCTTGTCCCTTAAGAAGTCTAGTGCAAGGCCCATACCAAGGAATGTCATTTGTTTAGCCTTTTTACGCGTATCGTGGAATACTAGTTTCCATGAAAAATCCTAAGCAAGAAAACCAGTTTCAAAGTTTACTCTTCAACATCGTTATTCCCGTTTTAATTCTTAATAAAGGTTCAAACTATTTAGGCACAACGTATGCGCTTTTAATCGCCCTCGCCTTCCCTATTACGTACGGTTTGTATGATTGGTACCAACGTCGTAAAACAAACGTAATTAGTATTTTAGGTTTATTAAATGTAGGTCTCACTGGTGGACTTGCCTTAAGTGGTCTCACAGGTATTTGGTTTGCTGTTAAAGAAGCTGCATTCCCGGCGCTTATTGGATTATTTGTACTTGGATCTGCTTTCACAAAAAAACCGTTCATCAGTTCAGTATTTCTAAATGAACAATTTGTTCGTGTTCAAATAATTGAAGCAAAAGTTTCTGAATTTGGTAAACAACTTGAGATGGAGAAGCTTCTGAAACTCTCCACTATTTTACTTTCACTCTCATTTGCCTTGAGCGCTTATTTAAATTTCGCTCTCGCTCAATATGTCTTTAAACCTATTGATCAGGCCTCTCCACAAGCAGCGGAAATACTCAATCAACAGATTGCTCAAATGACGAGTTGGTCATTTGTCGTCATCATGATTCCCACTATTACTTTTCTTTCGGCGGTCTACTGGTATTTTATGACCCGGCTCTCGAAGATCACCGGGCTTAGTCATTCAACAATTTTTAAACAGTAGTTTTTTCTGCCACTCTTTTTTGGCCTTTAGTTCTGTAACGGATGTTGAGAATCTCAACGGCCAATGAGAAGAACATGGCGAAGTAGATGTAGCCTTTTGAAACATGTTGCCCCATTGATTCGGCCACTAACATCACACCAATTAAAAGAAGGAAAGATAGAGCAAGAATTTTTACCGTTGGATGCTTCTCAACGAAGCCACTAATCTTACCTGCTGAGAGAAGCATAACAATCATCGAAATAACCATGGCGACAACCATAATAGAAACCTGGCTCACCATCCCTACGGCCGTAATAACGGAGTCGAGAGAAAATACAATGTCGAGAAGAAGGATTTGAAACAACATTGCTGCTGGACTTGCCTTTTTTGGTGCATGAGAAATCGCATGCTCTGGATCTCCTTCAATTTTGTGGTGAATTTCAAATGTTGATTTCGCAAGTAAAAAGAGACCGCCACCAAGGAGAATCAAATCTCTTCCTGAAAATGAATGTCCAAGAACGGCAAAAAGAGGTTCTTTTAAAGTCATGATCCAGCTAATCGAGAAGAGAAGTGCAATTCGAATAACAAGTGCTAATCCAATTCCTAAATTTCTAATTTTGTCTTGTTTATCCGCAGGAAGGCGCGCGACGAGAATGGCAATGAAGATAATATTGTCAATACCAAGAACAATTTCCATTCCTGTCAATGTGGCAAGAGCTATGAGCGTTTCATTTGTCAGTTCAAACATTTTTTTTCCTTATGCGAATTAGTCACTATAAGGAAATAGTTTAGCACTCAATGTATAATTTTGTCTTGGTCTTTGATAATGGGTGTATCTGTTTTCCCCATAGCAACTTCTTCAGGCGAATTAATGTGAGAATAATTTTCATTCAACTTCCGCTCTGGAGAATGATCGCGATTGCCCGCATGTATAATCGGCGCTTGTTTTACAACTTTCTTACTTTTGAGCTCGTCATAAATTGTTTGAATTTCTTCATCGAATTTACCTGAAGCTGAAGCCCCGTATTCATATTGAACGAGTTTGTTAAGGGCCTGAAGATTGCCGTGAGCATTTTCTACATCAGCTTCCGCCAACCGATTCCATCTTTTTAAAACTTCTGATTTGAGAAATTGCCAATTATCTCTTAGTTCACGTTCTATAGGACTTTGCATATTTTTTTTCCCCAAAAAAAAGGGGCCTTGTAGGCCCCGTCAAACCACTACTTACTTTGCGAAGGGTTTTGACCTTGATTGAAATTATTTTTTTGTTGGTCGCGATTCATACCGCCACTTTGTTGGCCACCTTGGCCCACTCCACCTTGTTGTTTATTTTGACCAATTCCACCTTGTTGTGATTGGTTGTTTTGTTGACCTTGGTTTTCTTGATTAGCCATATAAACTCCTTTTTAAGTACAAACCCGTTGATGGGTATTGCTGTTGAACCATTGAAGAGCACGGAACATGCCAATCAAATTAAAACTTCTTACGGTCACTTGATTCTTGCCTCACAATTTTGAACGGGTAATGACGGGACTTTACTATACACAAGTTTGTAACTGCGAGTTTAATGCTTGAAGTGATTTAGGTCTGGCATCTCAATTGCCTCTTCTAAAGTTGCCAACTAAAGGACTAACAAGTCCACTAAAAGGAGAGATGAAATGATTAAGATTCATAAAATTTTTGCCACTTGTGCACTCGGAATGGCGCTCTTATCTGGGTGTGCAACAAAAGAAGACATGCATGCTAGCAATATTGTTCCCTCTGCGCGCGGACAAGTAAAAGTCGAAACTGATGACAACAACAACAGTGAAGTCACTGTAAAAGTCGAGCACCTTGCACCTGCGGACAAAGTGTATCCAGGGGCCACTAACTATGTAGTATGGATCCAACCTGCCGGGGCAGATACATTTCAAAACGTAGGTGCGCTCGCTGTGGATCAAGATTTAGAAGGTGAACACAAAACGACTGTTCCCTATAAGGATTTTAGAGTACTCGTCACACCAGAGATGGGAAATATGGCCCAGGCCCCAACAGGTCCAACTATCTTTGATCAAAGAGTTGTTCGCTAGGAGTGACTCAATAAATGTGCAATTTGAAATTTTAGTCACAAATCTTAAAGCAAAATCAAGATCGCACTTGGCCTGAGAGATGTACTTTAACTCTCGGAATCCAGGGCGATCTTCCTTAATTTTAGCTTAATAAGCTTGATCTTGATCTCAATCACCGGCGGCTCAAAAAATTAGGTCTACACTAAAAGTATGTGTGACGTATGTAAACAAATCCATCTCGATACTAAAATTCTTAACGGTGAACGCGACGGTTTGAGGAAAGTGAAATTGCTTAAATACTCTCCTGAGCTTCGAACGGATACCTTAAAACTCTGTTATGTTCACGACATTGAATTTTTCGTGACTGGCGAGAGAAGATTTTTTGAAAAGTATTATCATATCATACAAAGTTACCGTTCAACTTACACTCCTAATAATGGCCACTCACTATTTTAATAACTTAGGCCATTACAACTTTTTAAATAATTACGACCTGCTCTTTAAAAAGAGATTTTATTCATCTATGATCTCTGCCTTACCAGAGGAGGATTCTAGATGAAATGTCTTAATACAGTGATGATCGTTACCATGGCACTTGTTCTTTCTTCATGCGCACAATTAGATAAATTTAAGACTGGAAACAAATCTGCAAAAGTTAATCTATTCGATCCAAAAGAAACTTCTGGTCCAACAACTGGTCACTCTTACTACAATTCTAGTACAGGAAGTTCGACAGCTTCAAAATCAGCTGTAAAAGCTGCTGATAAATCAACAGTAACAACCAAACCTGTGTCGACAAGAGGCACTTCAAGTAAGGCCACGACGACAAAGAAAAAAACGTCGAATTCAACGAGCTCTAAAAAAGTTCTTTAATTTAAAAAGATAAAGTTACTGAAACACTCATCTCATCAAGCAAGAACTTATTATAGGCAGCTCCTAATAATAGGTTCTTGTTGTATGAATACTGAACACCCAAATAAAGATCATTCTGCTTTCTCTGCTCAACCATGAAACCATCAATATATTTCATATTTGGTGAAGCTTCTTTTCTAATGGCCAAATTAAAGAGCCATTTATTTTTATTGTATGAAAAAGAGTAAAGATGAATGATTGTGCTCTCACGATAAAAATCGTATTGAGTTTTGATAACACCATAATCAATAAAAAGTTCACCTAACTTCGTTCCTATTGTATAGGCCTGAGTGACGAAAACCTCTTTGTAAGTTGGAGCTCCATAATCAAAAGAGTAAGGATTTCCTGTATACGGATTGAATACATCCCCAAATTTTATAAGCGTATCATCGTAATAAATACTGTAACCAAGATTAAAATTCCAGGCGTTCCCAGAAACACCAATTCCCGGTCTCACTTTTTTTATATCTGGATTCCACTTGGCCGTTACTCCGACATCGAAAGCGATTCTATTTTTATTATACAGTCCTGTTCCGGCCGCGAAACTTAGTTTTTTATTCTCGAAACGCTTTGATTCCTCATAGCGTCTGAAAGTACTAATATCTAATTCAATGGAACGATTACCGAAAAAACTATTTTCTTGATTGGCCGAAACCAGTGCGCCGATTTTTCCTGAGCCCGTTAGCAATCCAAATCCAACAGGATTGTGAGGATGATAAAAGGCTTCAAGCCCAAGACCTTTTATTTTACTAAGTGTGCTGGGATTAAGTTGGCCTGAGACTATGGCCGAAGGAAGTGATTTCCCACCTGAGCGCTGGCTTGATCCGGGACAGTACATAAAAAATTCGCAAACATCTTCCGCCATGGATGATGAAACCATACTGAACGAAAAAAAAATGAGAATGAGAAGTTTTGTCACGCCTTAAAAGTATAAGGACTAATACCACACCTTGCAACTTGTTCTCTCGACTGGTTCTCCCCATCTCGCTTCGACTGAATCATTAGGATGGCTCGATATTTTTTGGAAATAAACCCGTTTCCAGAGCTCGGCCAAATCAATGGATGTTTCACCTGTATAGGTAATCGGGCATCGCTTTAAAAGGCCATCATCACTTCTAGGACGATCCAATAGGATGATCTCAACATGCTCAACAAGTTCCTCATCCATAATCTCTAATCCGCCCCGTTCATTAATCTGGTGGTAATTTCTTTGTAAGCTAAAAAATGCTTCTCTTAGAGAGGCATCTCTTGCCGGTGTTGAATAGGTGTCGTAATCCCGAAAGTCCATGCACTCTCCCCCAAGCTCTCCAATTCTTTTTTGAGCGAGGGAAACAACTTCAATTCGTGATTGGGCCTCTAAGCAAATAGTATTGAGTGAACGTAAAAGCATCTGTTCATCTGTTTCTTCAATTGTTCCAATTGATTTTTTGAGGAGTTTGGAAAATTCATCGAGTCCAAGAAGTTTCGCTAATTCAAATTGTTCAAAAGAGGCTTCTGCTTCTAGTGGCAGCTCTTTTATCTTTTTTCCAAGGTACTCAGGCCAACGAAATTTACGATAGCCATAAGGATCACTCGGCAAAATATCCATAACTTTATCTTTTCGTCTTTGCATCGGTCCGCTCGAGGCCTGAATGCTCTCAGAAGAATAAATGACATCTAAGGTTCCTACTGGATTAATGTTTTTTATATTAAAGGCATGCTTGATACTAATATCTTCATCTAATTGAATCTTTGAAACAAAAATGCTGCCGGGTCTCAGGCTTTTTAATGTCACTGGATATGAATCCAAAAAAGCAAGATTGTCCGTTCCTACACTGAGAGTGATTTCATTTATCATCCCAATGAGACGGGGAATTCCCTCGGGAAATCGATCCCACATATCAAGACGATTATTTAGAGTGGGATCTTTTCCGCGTGAACCAGAGGGGTTGATTATGGCAAAAGGAAGTTTATTTTCAAAAGAAAAGATCGCCCGTAAGGCATAAGTTGCATCAGCACAATCAACTTTAATTCCATAGTAAGGTGAACTTGGATTCACAAACATATATTCATGTACATGATCTGAAGAAATCCAATTTGAAAATTGTTTTTCTGCTTCCATTGTCCAAGGTCTTTCATCTTCCCACACAGATGCCTGGAGGGAAAATGAAAGACAGAAACTAAAGATTAAAAATAAAAACGTTTGCAATTACTTTCCGTTGTTATCATCAAGATTTTTCAAGAAGGCCACCAGATCGCTTCTCTCTGTCGCACTACTTACGTAATACGCATGTGGAGCACTATCACCTCTTACCGGATCAAGAAGCTTTGTCAGTGTTGAAACTGAACTATCATGCAGATAAGCTGGTTTTTTAGCGAGATCCATTAACAATGGCATTGCCACTCCACGCGAGAGTCCGCGCATAGAAGCGTTCATCACAATCATTTTATCGTCATAAGTTGAACCAACAGTATCTTGTAATGGATGGATAAGATTATCACGCTTTCTGACCACCACAGGATTATCTCCTTTGAAGATGACGTTCATGGCGATAATTTCTTTTTGGACAGGTTGAGATTGGTCAACATTGTGGCATGAAGTACATCCGTACTTGGCACTCTTAAAAAGCTCTTCTCCTTTGGTCACACTTGATTTTTCAAAGACAACTCCACGAGGAGAACGCAATTGATTCAAATAAGTTTTTAAACTGTAAATTTTTTCCTCCGGGACCCTCATTGCAGAAGTTAGATTGCTCTTCACTCCAGACTTCGACAAAACTTCAGCATAATCTTCCGCTAAACGAACACCAAGTGATCCAGAAATTCTCTCCATGAATTGGCGAGATTCTTTAGTCAACATGTTTGTTGGATTAAGCACTGATGTATAAAAGTGATTTGCGTAATGTTCGAATTTTTCAAATTCACCTGCGCTACCAAATGGTGCAGCGAGACCCACTTTATAAGCAGCACCGTTTCTCATTGGATTTCCAAAACCATCGAGTGTGTCATCGAAAGTTCCTACTGGATAATAAGAAGTGTTGCTAAAGTAAGCATCAAACTCGGCTTCAGTTGAGTCTTTCGTTAAACCTTTTTCACTGGGAGCTCGCCCAATTGAATTTCCTTCTTCATCTTTTAACTGAGCCATGGGAAAAAAGGCACGCGTGTTATCGGCCATGGCCATAATTGCCCCGAGGTTAAGACGGTGCACAGACGGACCATCTACTGGACGACCAATTGATCCGCCACCAGGCATGTCAAAGAGTGATTTATCTGTGACTCCGTGACAAAGAACACAACTCACCCCCATTTGATCACCCGAGCGTAAATCTTTTTTACTGTCACCATTTGTGTCTTTAACAACAAGTCCGATAAAGGCATTTGCGTTTAAAATTTTCAACGTTGTTTCATGATCATTGAGAATTTTTCCCGATAGTCCTTCTTTAAAAAGTTCTTTGCTGATGGATTTTTGCAACTCTGGATCAAGTGCTTCAGCATTGATTGAAAGCCCTAATTTTAAGGCCTGCGCGGGAGTAAATTTTGATTTTGTAAGACCCTGTGGAAGTCGAGCTGCTTCAGTCCAGAAACTTTCGTTACCGAATGTTTCATGACGAAAAACTGATTTACCTTCTGCGATGATTTTAGCGGTGTCCTCTACTTTAACGTCGGGCTTAACTTCTTCTACTTTAATTTCTTCAACAGCTGGGGTATCTGCCGGTTGAACAATGCTCTCTTTATCTCCACATGACTGAAGCAGCAACGTTAATCCCAAAAGAGCGGATGCGCTTAATTTTTTCTTGTTGATCTGTCCCATATTCCTCCCATTGAAATGTCACGATAAACATTCATTGCAACGGGAGGTGAGAGCAAAGCTAATGCCAACTATTATGGTGTGGTATCAGAATCTATTTCTTGAATAACATTTTGTGACTCAGAAAGTTTATCGCGGTGATATTCAGCTTGTTCTTGTGCGCGATGTTTTTCTTTAAGGGCTAAACATTTTTCATCATCTTTACGACAGGCCATTTCACTAATTTTATGAGCACCTTTTTTGACAGCACGCTTTACGTTGTTACTTTTTTCCACAACCGTTTGTCTAAACGTTTTCTTTTTTCTTGAGGCATCAACATCTGCTGACGCTGTATCGTCGACGGGTGTATCTGCTGCAATATCCCCTGTTGTTGATGTGCTATTCGTAGGTGAAGTTCCTGGATTGACTGTGGACGATTGGGCATGTGCCAATGATGTAAGGCTTAAGCCTAGTATCAATGTCATGAGTATTTTCATAATTTTCTCCCTTGAAAAATATTGAAAAAAAATTTCATGACTCATAAACTTGCAAGCAAGATACCTATCGCTATGACACAAAAAAATGATCGCGTAAAATTTTTCCAAATGTTGTCATAGTCCCAACAAAAAATGTGCCCCAAGCAAGATCGAGGAAGACGAGAGAAAGCGGCCAGCGAACAAGTGTTGCATGATTGGTAAAATCATAAACACCATATATAACGAATCCCAACACTGCTCCCCAACCAAAAGTAATATACAGCGATTCACTAGGAGATATTTTGGGAAGAGCAAAAAAAACAATACCAACGACAATGAGAAGATAAACAGCAAGTCCTGCCCATAAAACTACATCAAGCGAGCCATTTGCTTTTTTTCGAGCGAGATCCCCAAAGGCCGAGAGATAAAAATTCTTTGCTAGAATTCCTATCCATAAATAATCAACGAGCAATCCAACAACTAGCAAAGATAAAAAGATTTTCAACGTCGCCATACTCACCTCTTACCAATAAGAATATTTTCTTCGGAATCATTATGGCCATCTCTTTTGTCACCGAATGTTTCAATCAGGGTTAGACATTCCTTGATCAACATTCCGATTCTCGTATCTTGCGTCTTCCATCAAATGGCACATCAATCGCACTGGTCCAAAGTCCATATAAAGTTTATCAACATTAAACAAAAAGGAGCTTCAGGATGAGGCAGCAACCTACATGGAAAATGTTTTCCCTATTTCTCTTTCTCTTCGCATTTTTATTCACAACTCAAGTTCAGGCATCGGGAGCAAAAAGACCTGACATCGAAACTGACGGCACCACTGGTATCATTGAGAATGTTCCAGGAGGCACGGACACAACAACAGGTGGGGGATCGACTCCTTCCAATCCTACTACTCCGACAACACCTTCGAATCCAACAACACCGACGCCTCCAGTGTCGAATGCTTACTCTCATTTAGATCCAGAGGGAATGGTTCCAAAAACTCTTCTCACGAAAGCAGTCGCCTATTTTGATCAGAACAAAACGAAGATCAAAAACAAAGATGTGTTGATCATTATAGATTTTAAACAACACTCATCAAAAGAGCGCTTCTTCGTAATCGATATGGAATCGGGACACGTTGAAAAATACCTCACGGCGCATGGAAAAGGTTCAGATCCTAATCACACTGGTTACGCCACAATTTTCTCTAATCAAAGTGGATCGAATGCAAGTTCGCTTGGATTTTACCTCACGGCCGAAACTTATTATGGCTCGAATGGTTTTTCATTAAAACTAGATGGTCTTTCGTCGACCAACTCAAATGCCCGCGCACGTGCAGTAGTTGTTCACGGTGCTGACTATGTTACACCTGGATCAAAAATGGGACGAAGTTGGGGATGTCCTGCGCTTGAAATGCGCTTTCATGATGATGTCATTAATCAAATCAAAGGCGGCGCTCTTATGTACGCCGAACGAAGCTAGAGAAGATGCTAGTCTTCGACGTTATTTAACCTGTAGAGGGCTCCGCGGCGGAGCCCTTTTTAATTTTCTTTTATTCTTCTAAACAGACAGCATTTTCAGATTGAATCAAAGTGCGGGCCTCGTCAACCGTCTTTGTTTTACCGACGACACAACTTTTAACTCCGTTAAATCTAATCGAGTAAAAAAGAACTTCATCACTTTCACCATCTTCAGTGGCAGCTGAAAGACTATAAATTAATCCTTTCCATGAAATATTTCCTGCACCTTCATTGTCCATTTGTGATTTGTAAATCCACTCAACATCATTTGAAGCGAGATCATGAAAAGACATA
The DNA here is from genome assembly GCA_946482295.1 of uncultured Bacteriovorax sp. The sequence continues at coordinate 9,917 of CAMLRB010000026.1, read as the reverse complement.
GGACGAACGAGACTCACCTCTTCACCTCTAAAATCTAAACGAGGTGAATAACGAAGATCACTTCCTTGGATGTAAAACTGAAATCCACCAAAGGCCTTGCACTCGGCTTCGTAAAAATCGATAGGAGCTTCTTCTGTGGCAGCAGAAATGACGACACAATCTTTTGAAAGGTCAGTGGTAATACTTTTCCAATCCGCGAAACTCGAAAAAGAAATAAAAAGCGCGATGATCGCTAGAGTTGATTTCACAGTGCTCTCCTTGATTAAAAGTTCGCCTGTGATTACTTCAATTAGAGCTTCAATGCTAGATCTTTAGCGTAAATTGAGGATCGCCCGTGTAATTCTTTCAACTAAATCTGTCGGACGCATTCCTATATGGTCATGACCTTCGTCCAACCAGAGTTTTGAGCTTTCTCCATGTACCATGGCCGCGCAGACGGCGGCCTCAAAAGGAGGTAATCCCTGTGCTCTGAAGGCCGTAATGATCCCGAGAAGGACATCTCCCGTGCCGGCCTTGGCCAAAGCTGGAGTTCCAGGTGAAATTAAGCAATAGCGATCCTTATCGACGATGAGAGTCTCCGGCCCTTTTAATAAAAGTACACAGCCGAATTTTTCCTGAGCTTGGATTGCATATTCCAAACGATTGGCATGTACTTTTTTGGATGTCGTTTTTAATAAGCGGGCCAATTCACCTTCATGAGGTGTCATAAGCCAGGATGAAGGAAGTTTTACAGGTGATTCGGCCAAAAGTGTAAGTCCATCAGCGTCCACCGTTACTGTTTCACATTTTTTTTTGAGCGATATAAGAATAGATTTCCCACGCGAATTTACTCCTAGACCTGGGCCGATTCCAATTGAGTATGATTCTTTGTTTTTGAGTTCGGTCATCTTAAGGGGATGAACAATAAAATCGGGAAACTTTAACCACGGGTATCCGTGTAAATCACACATGAGATGAGTGTATCCTGCTCCCGCTCTAGTGGCCGCAAGTGCTGCTAAAAGACCAGCGCCATAGAACCCCTTGCCCCCGCCAATGATTAGGGCCCTTCCCCCGTCTCCCTTATGTGAGGATTTGGCCCTCTTGGGAAGATGCTTTCTTACAAATGAATTTGTGATTCGAACTTTTTTTCTCATTAATTTATTTTAGCTGTTAAAGTTGGTTTATAATAGTCATCTATGCGCAAAGTTTTAGTCTTCCAACACGTGGCCCACAAAATTCTCGGAACTCTCAATCCAAGTCTCAAAGATCATGGAATGAGAATGCGTTACATAAACTTTGAACGTGACCCAGACGCCAATCCATCAGTTGAAAAATATAATGGACTCATCATTCTTGGTGGGCACATGGGAGTCTACGAAGCCGATAAATATCTGCATATCAAAACAGAAATGAAGTTAGTTGAAGATGCACTCAAAAAAGATATTCCCATTTTAGGAATTTGTTTTGGGGCTCAACTGCTCGCTCATGTACTTGGTTCTCCCGTGAGAAAACATACGCAGAAGGAAGTTGGATGGTGTGATGTTTCGTTGACTGATGCTGGAGTGACAGATCCACTCTTTAGCCATTTTCAGCGAACAGAAAAAATTTTTCAATTACATGGTGATACTTTTGATATTCCCCATTCGGCCATTCATTTGGCCCAATCTTCCCTTTGCCCAGCACAGGCCTTCCGTTATGGAAGTAAAGTGTACGGTCTACAATTTCATTTAGAGGCAGATGCCCCGATGATTCATCGCTGGATGGATAATCCTCGGAATCAAGTTGAACTTTTTAATTCAGATCATCGCTCTATGGATGAAATAAGAAATGACACCGACAAACACATCAACCATGCTATGAGTTTAGCGCAATCAACATTTCATGAATTCATTGGATTATTCAATCTTAAGGAAAGACCAACTCTTCTTGGTTCAGGTCATGGAAAACCAACAAAAAAGCGCGAATCATAACTTTCCTTTGTCAGGCCTTCAATTTGCAATATTCTTCGTATGATTTTTATTTGTAAAAATTTTGAAGGAGATAAAGCATGCGTGGAAAAAAAGCAACGTCATCTTTTCAAGAAGGTGATCAAGAAATGGTTGAGGGCGGAGATATTATCGATCTGATTTTAGAAGATCATCGACCACTTAAAGATCTTATCGGAAAACTGAAAGATTCTGATTTAGATCCAGGTGATAAAATGGTTGCCTTTGAAGAATTTGCCTCTTTACTTATGATTCATTCAAAACCAGAAGAAGAATCACTCTACACTTATATGAAAGAAGATGAAGAGCTTCGAACTGAAGGAATGGAAGGACAAGTTGAACATGAACTGGCCGACCAATTGATTGCAGAAATAAAAGCTGAATCAGATCCAGATATGTGGCAAGCAAAAGTAAAAGTGCTTGCAGAAATAGTTGAGCATCATATCGAAGAAGAAGAGGAAACACTTCTTCCAGACTTCAAAAAAGAGTCATCTTCCGAGGAGAGATCGGAGTTAGGTCAGAAATTTATGGAATTAAAAACGACGATTCCTTTTGATGACATCTACATGCAGATTCAAAGAAACTCAGACAAAATTAGACATCACGCTCGTCATTAAAATAGAAAAGGCCTAGAGACTATTTACTAGGCCTTCAATAATTTTAAAACACGACCTTGGAAATCTTCTTCTGTGAAAGGTTTCATGAGAAAGTTTTTCACACCAAGCCCTACTGTTTTTTCAAGAATCGTGCGATCAATTTCACCAGACACGACAATTATTGCAGCTTTCGAGTTCAATGATTTGTCATCAAATTCACGAATAACATCAAGACCAGCTTTCTTTGGCATTTTCATGTCTAAAAATATCACTTTGAATTTTTGATTGCGAAGTTTGGCTGAAGCGAGTGCTCCATCATGAGCGATCACAATGTTTCTAAAACATTTTAAATTGATGCAAAACTGTTTAAGAATTTCACAAATTCCCGGATCATCATCAACGATGAGAACATCGCCAGCTGTTTGAGTATTATTTAGAATTGCAGGTTTTTTTATATCCATAGTCCTACTATGGTAACAACTTATGAATATTTTGAAAGTAGTCTTCTTAGAGTGAATGATTTGCTTACTTTATCTTTCTCATTCAATTTAAAATGCCCTCAGAAGACCCCCTCAAAGTGCCATATAATGCTGGCTCTCAAGTTGTTGTTCTTTTTCTAGCTTTTTTTGAGCTAGTTGTTTTTTTATTGTGAACTCTCGTCTTCGCAGCTTTTTTTGCAGATGCTGATAAGGCCTTTTTAGAAACAGTACTTCTTGGTTCATCTTTTAAACGTGCTCGAGCGGCCCTGGATCTTGTGGCAGAAACTTTTTTCTTTACGATTCTTCCCCTCGCTTTTTTCATCGTTCTTTTCTTCGCTTTTTTAGGGCCGCGTTCAGGAATTTCTACTCCTGCACTACGAGCTTCAGAAAGTCCGATGGCTATAGCTTGTTTAGTATTTCTTGCTCCATGTTTTCCTTTTCTTATGTTATCAATTGCTTCTTTAACAAACTCACCAGCCTGAGTAAAAACAGACTTTCCTTCTCGCTTAGCGTGTTGAGCTTTTTGAATAGTTTTCTTTAATGGCATTGTTCCCCCTTATCGTTTATTCGGTCTAAGTTTATCTTGTTTATCATTTTGTTTTTTTGGCATACCTGAATCAAAAGGCCTAGAGACATCACGTTGATTAATATCAGCTGCTCCGGGAGACTCTTCTTGGGGAAAACCATCACCATATATTTCATTCGTTTCTCTTTTATCTTTATATTTATTGGGATTCTTATTTGGCATAAGGCCTCCTGTTACTTGATTGTCTTTTGTAGTTTTTCGATGCGAGAGACATCACTTCCTTCTTTTTTGATGATTTTGACTGCGAGATGATGTGTGGCCCGACGTTCTATGTTTGGCATCATCTTTCCAATTTTTTCCACGCCAGCTTTGTGATGTTTGGCGGCCAGATCGAGAAATGTTTTGTCAAAAAGCGATTGGTCGACATTTTCAAGCGAACTGACATCAACGACAACTTGATTGGCCGATTGTGGCACTTTGACTTCGCTGTACCATTTTGACCTAAGATCGTTTAATTTTTGTTGATTTTTTTTCTGATTATTAAGGAGACGTTGAGCAAGTTTTTTTACGTCTTTATTTTCACTTTTAGCAATTGCTTTTTCAGCGAGAGCGATTCCAACACTTGAATGTTGTGACATTTGTTCAATAAATTCAGCTTCACCAGCGACACTCCCATATGTGATGCTAAAAAACGAACAAAGGATGAAAATGAAAAGTGATTTGAAAACCATAACTCCTCCCGGGACGTTTGTCCCAAGAGGAATGCAAGACCGTGACCAGTTTTAAAGAACGAGTCGGCAAACGAGTTCAAAAAGTTGATCTCTTCCCCAGATCGCTAGAACAAGCTTGTCCTCTCTTTCGCGTAAAGCCCCTTCACTATAACCTCTCATGTCATACTCAGGAAAAAAGGCCTCTAGTACAAAATAGTGAGGATTTTTTTGAGTGACATATGTTGCAATGTTTTCCGTGTGATCAATAAGAACTTTTTCACCAAGCTGAGTGCTGACTGTCGTTTGTGAAACTGGTTCTAAACTTTGAGTTTGAATACACTCGAGTTCTGTTGCGTGAACAGAGAATGATAGAACCAACATTAGGCAAAAAGCTGAAAGTTTTTTCATGATAAAGTCTCCTCTTATCTAATTAAACGTGATCGTTTATGACTTGGCCAGCCCCTCAAGGATCGGACAATCTGGTCTATTATCCCCGTGACAAGTTCTCGATAAGTGCTTCAATGTATCGACCATAGATTGAAGTTCATGGATTTTCGTCTCCAAGTTTTTTATGTGAGCCGAAGCTAAATTTTTAACCTCACCACTAGCTCTTGATTTGTTTCTCCACAAACTCACGAGTTTTTTTATTTCAATCATTGAAAAACCTAATCCTCGTGCTCGTTTCACAAAAGTCAATATGTGGACATCAGTCTCTTTGTAAACGCGATAACCGCTTTCACTTCTCCCAGCTTTTGGAATAATGCCAATCGATTCATAATGCCGAATAAGTTTTGCGCTTACTCCAGATGCTTGCGAGACTTCTCCAATATTCATCACAATCTCCTTTGAGAACTAGGTTTCCAATTTCTAAGCATCAATGCATTTGTCACAACACTGACGCTACTCATGGCCATTGCTGCGCCAGCAATCACGGGACTTAAATATCCAAGGGCCGCTAGAGGAATACCGATAACGTTATAAATAAAGGCCCAAAAAAGATTCTGGCGAATTTTTTGATAAGTTCGTTTTGAAATCTCCAGTGCATCTGGAATGAGCAGTGGGTTTCCTCTCATCAAAGTGATGCCGGCAGAGTGCATGGCCACGTCTGTTCCTGATCCCATTGCAATCCCGACATGAGCAGCGGCCAGAGCGGGAGCATCGTTAATACCATCACCCACCATGGCCACGATCTCACCTTGAGACTTGAACTCTTCAATGAATTTTGATTTATCAGAAGGAAGAACATGGGCGCGATAATCAGTTAAGCCTAATTTATCAGCTACACTCTTGGCCGCTCCGGCATTATCACCTGTAAGCATTACACTTTTTATTCCAAGCTTTGTGAGCTCCTGAATCGTTTGTTCTGCAGACTTTTTAATTTCATCACTAAAGGCCATTGCCCCTAAGAGAGAATTCTCTGTGGCCACAAATGAAACGGTATGACCTGTTTGCTCCCAATGAATAGCTCTTTCTTTCATGATATTCAAATCGATGCTTAACTCTTGCATGAAACGAGCAGTCCCAACATATATTTTTTTGTCATCAACGATTCCCTCAATTCCTCTTCCTGGAACGGCCTTGATTGAATGCGCAGACTTCAACTTTAGATGGAGTTCTTGTGCTTTCAACACAACTGCTTTTGCAAGAGGATGCTCACTTCCTTTTTGAAGTGAAGCGACTATTGCCAGAACATCATTTTTATTTTCAGAGAGTGTTTCAAAACCGCTTAGAACAGGGTGCCCTTCAGTTAACGTACCTGTTTTATCAAATGCGACCATTGTGACAGAGTGAGCGACTTCAAGAGCTTCAGCATCTTTAATGAGAATACCTGCTTTAGCGCTCAGACCTGTTCCAACCATAATCGATGTGGGAGTTGCTAAACCAAGTGCACAAGGGCAAGCGATAACGAGAACAGCTACACCATTAATAATCGCCTGTTCCCAATTTTGTGAATAAAGTCCCCACCCTACAATTGTTAAAGCAGCGATCACCAATACGATAGGAACGAAAACAGCGCTGACTTGATCGACGAGTCTTTGAATAGGCGCTTTTGCAGATTGAGCATTCTCTACGAGCCGAATGATGCGAGCGAGTGTTGTTTCAGCTCCCAATGCTAGAGTTTCAATCTCAATTCGTCCGTCGCCATTTAATGATCCTCCAGTTACAAGATCATTAGTTTCTTTCATCACTGGTAGACTCTCTCCTGTAATCATTGATTCATCAATTTGCGTTTCTCCACGTAAGATTTTTCCATCAACGGGAATTTTTTCCCCTGGCAAAACCACAACCACATCATGAAGTTTAACATCTCGTATGGAAATTTCGATTTCTCCTTCAGCACGTAAGACACGCGCTCGATCCGGACGTAATGATTGAAGCGCCTTTATAGCGAGTGTTGTCTGCATTTTTGCTTTTTTCTCAAGATACTTACCTAAGAGAACAAGTGTAATAACGACAGCAGCACTCTCGAAGTAAAGCGGTCCTGATCCATCAATGTGATAAAGTGAAAGGAAAAAAGCGGCACTCGTTCCTAAGGCAACAAGAAGATCCATATTGCCGGAACGTGCTTTAACCGCCCCCCAAGCAGCTTTATAAAACCGCGCTCCCAAATAAAATTGAACCGGAGTGGTGAGAATTAATTGAATCCAGCCAGGCAACATCAACATGAAGCCAAACATTTCAAGCACCATCGGCAAAACGAGTGGCAGAGAAAGAACGACTGCCAATATTAACTTTCTTTTTTCTTTCAAAAGATCTTTATGTTTTTCTTCATCTTCATTAACTTCTGATTCTTCGTCTAAAATGAGGTGTGCTTGATAGCCTGTTTTTTCAATGGCCGCTAGAACCTTGGCGACTGTTGCTTGATCATTAGTTTTAACAAGCCCTGTTTCCGTCGCAAGTGAAACATTAATCTCTTGAACGCCGTCTATTTTTTTGACTTGTTTTTCAATACGGGCCACGCAGCTTGCGCATGTCATGCCACTTATGCCTATTTTTGAACTTATTTGGGAATTTATTTGTGTTTCCATTTTTGCTCCTTCTTTAACACTATCTTAAACCTTCCCATCATGGTAAGGTCAAAATGTTTTTTTTCTTGACCTTCCCACCGTTGGAAGCTTTACACTCTCATCAAGGAGAACATTATGATTGAAGCAAAAGTTTTAGGTATGACATGCCAAGGTTGCGTAAAAAGTGTAACAAATGCCCTAAAAGCACTCGATGCAAGTGCTGAGGTAACTGTTGAGCTAGGTAATAAACTAGTAACTGTTAAGACTCAAAAGAGTGAATCTGACGTTAAAGCGACTATTGAAGATGCTGGTTATGACGTAGAAAGTATTAAAAAGTCTTAATTCTCGACGTTTTCACTTGGACATGCTGGTTTTCTCAAAATAAAGCTCATATCCAATCGCAACTGAACGATAAAGTGGCCTCGACATTGAGAGGTTTTCAGATGCGATTGGAACAGCTTATTGGCCTTTTTTTCAAATTTATCTTAAGTCTAGTCGCACTCTCTTGTATCAAAATGATCATGTTTAGTTAATGCCTCGATTCTTTGATAAAGACGAATGCGCTCATACCTTTTATGCAGGTTTGAAATGAACTTTCGCTTGGTACACTTTTATTGTGTAAACCAAAATGAATACCAGGAGGGATCATGAAGGTTCAAAACAAAACAACTCTAAATTCCTGGCTCAAAAGAGCTGATTGGGAAAATTGGGTTAATCTTTTTTTAGGTGCATGGGTCCTCTCGTTACCATGGACAGTGGGTTACGGTTTTCATCCTTATAATGTAAATGTCGTTTCGTGGAACTTTGTCATCATGGGTGGCGTAGTTATGGCGATGTCTTGGATGGCAATTAAAAAAGTTGCTCCTTTTGCAGAATGGTTAAATCTCTTTGCAGGAATTTGGCTTTTCTTTTCACCTTGGTTTCTTCTCTATGAAGATAATTCACCTTGGTATGTATTCTATAATGAAAACAATGCCCTCTTATGGAACTCCGTTGGATTTGGAGCACTCATCACATTATTCTCAGCACTCACCATTCCGATTGTAGAAAAAATCGTCTACAAAAAGCACTTGGTGAAAAAGAACAAAGACGAGGAATACCATCCACCGTTTTATGGAAAATTTCATCATCACTAGAAATCAGCACTAGAAATCAGCCGCTAATAATTAGCGGCCTTTTATTTTTTATTTGCCTTGTGTTTTTTTTCGTCTACTTGATCAGTCCAGCGATTTCGAGGAGTCGCTTCCATTGTTCGATCAATAGTATGCAGAAGTTTGCCAATGATGTGAAAAAGATTACTCATGATACACTCCCCTTTATTTTAGAGAGTGCATAAGAAAGGCCAAGGATCATTTCTGATCCTTGGCCTAGAATGATTTAGAATTCACAACCTGGAATTGAGTATGGAACCACTTTTACTGATGAAATACCTGCTTCAGTCCAGAATCCGAATGGGATGTTATAGTGAAGTGGAATAGACATCGATATTGTTTTGAATGAACCTTCTCCATTTGGAATTTCTTTTGTGTAATTAATGGGTGTGCTTAAGTATTTATTCACTTCGCGAGCACAGCCACCTGCTTCACCAGATGCCCACTCCACACATACGGGAACAGCGTATTGCGTATTAATTTTGTCACCATCAACACAAACTTCTTCTACAGAAACAAAAACACTTCCAAATTGAACTTTTGGAAAATCACCCACTAGTTCAGTAGCAAAAGCAGTCGCAGTAACAAGAGCAATAACTGAAAGGAATAAAGATTTCATAAATTCTCCTTAATGCATTTATTTGCATGTTGATAAGACGGCGTGTTGATACAACAGTTAAATGTCGAGTTCAAATATTTTTTTTTATGAAAAATAAAAATTAACATCGCCAAAACAATTGCGCTTAGTTATTGGCCATGGCCGCGATTATGCAAAAGATAATCTTAAGGAGAGCAACATGAGTAAGGTGTGGTTTGTCACTGGTGCTTCAAAAGGTTTAGGACTTTCACTGGTAAAAAAATTATTGGCACGTGGAGAAACAGTTGCAGCAACTTCACGTTTCCTACCTGCACTTAAAAGGGCCGTAGATGAAGTCTCTGAAAATTTTTTACCAATGGAAGTTGATTTGTCTGATGAAAGAAATGTCCGCGCGGCCATCAAAAAAACAATGGAACGTTTTGGTAGAATTGATGTTGTTGTGAACAATGCTGGCTTCGGACAATTCGGAACTTTGGAAGAACTTTCAGATAAAGAAACTCGAGAAAACTTTGAAGTTAACGTCTTCGGCATGTTGAATGTTATCCGCAACGTTTTACCACATATGAGAAAAGTTCACAGTGGACATATTTTTAACATCTCCTCGATTGGTGGTTTTGTCAGCCAGTCTTCGGGCTGGGGGGTTTATAGTGCTACGAAGTTTGCAGTAGCCGGTTTATCAGAAGCACTTGCCTCAGATGTCAAATCCTTCGGCATAAAAGTCACCGTTGTGTATCCAGGTCTATTGCGCACTGATTTTTTAGGGGCCGATTCTTTAAGGACTCCCGTTCATCCAATCAACGATTATATTGAAGCTCGAAACTCGCAAGAGATCCATCGACATGCTCTTCATCATCATGAACCTGGAAACCCCGATATGGTTGCTCT
>CAMLRB010000025.1 GCA_946482295.1 uncultured Bacteriovorax sp. | reverse complement strand
TAATCGTCGTGATACCAGTATTTGTCGAACGAATGAGTGTGATTGCAAACTCTAGTGATCTCCACTTGGAAAGAAAGAGATGTTGAAAAGGTTCAGAAGTATTTCCGTACCAGGAATCATTCGTCAGATTGACGAGAAATTGAGCTTCATTTTTTTGTTCATTTAAAAAATCACGAACAAAATCGGTGAAGAGAATCTCGTAGCAAATAGCTGAGATAAAGGCGATTTCATTGTCCGTTTTAAAAGACGTCCATTCTTTTCCTTCAGCGAAGTACGAGATGTTAGTAATGAGTTTTTTAAACATTGGATTCAATGGACCGAATGGAAGACCTTCACCAAATGGAATAAGTTTTTTCTTGTGATAAACTTCTTTTAGATATTCGTTTTTGCTGAAAAGAAAAGCAGAGTTATAGTCGTTCTGGCCTTCTGAACCTTGACCAAAACTAGCATCATAACCTCCTATGAAAAGTTCTGCTTGCGTCTTTGCTAAGATATCGCGAATTAGAGGTGGTAGAGGAGCTTCTTTATTTTTCTTCAACATTTCACTGTAGAACAGTGAGGGAAAAGCTGTTTCCGGCCAAATAATGAGATTTCTAGGAGTCTCATAATTTTGAGTCGACAATTGGTAGTAACTATCGAACACGGCCATCAAAGAGGAGCGATTTCCTTTTTCTGATTCAAGCTTAATGAAATTTCCGATGTTCGGTTGAACAACTCTTACTGAAAGAGGAGGATTTTTTTCAGACACCTCTGCTTTTCTGAAAAAAGGCAAATGTCCCACCAAAACGAGTATGAGAAAAATATTTGTCGCCCAAGCGACCTTTTTTCCTTTTAGTTGATCGAGGATAGATAAACCAATGAGTGCGCTGAAGAATGAATAAAAAGCTGCTCCAAAAAGGGGAGCGAAAGTTAAATAAACGTCCGGAGTAAGAGAAGCGTAGGAGTGTCCTAAGTGGGCAGGGAACTGTTGAGGAACAATTCTTTCGAGCAGAACATAAATAAGTGCTAAAACAATTGGATGTTTAATTTTTCTTTTGAAGGCCACATAAACATAAACTTGAGGAATAATGACAAACGAAAATAAAAGGCCAAGCAAATAATTAAAGGGTGGCTGCAATCCCCCAAATTCTTTTAGGGTAAAAGGAATCCAATAAAAGCCTGCCAAATAAAAACCGAGTGAATAAAAAACGCTCGTGAGAAATTGAGCCTTGAGGGCCTTGTTTTGATCTAAAGACCAATTGAAGAGGAAAAAACCTATGATAGGCGCAAAAAAGAGGGAAAACCCACCATGCAGAGGAAAGCCGAGGGCATAGAGAGTTCCACCGACGAGAGAAGCCAGGAAAGGGAGGTATTTGCGCATTGTCGTTTTCATGTTCATGAGTTTAGTTTCAATCTGTTTATTTGCCAATGAGAGAGTTTTCACTTTAAAATTTTCGTAATGGAAATAGAAAAGAGATCACATTACAGACCGAGTATTCCAGAAACAGCTTATCAACCGATAAAGCGTTGTCCTAATTGCCAATCAGTTTATCTTTCTGATTCAAAGTGCGAAGCCTGTGGACGCTCACTTAATTACCACCCCATTGGGCAACCATTCAGCTCTAAAAGTCTTTATGGGCTGAAAGAACGTTTCTATGCGACACTTCCTTATTTAGTTCAAGTTTTTCCTCTTTTTGAAAATAAAAAAGATGCACGTGCACTTAGCTATAAACGTCATTTAAAAAAACGTTTCAATGATTTGCTTTTTGCTCTTGCGCAAAATGAAACCATTCTCCCAGGAGAGCGACGTTTTTTCTACGTTGAGCTGTTGGAGCTTATTGATGAACTTCTTCGTTATGGAGAGTCTTCTTCCATTCTCAGAGCGAAGATTGAAGAAGAGCTAGGTTTTAAGGGAGCACTCATCACGCAAGATCTACTTCACTACCTTGATCAATCGGCAGCAGAGTTTAACAGTCAGAATCAACTCCATTGGAGCGCTGTCATTTTGAAACATAAATTAGGTGGTGTATTGAGAGTTGATCTTTTTTTGAAATGTCTTATTATTGGGACCACTGCCGTAGCAGTGGCCTTGACCTATTATGAAATTATTCGTTCGCAAGTCGGTAAATGATTTTTCCTTCTTTCTCTTTCTTTAAATTAGAATCTTGATTTGCTAACTGTCTTTTCGTACTTTCCATTGCATCACCATAGAGTTGGTTAGCTAATAGAAGGGCAGAGCCAGCATCGAGGCGTCCACCAGTCGAGCACTTTCCTTCCATCGATGGCTCTTTACGAGCAGAAGCTTTGATGATTTCCTTAATTTTGTCGTTTGGAATTTGAGGAAACTGAGATTTTATCAGTGCCGCTACTCCAGTTACGAACGCCGTTGCCTGACTTGTTCCTGTCAGATATCCAGCTCGACCATTTTGCAAGCTCGATTTAATTCTGTATCCAGGAGCAAAGATATCAACAGTCGATTTTCCATAGTTCGATGAGCTTAGGATTTTTAAGTCTTCATCATGGGCCGTTACACTAATTATGTTTTTGAGTCCGTAGCTCGCTGGAAAATAAGCTTTTCTTTTATCGTCAATGTTTGATTCTTCGTTCCCAGCGGCAGCAACAACAAGAATTCCTTTTTTCTCAGCTTCTTTTAAGATTCGCAATTCTTCAATGGCCGCTTCTGGACCACCACCAGAGTAGTTAATGACGTCTACATTGCTTTCTACGGCATATCGTAGGGCCTCTACAGTAGAGTTGAGATTATCTTGTCCAGAGGCTGCAGGATTGTAATATTTAAGTGCTAAAATTTTTACATCAGGATCAATACTCTTGATGATTCCGGCGACGTGAGTACCATGCCCGTGTTGATCAAGAGGTGCACCTTTTGATTTTTTATCTTTAGAAAAATCTACACCAAAGTTAGAGGTATCGACTTTCCCAGAACCAACAAAGATATTCTTTTCAAGAAATGGATGTTCTGGATCGATGCCTGTATCGACAACAGCGACAACAATTTCTTTCTTCTTTTTAAAATGTTTCCAAGCTTCAAGTAGATTAATACTTGCTGGATTTTCGGGATTGATCCCCCAACTAACGTAATTAGAAGTTAATTCTCTTACGTCGAAATAGATTTTTTCATCTACTTTCTGTTCGAGCTTTTTAGGCTGAACAAAAGTTGATGAAGCAGTCTGAGACATTGCCGAAAAAGACAAGGTCGCCAAAACGTTCGCAACTACAATCTTCCTGATCATCTTTTTGATGTTTTGTTTTTTCATGGTCGTCCCTTAAAAATTCACGCGAATTTCTTTCGCTTAAACTGTTCTCTCCCTAACAAAGCAAGCATCTTGCCAAGCTTCATCCCTTCGTATCCAAGGTGTTAGAGAGAGAAACTATCCATCGGCCGATAAAAAAATAGAGGGCCGACTAATCTTTAGACAGTGATCTCAGCGTACTGTCTTAGATTTGGATAGTAACCCTTAAAAATGAAAAATCCCCCGGAGGAAGGTGCTCAGTGAAAAAGTGACACTGAAAGGATTGGCGAGGGCTTTGCTTAGACAAGGTAGTAAGAGTCACCAAAGAATGGTGATGAACAAGGAAGATATTCATGAAGAATAAATTGTTTAGAAGCTACTTTTTATTAATGTTGGGGCTGATGGCATTTGTTTCATTTCAAAGCCGTGGTTTAACTCTAGAAAGCAGCAATGACAACGGTTCTATTCTCAGAAAGCCTGAAGAACGCTTCCCAATCGAGCCTAATGAGTCCCATAAAGGCAAAAAAATCATTAAAAGAAACTATAAATCTCGCAACCTTTGTTAAGTGAAACTTAATAGTTGTTGAATGTGGTTGGTGACAAATTGATCTTAGGTGATGTCGAAATTTCTTGAGTAAATGATCGAGTTTAAAAAAAAGACAAAAAAAAAGCCGTTGTTAAACGGCTTTGATGAACTTTTGATTTTCGCGTTCTTGTTCTTCCGCGTGAGTAATACAAAGGGTAGTCCAAGGCTGGTTTTCCAATCTCTTTTCCCCGATAGATTCATCACACTCTTCACAGTGGCCGTAAGTGCCTTGTTCAATTCTGTAAAGGGCCTCATCAATAGCTTTCAGTTTAGAAAGCTCTCTCTGGCGCATATTAAATGTAACTTGTTGGTTGATTACAGAAGTCGCCAAATCAGCTTCGTCTGATAAATCGTCTGATGAGACAGTTAAGTCATCAATTGAACGCAGAATACCCCCGTTCATGATTTTCATCTTGGCTTGAAGGAGGAGGGTTTTAAACTTTTCCATAAGATTCTCCAAAAATACTTCAGTCAATGAGAGCGAATTCCACGCCTGAATAACCGAGCGTGAAGGAAACTTATACTATTCTACACTGTAATTTCTTTTTGACACAAGGGAAAAAACTACCATTACCTTTCATCTCTGGCTGAGATTTTGACAGCAGCTCGAGTGTCATTGTCAAAAAAGTTTACAACTTTTCACTCAGTCATTAATATTGGGGAAATCTAATAGAGCGGAGTAAAATATGTTTGCAGAAGAATATCTGGCCGTTGTTCGTGAATGTCGTGACGAAGAAAAAATGTTTCAATTTTTGAAAGAAGATAAACCAGGCGTTGCGCTTGAATTAGCAAAATCTAAAAATGTTACTCCACGTATTTTAGATATCCTTACTCGTCACGTTTCAATCACAGTGAGACATGAAGTTGCAAAAAATCCACTAACACCGATTGAAACGCTCAAACGTCTGTCTGAAGATAAAGACATGCTTGTCCGTGATTACGCCCGTCGTACTTTAAAAGATCTACAGTAAATCTTTATTGAGCTGGTGCTGCTTTATTGCGCCAGCTTCTGCCCTCACGATTCTTTGCCGTCTTCTGCCATTTGTTTACAGCATTTTGATGATTCTCATAATCCACAGAAAAAATGTGAGTGCCATCGTTTTGACTGACAAAATACAGAAATTCATGCTCAGCAGGCGTTAATACCGCCTTGATGGATTCAATGCCAGGATTACTGATGGGACCAATGGGAAGAGCTTTAATTGTATATGTGTTGTAGGGAGTAGGATTCAGAAGATCTGATCTTTTTATATTGCCTGTATAACGTTCATACATTCCATAAATAGTTGTCGGATCAGATTGCAGTCTCATTTTTTTTCTTAAGCGATTATGAAAAACTCCAGCGATGATGGGCCTTTCGCTTTTATCACCAGTTTCTTTTTCAACAACTGAAGCTAGAGTAATGATTTCTTCTTTTGTTAGTCGATGAGGTCCAAATTTTTGGTTGTTGAAGTCTATATTGGCCGTTTTTTTCTTGAATTGGGCCACCATTGATTTGATGACTTGTTCTGCTGGTAAATCAGGAATGAAGTCATAAGTTTCAGGGTAGAGGTAGCCTTCAACAGTATCACCTTTAATTCCAAGTGATGAAACAAAGACAGGATCTTTCGCAAGTGCTACGAATTCAGAGTATGAAGTGATTTCTCGTTCTTCTAACATTTTTCCAATTTCATAGAGGTTTTTACCTTCTGGAACAGTAAACAGAGCACTCAAACTTTTTTCGTTAATAAAAGTGTTGTAAACATCAATGAGATTTGAATTAGATTTGATTTGATATCGTCCGGCCCGGAATTTATTCATGACTCCTTTAAATTGAGAGTAACGATGAAATAATCTGGCCGATGAAATGAGGTGCGATTTCTGCAATCGGGAATTGATAGAAGCAAAATTTTCATTGGGACGAATGGAAAAAATAACATCGGGACCTTTATATCTCCACATGTATGCAGAGTAATAAATCTTGATCCCCACTAGTAAAAGAGCAAATAGAGGGGCGCCAACTAAAAATAAGTAATGGTTTTTTTTCATAATGAATTTAGCTTAAATGACATTGGAGTTTTTTCAAGGCGGAAAGAGAATTATGACCGTGTTAAATACTCAACCATGTCATCCACGAATAAAATCTTCCAGAATGATGGTTGCTGAAACACAATCAATCTGCGTTACATCAACTTTGAAATTAAATTGAGGTGAGTTTTTCATTTTTTCTTCTGCTGCCTTTGTCGTCAAAGTTTCATCTTGCTCAAAAAAATGTAGTCCAGGATTGAGGGCCTTTAGTTCGTTACCCAGTTTTTTGATCTTTAAGGTATTCTCAGACGACTTTCCATCTAAAAGATAAGGCACACCATAAATGACAACTTGAACACATTCATTTGCAATGAGTTGAGTGAGTGCTTCGAGCGATTCTGATTGAGACTTTACAATAATTTTTTCGGCCATGAGTGGGTAAGGATCTCTCCCAGGAGTAAAGAGCGCAGTCCCAATGACTTTAGATCCAAAATCTATACCTAAGAGCGTCTGGCCTTTGAACTGAGTGAATCGAGGATAGTGCGAATAATCGAGCATAATTGAGCTTATCCCTTGCTCAGCAATTTGTCACAAAAGATGTTGAGTTTGTCGTTGCTTCGAAGACGAATATTGAGAACAATAGATAAGGTAATCATTTAGCCATGGAAAATAGAATGAGCCGGACGAAATATCTAAGTTTAGCCTTCATAATTGCAATTATAGTTTTGATAACTGTTCAATTTTCTATTTTTAACACCAATACGACTCTTTTAAAAACAATTAAAGATCATGATCTTCAAGATGAACAAATTAAACAAGTCTATGTCGTTTTTGGACTTGTGAGAGATATGGAAACTTCCTCACGGGGATTTATTCTCACAGGAAATTCTAAGTTTCTAGAACCTCATGATGATGCAGTTAAAAATATTCATGAAGAATTGGCAGAGCTAAATGAATTCATTCCATCGGAGCAATATTCGAAAATTGCTTCTCTCGTCAATGCCCGTTTTGCTTATGCGGAATCTCTTATCGAAAAAAAGAAAAGAAATGAGTCTATAACTATTAATGAATTACAAGAAGGGAAAGAGATAATGGATGCTCTTCGAGCTGAAGTTAAAAAATTCGAAGTTACAGATGAGAAACTGTCCAATGAACGAAATATAATTCTTAAACGCAATTCGGATTGGACCTTATATTTTATTATCGGTGGTGTTTCGCTCTCATTAATTGTAGTTGCCGTAAGTGGTTTTGCAGCCATGGGAGAGCTTAAGAAAAGAAAACAAGCTGAACATCATCTCTCTCTTGCTTTGGCCACATCCGAAGCTATTTCGAACAATGTAAGGATGGGAGTAATTGCTCTCGATAAAAAGCAGTCCATTATTTTTGCTAACCATAAAGCTCTCAGTCTCACGGGGTACTCTGCAAGCGAGATGGGAAATATTTCAATCGAAACTGCCCTGAAAGCTTTAAATATTAAGCCTTCTGAGCTTAATCTTTTTCTTGTACCTGATGTGACCGTTTCACAAAACTTCGACTTAAGATCCTTAGATGGAGTGCAAACAATCAAGCTCACTGCTTCTCCACTTTATAACAAAGGTCATATTGAAGGAAAAATCATTGCTCTTTTTGATATCACAGAAGAAGTCACCAACATGAAAGAGTTAGCTTCAGATCGAGAAATGGCCATAAATGCTTCGAAAGCTAAATCAGATTTTTTAGCGAAAATGAGTCACGAAATTCGTACACCACTCAATGCTATTCTCGGAGTGGGGGAGATCATGAATTCGACTGCTCTTTCTCAAGAACAAAAACGCTGTATGGAGATCTTTGACCGATCATCACAGACACTGAACAATTTAGTAAACGACATTCTTGATCTTTCGAAAATTGAAGCAGGTAAATTGGAGCTTAATGAGAATCTATTTTCTTTAAAAAACTTAGTGAACAGCTGTAAATCGATTATCGATTTTAGAGCGAGCCAAAAAGGTCTATTATTCATTGTCGATCATCAGTCAAGCTATGACGATTTTATTGGTGATGAAGGAAGGATTCGACAGGTCGTTCTCAATCTTTTAGGTAATGCCATTAAATTTACAGAAAAAGGGTCTATTACATTAAGAGTGAATTGTTATCCTCGAGAAAATGGAAAACGAGAATTGTTTTTTGTTGTTACTGATACGGGCAAAGGTATTTCTAAAGAAAATGTGAATAGGTTATTTACCAATTATCAGCAGGAATCAAACCGCATTTCAAGTGAATATGGGGGAACAGGGTTAGGACTTTCTCTTTCAAAGGAGCTCGCTCAACTTATGGAAGGAGATATTGAGGTTCGTTCAACACTTGGAATGGGAAGTGAATTTACTTTTCGCTGCCAGGTGAAAGTTTCAATGATTCCTTTTAAGAAAACTGTCATTGATGATGATTCGATTATAAAACCACTAAAGATTTTACTTGTGGATGATAATCCTGAAAATCGTTTCATTGTTAATCGCTACCTTCAAAACTATCCAGTAAAACTTTTTGAAGCACATGATGGGCTTATGGCCTTCGAAATGTGCAAGAAAGAGATTTATGATTTTGTCTTTATGGATATCAATATGCCTGTCATGGATGGAATCGAAGCAATCTCCAAGATTAGAGAATGGGAAAAGGGCCACAACCAGCCTCGTAGAATTATCATTGCTTTAAGTGCAAACGCGATGAGCCAGGAATATCACCGTGCCATGGAAGCTGGTTGTGATGATTACCTCACAAAACCTCTCCCTCGAAGCAAGCTTATATCTACTTTAAAAGTTTGGCAGAATAAGGTTCCTTACCGCGCCCCAGGTGTTGAAATGTCCACTCAACAAAACAATTTGAAGACATCTACAGCTATGGCAACTGATGACCAAGATAAAGAAGTGTTGGATGAAGAAATAATTGCAATGATCCCAACCTATTTGGAGAATCGACGTTCAGATGTTTTGAAAATTGAAAAGGCCATTCAAGATGAAGACTATGCAACATTAAATCGAATTGGCCATAATCTGGCGGGGACGGCAAAGAGTTATGGGCAATATGAATTAGAAAAGATTGCCCAACTTTTTTATCAAGCGGCTAAAGAAAAAAACCTTGATGAAATGACAAAACAAAAAGAGGCCATGAAGAAGTTGTTGGGATAATAAAAATTCCCCTTTGCTGTTAAAAAATGGCTAAGTGACCAATTAATCATGTAGACCCTGGCCTGACTTAAGAAGCAAGTGGTCTTAAATCCGAGTAAAATCCTTGACAGATTTTTGTAGTGAGATAATATTAGCAATAAGTCCAGCTTAACGCCTTTTTCAAAATCACCGAAATTTATCAATAAGAGGTATTTTCCACAAATTCGGTCTCAAATTTTTTAATTCATTTTAATTCAATATAGACATTTTCACCGCAAACAGGAGTCACTTTCAAATGCATCTTAACGATCTCAGAGAAAAAGAAATTGCCGAACTTACGACCATGGCAGAAGAGTTACAGATCGAAAACCCGAGTAACTTAAAAAAACATGAACTCATCTTTGCTATTTTAAAAGCAACTGCAAAAGCTGATACGGCCATTTATGGTAACGGTGTTTTGGAAATTCTTCCAGATGGTTTCGGATTTCTTAGATCTCCACTTTATAACTACCTTCCTGGTGCAGATGATATCTATGTTTCGCCATCACAAATTAGAAAGTTTGGTCTTCGTAAAGGGGACTCGGTAGAAGGTGAAATCAGACCACCGAAAGAAGGCGAGCGTTACTTTGCTCTTGTTAAAGTTAACGAGATCAACTCTCACACTCCTGAAAGACATAAAAAAACAGTTCTCTTTGATAACTTGACTCCGTTATATCCAGAGAAAAAAATCAATCTTGAATACCACCCAACAAATTATTCAACTCGTTTGATCGATTTGTTTGTACCTCAAGGTTTTGGACAACGTTGTTTGATCGTTGCTCCACCGAAAGCAGGTAAGACTGTTCTTCTTCAAGATATTGCAAACGCCATTACAACAAACCACCCAGAAGCAGTTCTCATTGTTCTTCTAATTGACGAGCGTCCAGAAGAAGTTACAGATATGAGAAGAAACGTAAATGCAGAAGTTGTTTCTTCGACATTCGATGAACCAGCAACTCGTCACGTTCAGGTTGCCGAAATGGTAATTGAAAAAGCGAAGCGTCTGACTGAAGCAGGAAAAGACGTTATCATTCTTCTTGATTCAATCACGCGTCTTGCTCGCGCATATAACACAGTTGTTCCGCCGTCAGGAAAAATCCTTTCGGGTGGTGTTGATTCGAACGCTCTTCACAAACCAAAAAGATTCTTCGGATCAGCTCGTAACATTGAAGGCGGTGGATCTCTTACGATCATCGCGACAGCTCTTATCGATACTGGTTCAAGAATGGATGAAGTTATCTTTGAAGAGTTCAAAGGTACTGGTAACTCAGAAATCCAACTTGATAGAAAACTTCTTGAGAAGCGTATCTTCCCAGCTCTTGATATTAACAAGTCGTCTACTCGTAAAGAAGACCTCCTTATGCAACCAGCAGATCTACAAAGATCTTATCTGTTACGTAAAGTTCTTCACCCAATGGCGCCAATCGATGCAATGGAATTCATTTTAAGCCGAATCACAAAAGCGAAAACTAATAGTGATTTCCTTGATTCTATGAATTCTTAATTAAAGGTTTAAGTATCTATGTCGATGTTTGATAAATTAGAAGCCGTAGTTAATCGTTATGAGCAGTTGAGTGAGAAGCTAGCAGATCCTTCCATTTACGAAAGACAGAAGGAATTCAAAGAAGTTTCTTCTGAACGTTCGAGTATTGAAGAAGTCGTAATTGCTTATAGAGAATATAAAAAGCTTCAGGAAAATCTTGAAGGTTCAAAAGAAATTCTTCGTAATGAAAAAGACGAAGATATGCGCGAAATGGCCAAGATGGAGCTTTCAGAAATTGAAGCCCAAATGCCGGCCATGGAAGAGCGTTTAAAACTTCTTCTACTCCCTAAAGATCCTCTTGATGACCGCAACGTTATCATGGAAATGCGTGCTGGAGCAGGCGGTGACGAAGCATCAATCTTTGTTGCTGACATGTTCCGCCTTTATCAAAACTATTTCCGTCACCTTGGATATAAAATTGAAGTTGATTCAATGTCTGAAGGTGATCAGGGACTCAAAGAAATTATCTTCACTGTTACAGGTGACAAAGTTTACTCAAAGTTGAAATGGGAAGCTGGTGTTCACAGAGTTCAACGTGTTCCTAAAACGGAAACAATGGGACGTGTTCACACTTCGACAATCACTATCGCCGTTATGCCAGAAGTTGATGAAGTTGAATTCGAACTTAATCCAAACGATCTTCGTATCGACGTTTATCGTTCTGGTGGATCAGGTGGGCAGTCGGTTAACACCACAGACTCAGCCGTTCGCATTACCCACTTACCTACAGGTATGTCGGTAGCTAACCAGGATCAAAAATCACAGCTCAAAAACAAAGAGAAAGCGATGAAGATCCTTCGTTCACGTATTTATGAACAGATGGTAAAAGCTCAAAAAGATGAAATCGATTCTGAACGACGCGGCCAGATTGGAGAAGGGGATCGTTCTGAAAAAATTAGAACATATAACTATCCTCAAAATAGAATTAGTGATCATCGTATTGGTTTAACTGTTCACAATCTTGACGGTGTTATGAACGGCGATCTAGGTGGGATAACTGATGCCCTCATTGCCCATCACCAGGCCGAGTTGATGAAAGGCCAGGAAGACTAAGCACGTGAGTGTCTTAAGCTTAGAAAGCTATTTACGTCAGTTCTACAATCAAGAGAAAAAAAATCTCCTCGCTCACTATCCGGGTTTAACCTTGCATCGTTTGAAGCAAGATTTAAAACTACATGCATTTTTACAAAGTGTAGATTCGGAAGAACTTTTCGAGCTTTCGTATTTGCCTCACAAATCACATCCCATCACTCAATTTTTTGAGGCGTTGAAAGAAGGGGTGCCTCTTGAATACATCACGGGCTACGCTTATTTTTATCGCTCACTTTTTAAAGTTACGAGCGATGTGCTTATCCCAAGGAGCGAGACTGAGATTTTAGTTGAGCTTGCGAGTGAAGAAATCAAACGCGGTTACAAAGGGAAAACTTGCAAAATTCTCGATGTGGGAACTGGATCAGGTGTTATCGCCCTTTCTCTGATGATGGATGATTTCGCGAAGCTTGATGTCACGGCATCAGATATTTCGCCAAAGGCCCTCACACTGGCCCGCGAAAATTATTTTAACCTTCGTTATACAATTTCTAATTCTCACAAGATCACTTTTCAGCAGAGTGATCGACTACATGACATTACTGGAAAATTTGATCTGATCGTCTCAAATCCGCCATATATTAAGACTCACGCGGATAGTGAGACTGTTCACCATCAAGTAAAAAAACACGAGCCTCATTTAGCGCTTTTTGTTGAAGACCTGCATTACGATCTTTGGTTTGAAGATCTTTTCAAAGGTATCTATGAAAAACTAACTGATCTTGGTATGTCTTTGGTGGAAGGTCACGAAGATCATCTTCAAGGACTTAGTGAACTCGCTCTTAAATGTGGCTTTAGAAAAGCTGACGTCATAAAAGATTATACTCAAAGAAACCGCTTTTTACGTTTAACCAAATAAGGATGGCAAAATGGATAAATTAATCATCACTGGACCTGCGACACTTTCAGGGACTGTTCACATCTCGCGTGCAAAAAATGCTTATCTGCCGATCCTTGCAGCGGTGTTACTTTCGGATAAACCGATTCACTTAAAAAATATTCCTAATCTTCAAGACATCAAAACGATGATTAAACTTTTATCAAATCTTGGAGTTACGGTAACAAAAGATGGCAACACGACAACTTTCGATGCTTCAACTTTGAATTCTCACGAAGCGACTTACGACATTGTTAAAACAATGCGTGCTTCAATCTTCGTGCTAGGGCCGCTTCTTGCTCGTCTTAAAAAAGCAAAAGTATCTCTTCCTGGTGGATGTGCGATTGGAACACGTCCGATCGATCTTCATTTAACAAACCTTGAAAAACTTGGCTGCAACGTCAATCTCACAGGTGGATACGTTGAAGCGACTGTTGATAAAATGAAAGCAGAACGTTTAACGTTAGCTTTCCCTTCAGTTGGAGCAACTGAAAACCTCATGATGGCCGCAGTTTTTACTGATGGTGTAACAACAATTGAAAACGCGGCCCTAGAGCCAGAAATTGATGATCTTGCAAATTTCCTCAATGCTATGGGAGCAAAGATCACAGGAATAGGTACGCAAACAATCGTCATTGAAGGTGTTCGTTCATTTAAAGAAGTGACTTACGAAGCAATCGGCGATCGTATTGAAGCTTCAACATACTTAATGGCGGCCCTTGCTACAGGTTCTGAAATCACTATTAAAGGTGTAAATCCACGCCATCTTGAATTTGTTATCACGACACTAAAAAATATGGGGGCACGAATTGAAACGACGCCTGAGTCAATTAAAGTCTTTAAAAGTGATCTTCGTGGAACGATGGTGGACACAGCTCCATTCCCTGGCTTCCCGACAGACGCTCAAGCACAATTGATTGCTCTTTGTACGCAAATTAAAGGCGCTTCTGTTGTCACAGAAAATATTTTTGAAAACCGTTTCATGCACGTTCCTGAACTTGCTCGCCTTGGCGCTGACATCACGATTAAAGGTAAATCTGCCTTCATTCACGGTGGTGAACAGTTAACAGCAGCACCAGTCATGTGTACGGATCTTCGAGCTTCGGCAGCACTTATTATTGCGGCCCTGGCGACTAAAGGTGAAACAGAAATTCAGCGTGTTTACCACTTAGACCGTGGTTATGAAAATCTAGAACAAAAATTTATGGAATTGGGTGCGCAAATTAAACGTGTGAAATAGGATTTTAGAAAATGAGCGATAATTGTATTTTTTGTAAAATTGTTAGTGGCCAAATTCCATCAACGAAAATTCACGAAAGTGAGCACGTCATCGGTTTTGTTGACCTTCATCCACAAGCTAAAAAACATTATCTCTTTGTTCATAAAAACCACACGGCCAACGTTAGCGAAATGTCTTTAGACGGCTCAACTATTGTTGACGTCTACAAGGCCATCGCTGAATTTGCCAAAAAAGAACAACTTGATCAAACAGGTTTCCGGGTAGTCACTAATCAAGGAAAATATGCGGGACAGACAGTTTTCCATACCCACTTTCACGTTTTAGGTGGTGAGCCTTTAGGTCGCTTTGGTAGCTGACTGACCATTTCAAAAGTGAAATATTTCGTCTCCCTTTTTCGACGTCTCATCAAAAGGCAAAGACCTTAAGTTATAAGCTCCTTATGAATTAAAAAACATAAGGAGTTTTCATGCGTTTAACACTCATTATTCTAGCTCTGGTCATCACGGCCTGTAACAAATCAGAGAATCATATTCCACCTCGTCCTTACACTGTAGAAAACAAGGTTGAAGTTCCCGTGATTGAAAAGAAAGAAGAACCAAAACCTGTTGAGCAGAAGCCAGTAGAACAAAAACCAGTGAAAGAGGTCAGTGCTCCTGCCCCTTTAATAATCGCCCATGCTCAAGGTCAATCAATTCTTCGAGAAAAATTAATGCAAAAATTAATCAACGAACATCTCGAAAAAAAATCTATAAAAAATGAAATAGTCTCAATCACACCTGAAGAAGAATTCACGCTTAAAAATAAAGCACAAGGTTTAACGAATATCGAAAGAGGAGAGTATTTAGAAAAGAGTAAAAAACAAGCACGTGTCGTTCTTTCTTATTCAGACCAGGTGATGGTGTTTTTTGTCGACCCAGGATTGAAATTAAAATCCCTCAGAGAGTTTTTGACATTAAAAGAAGAACCGCAAAAAACACTTATGATGTTAGGAGCGAAAGAGGGAGAAACATTTGCTGGAAAAGCAGTCTATTTTTTAAGTGCAGATAAAAAAGAAATTCTTAACTATGATCTAAGCGTTTACAGTGAAACTTTTCACTACGGAAGATTTTCAGAGAGTTTAAATTTGCGATTGAACAGAAACCAAAAAGCTGAAGCGTTTATTGCTTACGAATATTATGTTCAAGCATTAGAAACGAAGGATTTTAGCCAGACAGTCCGTTGTTCTCGCGAAAGAGATTGTCACTGTAAATGGTCAAGGCCGATACCTACCGAAAAAATGGTGAAAGAGTCAGCAACTTCCATAGAATCGTTAGGAATGCAGGTACGAGTGAATGATGTCGGTTTGTCAGTTCCGGAGTGGAAATTAGTTGTGACTGCTGACAACATGATTCTTAAAATGCCTTTGAGTGCTCCAATTGATTCTCAACAATCAAGCTACATTGTTCATTTTTCATTTGCTGAAATGATTGTAAAGAAATCAACTGTTGTCTCTGCTGTAAATTCAGTTCAATGTGTAGGTATGCCTATCACGTTTTATCAACCAATTATTGAAACTTTAAAAACAAAAACCTATGCGACATTAAAATTAGTTGTTTGGGGCCATGGTGATCTCTTGAATGATTTAAAATTAGAGTAAAAAAAAGGCTCCGAAAGGAGCCTTTTTTATTGATTCAATCCTTCAAAGAGAGAAGAAAGAAGTGCTTTTTGGAGTCGTGTGAGTTGATGAATATTTGCCATGATGAGTACTGGCGATTTCTTAATTGAAGCACAAATAACGAGCTGACCTTTAGTTTTATTGTAGTCAGTGATTTCGAATACGTTACCGAATTCTTTTTCATAACTTTTTAAAACCATCTCATCCATTTCATCACAGCTTGTGAGTTCTGGATATCTCTCGCCTTGTACTTTAACTTTAACAAGTTTGTTTTTTTCGTTTTCATTTTTAGCCTTGATCATATCGTTATAGATCAATTTCAAATTACTCGCACCGAGGTTAGATTTAAGAATGAACCAAAGTTCTTCAAAAAAGCCTGAGCGATCATTTGGGTAGAGGCCAAGAAGGTGATTGCGTACTTTGAAAATTTCTTCAATTAGCGAAATGTTGTTTTGAAGGATCCAGTTCTCGCGCATTTTATCGAAAATCTTTTTTCCTTCTTCGAAACTAAGTTTTTCAAATTTATCCGCCGTCATGTCGAATTCAACTTGAGAGCGAATTGGGTAGAATTTTAATTCACCTTCAAGGCCTCCCAGAAATTCTTCGTTTTTGAGGTCTTCAGTGTAGATAAATCCATTCAGGGGAAGGGCACGCGCTTCTGAGAGATCGATAATTTTCGATTCTGGAGCTCCTTCGAATTTGAAAGTGCGAACTACTGCCTGCTGCAAGTTCTTCGTGAATAAAAGGGTAAATTCCATTTCAAATCCTTTAAATCTGAGACATTAGTTGAGTAAAAACATCTCTAAGTCTATCTGAAATGTTTTTTTATGGGAACTCACCCCTCGGTAAAAAAGTGCGAATTAGCCCTTTTTTTCAAGTCCAGTTAGACTTCTATATATGGGAAATTTATTAATTTTCATCTCAGTCCTGCTCTTATGTGGCAACGCTTCCGCCCAGGATGAACGTTTTTTTAGGCAACTCTTCTCAGGGGATCTGGCAGCTGATGAGAAAGTGGACGATCAAAAAAAATATTCCTACGTGATCCACTCGCCTTATTACGCCATTGATTTAACTCAAGACGGGAAAGAAGAGAGTATCGTATTCGCTAAAAAAGACAGCGAAGACTGGTTAGAAATCTTCGATAAAGATAAGAAAAAAGTGTACTCCTATCAGTTTGAGGCCAAAGGATATGGTTCAGAGCTTTTTAAAATAGAGTTGAAGACACTTTCGCCAACAACAACTGTCCTGCTTCTTTATTATTATGAAGGTGTGAGCAAGTATATTGAATTTCAGGGCACGTCTCGAATTTATGTTATGACCTTGGATAGCAATGATTTAAAAACATTGCAGACTCTGAAGGGACCAAGCTTTTTCGATGAGTATAAATCTCAGAAAGGGCATTATCACAAAAGAAATTACCAAGTTTATCTGGATGATTTGAATGGAGATTCAGTTAAAGAATTAGTCGTCAAACATCAGCGCATGAGTAGCGTCTTCCTCTATTTAGGTAGAGGAAAATGGACGACATTCAAACAGCAATTTTAATTAAGATGCCTTTGGGTAATCAACGTCATCGTGATCATCATCAAGATGATCGTTATATTCAGCTTGGCGTGTATTGAACTGATGTGTTTTTCCGTAATATCCAACATCTTTTGTTTCTTTCGATTTGAATTTCTTTGAAACCATAATCCAAACAGCGATTGGAAGAGTGATGAGAAAAATGA
This sequence comes from uncultured Bacteriovorax sp., assembly GCA_946482295.1. The sequence goes on along the minus strand of CAMLRB010000025.1, from coordinate 6,750 downwards.
AAGGACCGATGTATGAGTAAGGTGAATTAGCATTTTCTTTTGTTACGATGTTTGCAGGAACTCTTACACGTCCAACATGTTTAGGAGTAGCGGAAGGAGTTGAAGTAGCAAAGTCATATCCTGCAACAGCTTCTGATTTTTTATCTGCTTCAATATCAACTTCTGACATTGGCTCAACTGAAGGTCCGCGCGAAGGTGATGGCGCTGGAGATGCCCAGATGTTATGTGCAACGATGAGTAGGAATGATAGGCAAAGAACTTTTTTCATAGGCCACTCCAGTGACTGCTGTTCGCTCATCTTATCGTCGCTTTCATAGGAAATATTGAGGGGGAAAAAAATGCAAAGGGAGTGAAAGAGTCGGGTACTAACCTTCGAGCGTTTCTAATTCTGAATAAAGCGAACTTAGACGTTCTTCCAGAACTGCGAGAGCATCATTTAAGATCTTCACTTCGGCATTTTTAGGGTCAGCTAATTTGGTGTAATCAAGTCCTGCCATCTTCTCCTGAATCACCTTTAGTTTGGTTTCAGTTGATTCAATCTCAGTATAGAGGGCATCTATTCGATATTTGTTTTTGTTGGGCTTAGGAGCAACAGGCGTTTCGACCGGCGACACTTTTTCCACTTTCACTTCTGGCTTAACTTCAGAAGCTGATTCTTCGGCCAAAGCGGCTTCCATATCTAAAGCATCCAAATAAGGAGCCACTTGATCGTATCCACCTTCGAAGTTTTGAAGTTTCTGATCGTCGATTAACCATACCTTGTTCGTGACAGTACTGAGAAAGGCACGATCGTGACTTATGATGATCACGGCACCTTGGAACTCGGCAAGTTTTTCTTCAAGAATTTGAATTGTTTCCAAATCGAGGTCGTTGGTAGGTTCATCGAAGATGAGGATATCCCCGACCTTTGTGAGGTTGAAAGCAAGTTGGAGACGACTTTTTTCGCCGCCTGAAAATGTTTTTAAGGGGCGGTTAATGTCATCTCTATCAAAAAGAAAATTTTCAAAATAAGAGATAACGTGCTTTTTGGAGCCATCAGGCAATGCCACGAAGTCATTGCCATCCCCGAGAAGTTGAAATGGGGATATATCGATTTCGAGTTCATCTCTTTTTTGAGAGAAGTATTGAAACTTTAGATCTTGTGCAATTTTGAGTTTGCCAAAAGTTGGTTGGAGATCGCCTTTGATCAATTTAAGGAGTGTTGTTTTTCCAACACCATTACGACCAAGTAAGCCGATCTTGTTGCCTTTTTGTATTTCCCCGGAAATTTTTTCAAAAAGAACTTTTGAAGTGCCAGCATATTTAAAACTTAAGTCTTCAAATGAAACGAGAACTTTTGTCTGTCGTCCAGATTTTTGAAGCGAAAGATCCAATGTCTTTTTAGCTTCACTTTTGATCGTTGAAACTTTGCTTTTTAGATCAAGAAAATTTTCTACGCGTTTTTTACTTCTCGTTCCACGTGCTTTCACACCTTGTCGCATCCATGCTTGTTCGCGCTCGAGATTGTTTTTTAGTTTGTCTAATAACCGCATCTTTGCATGTTCATCACGCTCGAGAAACGCTAGATAGTCGGCATAGGAACCATCAAAATTTTCGATTTTTCCCAGGCGAATATGCAGAATTCTTCTGGTTAGTTTCGAGAGTAGAAAACGATCATGGGTAATGAGCATGAAAGCTTTTGATGTAGAATTTAATTCATCCTCAAATAATTTTATGGTCTCGATATCCAAATGGTTCGTTGGCTCATCCCATAGAATGAGATTGGCTTCTGAAGAAAGACCTAAACTGAGGAGAATCTTTTTTTGTTCACCACCACTTAAATCACCAACGACTTTAGTAAGATCGCTGTGTCCAAAATATTTTAGATAAGATTCGTAATTTTGGATAAGAGTCCATCCACCCTTGTGTTCGAATTCTTCGTAGGAAGTTTCATAGAGTGATTTTAGCTCTGGATAGAAAACGAAAAAATAATCGTGAAGAGTGGTTTTCTCATGACCTTCAATCGGAAGTTCTTGAGGAACATAAAACAGCGAAAATCTTTTTGAATCATCACCATCACCTCGGGCCTTATTGAATTCAAACGGTGGCGTTGAATGATCTGGAACGACATCACCCGTAAGAATTTTAAAAAGTGTCGATTTACCTTTTCCGTTAAGACCTAACAAGCCGATTCTATCGCCAACTGAAATGGAGAGAGACGCATTTTTGAAAAGCGTTTTTGTACCGAAAGTGAGGTTAATATTTTTTAAGCTGCAGAGTAATGACATCGAAGGATTATAAAGGTTTATGAGGGGAGAGGCAAATAATTCCCTATTGTCTAAATAGATTCTCGCGATGTGCTAGCATTGAATTGTGGAGAAGAACGCATGAATATTCCTATCATTGCTAAAACCACGTTCGATAACCTGAGAAATCAACCAGCATTTCTAGCAATTTCACAATTTATTGTCTCTCAAATGAAAGCTATTCCATATGCAAAAGTGCGTGCTCTTTTTATCCATAAGGCCATTGATGAGTTTAATGAGGAGATCTTCGCTCATCCGATCGTAAAAGAATTTATGCCTTGTAAAGCTGGATGCTCAGCTTGTTGCCACACTCAAGTGAGTGTAACACAAGATGAAGCACTACTTCTCTTAGACAAAATTCGAAGCGGAGTTGCAATTGATGAAGCCCAACTTAATCTTCAGGCACAGTCCGGGAACAATTCAGAAGCCTATTACAAACTCTCTTTTCAAGATAGAAAATGTGTTTTCTTAAACGAGAAAGGCGAGTGTAGAGTTTATGAAGATCGGCCTTCCGTATGTAGAACAAATGCTGTATTGGGTTCAGCAGATCAATGTAATACCAGTAACTCACAACAATCACTAAGGCTTATTCGCACAGAAAAAGCCGATATGGTCATCGCCGCAGCTTTTGCTTTCTCAGAGGAAAACGGCACACTTCCTTACATGATTTATAAGCTCTTACGTCAGCACAAACGCGTATCCAAAGAAAACACTTTAGTGTAAAACACACACATGCAATGTTTACTATGCAATCATGAAGCAAATCTTGATGACGACAATACTTTTGATTGTCCAAATTGCCGCCTCAAATTTAAAAATCCTGCAAACTTTCTCTCTCTTACAGAAGAGTTCAATCGCTACAACTCTCATGAAAACAATTCTGAAGATAAAGGCTACCGCGACTTTCTCTCACGGTTGCTGAAGCCGCTTGTGGAATTTTTGCCCAAAAAACCTTTTCGCTCACTCGATTTTGGCTGTGGTCCAGGCCCAACATTGTCTCTCATGATTGAAGAATATGGTGCCCAAACACACAACTTTGACTTGCATTTTTTTCCAGAAAAAAATCTCATCACGAATCAAAAATACGACGTTGTGACTAGTACAGAAGTTGTTGAGCATTTCACCGATCCTCGAGAGAGCTGGCAGCTTTTAGTAAGATTAACTGCTGATTCTGGGCTCTTAGGAATCATGACACAAATGCTGAAACCCGAGACAAATTATAGCAGTTGGTGGTATAAGAATGATCCAACTCATGTTGTGTTTTACCGAGCTGAGACTTTTGATTACCTCGCTTCAACATATGGTTTGGAAAAAATTTATACAGACAACAATTCAATAATAATATTCAGAAAGAAAGGTTAGTTATGCTTAAAATGTATGCGATTCCTAATTGCGATACTGTAAAAAAAGCCCGCTCGTTTTTAGAAAATAAAAAAGCAGATTATGAATTTGTTGATTTCAAAAAAAGCGCTCCGACCATTGATCTTATTAAACGATGGGCTGAATTTTTAGGTGAATTGCCAGTTAACAAAAAAGGCTTAACTTACAAAAAAGTTAAAGATGAATTCGAAGCTCTTAAAAATGATAAAGATAAGATGGAATTTATGATCAAAAACACATCAATGATCAAAAGACCCATCCTTGAAAAAAATAATATAACACTGGCCATAGGTTTCGACGAAGCCAACTATGGTTCCTCGAAATTCTAAGATGGATAAAGAAACTTATCTCAGACAAAAAGCAGAACGTGTAGAACAAGAGCAAGCGGAAAAATTTCCGAAAGAAGCTTATTGTTATGCTTGTTGGAGATTAAGTAAAAATTGTCTGTGTCATCTCATTAAACCTTTTGCAACTGATTTTCACTTCGTTATTCTCATTCACCCAATGGAAGCCAAAAAAGAAAAAATGGGAACAGGGAAACTTTCAAAGGCCATGCTTCGAAACTCAAGCATGATCATGGGGGTAGATTTTACAAACAATAGTGAAGTGAATGATCTGATTAACGATCCTCAAAATCATTGCCTTGTCATGTATCCTGGATCGACTGCTTTAAATATCTCTGAAGACGACGTCACTCCCATCCAACAGCTAAAAGCTGAGAATAAGCGATTGGTTATTTTCCTTATCGATGGAACCTGGCCGTGTGCTAAAAAGATGATGAGGCTTTCAAAAAACATTCACTCGCTGCCAAGACTTTCGTTTACCGCCAATCACACTTCGATATTCGATATCAAAGAACAACCGGCCGACTATTGTCTTTCGACACTTGAATCAATTCAATTCTTCATCAAAGAATGCAATCGTCGTGGACTTGAAAATACCAATTCCCAAGAAGATCACATGCTAGATGTTTTCAAGGCCATGATTGAATTTCAAAAGAAGTGTGCGGAAGATCCTTCATTGAGCAATTACCGTTCTGGAGCTCGCGGATACTCTAAAAAAGAGGACCGAATTCGGGCCAAAAAATGGCAATATCGTAATATCGTGTTAACCGACAAATGGCCTAAATTGTAGGCACCACCTCACGCACTCCGAATGGACATATCAGACTGAAACCATAGGGTTTAGGTCATTCTTACCATCCATCTTTTAAGGCGTTATCCGCCTATAATGTAAAATAGTCTCATAAACACTCTAAGGATGAAGTTATGTTTAAGCATGTTTTTAAAACAATGTTTATTGGTGTGATCTCAAGTGGTCTCATCACCACGCCTGTTCTATCACAGACGAATACAAACTATGCACCAACTCCGACAGCTTCAACTGCAACATCAGCTCCTGATAAAGGTACAAGCTTAGCAACATCGACTACAGTCACAACTGATTCTGATGGTAGAAAAGGAGTGAATAAAACTTATGATCTCGATGGTGTAAAAAGTAACGATATGATTGCATCGATCACCGGTATTGCTGTTGGTGCTATTGGTGCTCGGATGGCCATGAACTACAAGCCAATGACGACTGACGTGATGATCGGAGCAGTCGGCGGTGCCGCTTTTATCGCAGGCGAAATCATGTCGAACATGAAGGCCAAAGGCGATCTTGAAAAACAAACAGCTGAAGTTCAAATGAAAAAGGGGATGGCCCCAAATCAAGAACAAATCGAGTATTTTCAAAAATTAAAAAAATCATACGAAGAAGCAAAGTCAGCAACAAAAACAAAAAAGACAATGCAAATGGCAGCGACAGTTGCATTTGGTGCAGCGGCAGCTATGGCGACGTATATGGCGTTTAATGAAAATGCTGGTGATATTCGATGTAAAGCAGCTATTAATATGGCCCGTTCAGGGTTACAAGTTTGTATTGCTCAAGGAGCAACGATTGCTGGCTCTACTGAAGCTATTGCTTGCACTGCTTGCCAGGCCAGTCTAGCAGCATTTGAAGCAAAGTATACTTCAGCTGAGGCTGCAAGAAATGCAAAAGGACCTTCTGTTGGTACAGCAGGAGCAGTGGCCCCTCAATCTGCGGCGGTAAAGATGGGAAGCTGTGTGGGAGCTGCTGGTGTTCAAGCAACTGCTCATTCAAAAGCAGTAGATGCTGCATGCGTTTCATCTCAAATTTATAAAGATTTAAATTCACCTTTTGGTAAGCCTACAAATGGGGTGAGTTATTTAAATAATATTTTATATCCACAGCCAAAAATCGTTTATTCAGAATTTCAATCGAGAGAAAATTCTTCATTCGATAAATTATTAGATGTCTTTTTTCCGCGAGCTCAAGCGGGATGGATGCCAATGTTTGGTTTAGCAGGCGGCGCTCTTGCTTCTTACTTTCTCATTAGTGGACCATTAGGGATTCAAATCGATTCAATGATGTATGTTTCTCGTAACCGCGCAATCGTGTTTGCTGGTCTTGCTGGACTTTCTTTTATGGCCGCAAAAGCTTCAGACAGTCAGATAAAAAAAATTGAAGGGAATATTGCAAAGATCGATGCGATCTTAAAAGAAATGCTGGCGTATTCAAAAGGTGTGACAACAGAGAACGCAAAACCGCAGCAAGTTCAGATTCAAGCAGTCGATCCAAGCAAAGGAACAATTCAAGCTTTTTCGCCAGATCAAAAAGCAAAATCACCATGTCTCACTAGTTCAGGAACAGATAACTGTACATCAGTAGAAGAAACAATTACGAAGTCTGCAGGTTTTGGATCTCTTCCTCCGTCAATGCAAGCTCTTGCTCGCGAAACAGCAGGATTGGGAGATAGCTTAAGTGGAAAAAATGGTATTTCAGGTGCAGCCCTTGGAAAAGCGGAATCATTGGGAGCAAAACGTGGCGCTGTTAATGGATTACTAAAAAAGACTCAAACTAAATTCAACAATGCAAGCAAAGGTAAAAAAACTGATTTTGATAAAGAAGCAGGAAAATTTCTTGGTGGTATGGCCGCTACAGTAAAACGTTCATTACAACAAAACGGGATTTCGCCTGGAAGTATGCTTAGCTCTTTAGGTGGTCATCCGATGGATTCTTC
>CAMLRB010000024.1 GCA_946482295.1 uncultured Bacteriovorax sp. | reverse complement strand
AATAAAGTTTTTGAAGTTGATAAAGGCGGAATCCGCGTTTTTGAAACCGGATTTCAATATTATCTCGACAAGAAAAAAGCAGAAATGCAACAATAGGTTCATGCCAAAAATTGATTTCACGTTTGATTTTCTCTCACCTTATTCCTACCTTGCGTGGACGTGGGTGCGAGAGAATCAACAATACGATTTCAATTACATTCCCGTACCTATGGCGAGTCTAATCACTCACTATGAAACAAAAGGACCGGCGCAAATTGAACCTAAGCGCAACTATCTTTTTAAAGACCTCCTCCGTAAAACGGCCGAAAGAAACATTCCTTTTACAACGCCAAAAGAGCTTCCTTTCAATTCGCTCTATGCCCTTCGCCTTTCATTAAAAGGGGTGGCCGGCAATCGTCAAAAAGATGTAATCGACGCGATTTACACGGCAGGTTGGGCGAGAGGACTGGATATTGGCAACGACGATGTTCTTAAAAACATCCTTCAAGAGACAGATCTTCCAGTAGCAGAATTGTTTGAAAAAATGGAAGCCAAAGACGCTCGACGTGAACTTAAGCAAAATTTGGAAAACGCTATCAATCAAAAACTCTTCGGCGTCCCTTCATTTATTGTCTCTGGTGAACTTTTTTGGGGCCATGACTCAATTCCATATTTAGAAAAATTCTTAAAAGGTGAAGACCTATTAGATAAAAATAAATACACTGCTTATGAAAATCTTTTTACATCGAGGTAAACAATGAAAGCATGGATTCTATCAGTAGCATTGTTCATGAGTGCAAATGCATTCGCGGCCAATCCAAAAGTCACAATTAAAACAAACAAAGGTGATATCGAAGTTGAACTGTTTCAGGACAAAGCTCCGATCACAGTTAAAAACTTCCTTTCGTACGTTGATAAAGGGCACTACAAAAAAACAATCTTCCACAGAGTCATCAACAACTTTATGATTCAAGGTGGAGGAATGACGGCCGATATGACGGAAAAACCAACAACAGCTCCTATTAAAAACGAAGCAACTAATGGTTTAAAAAATGAAGTAGGAACACTCGCTATGGCCCGTACAGGGATTGTAGACAGTGCCACATCTCAATTTTTCATTAATGTTGTCGATAACCCTTTCCTCGACCATCGCGATACTTCTGACGCAGGTTTCGGATACGCTGTTTTTGGAAAAGTAACTGCTGGAATGCCTGTCGTGAACACAATCAAATTGGTTAAAACTGGAAGCAAAAACGGTCACCAGGATGTTCCTGTGGATCCGGTCATAATTTTAGACATCACGAAAAAGAAGTGATAGCTTAGGGCCTTAAATCTTTTGATGGGGAATTTCCATGCAAGTTGCAAAAAACAAAGTTGTTGGTATCGACTACAAACTAACAGACAAAGACGGCAAGATGATCGATTCATCTGCTAACCACGGACCACTTTATTACATCCAGGGGATTGGTAACCTTATCCCAGGATTAGAAAACGCTCTTGAAGGTAAAAAATCAGGCGATAACCTAAAAGTAACAATTGCACCAAAAGACGCTTACGGCGAACGTAACGATGCTCTTTGCCAATCAGTTCCTCGCGCTCAATTCGAGTCAAACGAAGGCCTAGAAGTTGGAATGCAATTTGAAGTTGATACTGAACAAGGTGAACTTGTTGTATCTGTAACAAAAATCGAAGGTGACACTGTTACTGTAGATGGAAACCACCCACTTGCTGGTGTTGAACTTCACTTTGACGTAACTGTTAAAGAAGTTCGCGAAGCTTCAGCTGAAGAACTTGCTCACGGACACGTTCACGGCGAGCACGGTCACCACCACTAAGTCTTGATGAATTATTTAAAGACTTTCCTTCCTTTGCTCTTCGGGCAGGAGAAAGGAAAGTCTTTTTCTCTTCCCGCCGATCTCGACTGGTCCAAACTTAATTTCGAAGAAAAACTCATGTTCCACACTCTGGGACACACACTACCGACATTTATTCGTGAACTTGATGGTAAAACGCTTTCCACTCAACAAGTGTTTCATCTTTTTAGTTTTCATGAATATTTGCCGATTGAATTTTTCAGTGAACTAAGAAATTCTCATAGGAAAGAATGGGATCTCTTTAAAGCGAGTTTGAATCCAGAACTACTGGGAACGAAAGATCTGCAAGAGCTTCTCAATTTTAATCCAGGCAAACTCTCGATCATCGCACTTTTGCATCATGATCGTTACCGTCCAGGTAAAATCCTCATTCGTAAAAACGATGGAAAATTTCACACCACTCAAGAAGGACATTTGTGGTCAGTTCCTGTGCTTGGTTTATCGAGTAGAGATCTGGCCTTCAATCATTCTAATGGGAACACTCCCCAGGGAGTTTTTTCCATCGATGCAGTCATGCCAGAGGCCAATCATCCTTATGAGTTCGGCGTTCACCGTCGCCTGATTGTGAATTTTCTACCTGAATTTCATCAATACCTCCCTGCAAACCATACGGAGCAAGATTGGTGGAAACAATCGATCGTCGCCCGCGAGTTGGGGCGCAGTTTGCTTCGTATTCATGGAACTGGCCGCAAGAATACCAATCCCATGAGCTCTCATTTTCCCCTGGTTCCAACTTCTGGATGTCTGGCAACCATTGAAGTCAATTTCATGGGGATTTACCAGCAATTTGATCAAAGGAAGCTTCTTGATACCTTGATGGAGGCCTCTGGACTCCAAATCACCTTTTTAAATGAGTCGAAAATTCATGGTCTCTTGTATGTCGTAGAGTTCGATGGTAGATTTCAAGCGCTTGAATTTAGGCATTGAAAAGGAATCGGACAGATGTTTGTTTCGACCAAAAAATTTATAGGGTATCCCTGCACCCATCGCCAATGGCGCGATGAAGGTCACTGCCGTTTCGTTCATGGTTATTCCCGTTCATTTACGTTTTGGTTTAAGTGTACGCACTTGGATGAAAAAGACTGGGTGATGAACTTTGGTGGCTTCAAAGAATTTAAAGAATTTCTCGAAGATACTTTTGATCATGCTTGTTTGATCAATCAAGATGATCCGGAGTTGCCGTTGTTTGAAGAAATGCATAAACGCGGAATCGTAAAACTAAGAGTACTTCCAAGTGTTGGCATGGAAGGAACGTCTAAATATTTACACAAAAAAATGAATGACTACCTCAACCAAAAAACAAATGGGCGAGTGTGGTGTTTTAAAGTTGAGACAGCGGAAAACGAAAAAAATTCTGCTTATTACGAAGAAGAAAGAGCTGGCGCAAATCCGGCCTAGGAAAAATATTTTTATGAGTATGGTTGACCCAAAAGCAATTTTGAAAAAAGTCACTCCGACACCAATGGTGGAGACAGGACTTACGCGCGAACAGAAAAAAGAAAAAATCAAAAATCTTTTCAAAGAAATTATGGAAACGCTTGGAATGGATCTCACTGATGATTCTCTCAGTGAAACTCCTCACCGCGTGGCCAAGATGTATGTGGATGAAGTTTTCTACGGACTTCAAACAGAGAATTTTCCAAAGATTACAATCGTTGATAACAAGTTCGATTACGATCACGCTGTTATTGAATTTAATATTGTGACGAACTCTGTTTGTGAGCACCACTTTGTGCCGATCATCGGAAAAACACATGTCGCTTACATTCCAAAAGATAAGGTCATTGGGCTTTCAAAACTTAATCGCATTGTCGATTATTTTGCTCGTCGTCCGCAAATTCAAGAGCGCATGACTCTGCAAATTCACCAGGCCTTAGTGAACATTCTTGAAACTGATGATGTTGCTGTTGTCACAGACGCTACTCATACTTGTGTAAAACTTCGTGGAGTTAAAGACGAAACGGCACTTACACGTACGAGTAAACTCTCTGGTGTTTTTAAAGCCGACACCGCTCATAGATTAGAATTTTTAAACGCGATCCCAAGGCCATAATCATGAAACATCTTCTTCTCATCTCACTTATTGGATTAACTATTGTTGCATGTAAGTCTGAAAAGAAAAGCGAAGACTGCTCAATCAATGGCGTAAAAGTAAGCTGTGATGAATTTAGAAGACGTGAAGAACAAAAACCTCAACCAGAGCAGAAACCTATAAAAGCGCCTCTGGCCGTCGATGTCGTTATTAAAACAAAATACACACTCGTTGATGGTGTTCTTAAAACGGAAAAAGATATTGTGGGCGAAGCTTCAAAAACAGAAGGCAACTCGATCTATACATGTATGATCTCAAAGCGCAGTGGAGCATTTAATGTGACAGCTGACGAGCGTGAATTGCAATTAGAGCAAGACGGAGCCGCAGAGTTCTTTCAACGCGAATACGGAAGCACGATCAATCCTAACGCTTATCACTTGGGCACATTCATGTCGGCCTCAGAATTCTCGCGTACATCAACTCTTCTAAAAATTTCTGCGACAGAAATAGAAGTCCTTCATAGATGTTACTTTACTCGTAAGTAAGAGCGCATTTACAGCTTAAAAACTTATCGTTAGAGTTTAGGGATATGCTTAAACTTTCACTTACATTTTTAATGATGGCGCTCGTCTCTTCATGCAATGAAAATACAGTTCAAGCATTGTCGACGGCAGAAGCTCCTCCAAAAAAGGAAGTGGAAACCCCCTCAACTCCGGTGAACGTTCCTGCACCAATCCCTGCACCGATTGAAGTACCTGTTCCAGAAACAACTGATATTCGAATCAATCAATCCACACGCAAATTGAAGTGGGAGAAATCCTATACTGAAGCGGTGATGGACGAACTCAATCGCCCAGAGATTGAACCCCTCTTAAAAACAAAAGTATCTTCAGTTGATTTGCAAAAATTGAACTGTTTGCCATTTAATGAACTTAGTCTCAAAAAGAAAAAGATTTTTTACACCGTTTTTCTCGCCGCCATAGCGGAAGCTGAATCAGATTTCAGAGTTGCTCTCAGAACTCGTAATCCGTCCGACAACACCATCAATGTGGGACTCTTGCAAATTGATGAACAAGCAGCGAGAAACCACACTAAAGACTCGTTAGGACATATTGAAGCGATTGATCTCGTGGACCCCACTTTTAATCTAAGAGTTGGTGTTCACATCCTTAAAAATCAGGTTTTAAGCAAAGTGGCACGCCATCGATTATTGCCTGAGAAATCTTATTACTGGCAAGTGCTCTCCGAAGAGAGGCGAGTGCTCTTAAATCTAAAAACGAATTTTCACAATCTTCCTTTTTGTATTAAAAATAATACGAAAAATATCTAAAACATTACGCGGTTACTTTCTAAAGTACTGATAAAACACGTCATTTGTTTGGCACGCCCCTTGCTATAGAGACTTCCAAAACCAAAGGGGGGTTCTTATGAAAAATGCAATTTTAGTTCTTTCGTTCTTAGTATTCGCGGTTGGATGTGATTCAGATTCTCAAGTGGCCAAAAAAGCTGAGAGTTGTACATACAACGATAAACCAATGGACTGTAATGAGTTCCGTCGTATCACAGGACAGACTCCGGAAGATCCGGCAGCACAACAACCTTCAGTTGCAGAACCGAAAAAAGGAATTGCTCTTGAAGTTAAAGCGACAGGAAAGTATCAAATTAAAAATGGAAAACTAAAAACTCTAACTAGCTTTGAGAAGTCAACAGTAAGCGATTCAGGGGATCGATGCAGTATCACTTTAGGCGCAAATGTTGAGATGGAAGTAGAGGCAGATGAGCGGGAATTGAATCTCGTCTTTGAAGGTCAATCTACAATTCTTAATCGTGTAGAAGGTTCTGAATTTGATGAGGAGAATTTAATTTTAGGTTCGTTCGAATTCATTGAAAAAGGTGATGCAAAAACTGTGTTCAAGTTCATTGACGAAGAAACATTAGAACTCTCGATCATGTGTTTGTTCTAGTAAGTATTGTTGCTGGCGAAGGTCATTAATTTGACCTTCCCAGTAATTAGGTGAATCAAAAAATGGAAAAGCATTTTTAAAAGCTGGATCATCATAACGTTTCGCTATCCACGCCGAGTAATTAATCATTCTGAGTGTTCGAAGCACTTCTGTCAGTTTCAACTCTTCGTAGTTAAAATCTCTCATCTGCGTGTAACCTTCCAGGAGGCTTGCACGCATCTGCTCTGCATATTCATCATTACCTGGAAGTAAAAGCCACATATCTTGAACAACGGGGCCCACAACCATATCGTCGAAATCGATGAGATGAAAGGTCTCTTCACGCTTTAAAATATTTCCAAGATGGCAGTCACCGTGAATGCGTTGGAAGTTAACATTGTTAAAAGCATCTTTTGTTTGTTTGTAGATATTCTCTAATAGCGTTTTATAAGAAAGCTCATAATGAGAAGGAACAATTTTTTGGCCGATGAGAAATTCCAAATTGGATTTTAAGTAGGTATCAGGAGAAAGTTTGAGTCTGTTGGAAGCTTTTTTCATACTGCCGACGTTATGAAGGCGAGCTAGCAAACGACCGACTTGTTCGATTTCTTCTAATGTGAACTCATCTGGAGCACGTCCACCTTGCTTAGGAAAAACAGTATAAAAAAGTTCTGGATCGGGAAGAGTGAAAAGTGTTTGATCATTGAATGTGAGAGGGGCAATGACCGGAACTTCAAACTCAGTGAGATCGAGAAGGAAGTCATGTTCCTCTTGTATTTGGTCCTTCGTCCATCTACCTGGGCGATAAAATTTTATGATTTTAGAGTGGTCACTTGGATTTGGAGAGTCGGATTCAATCTCCACTTCATAAACGCGATTTTCCATCGAGTTCATCGTGAGAACACGCCCCGTTGTCCTGAAGCCGAGCTTCTCAACCGTCTCCAAAACCAAATCAGGATTAAGTTCGAAGAAAAATTGAGTGGCGTTTGTGCCCCAGAGGTTTGATGTCAATGGCCTTCCTTAGTGAATCATGTGGTAGACTTCAATCATTTCTTTTTTCAGAAGTTCCATCTTTTTTGGAAGATCCGGATGATTGATGTCTTTTGCGTTTAAGAGATAATTTTCTGGTTTAGTTTCTTTAACAAGAAACTTCGATTGCCAGATGTTGTTTTGAGGCATGTTGATGTCTGAGATCAACTGGAATGTTTCTTTGATTTCAGGTTTGATGAAATCTTGAATCGAGTTGAACTGTTGATCGTTGTAGATTTTGTTTCCATTTTCCAGGCGTGCATATCCCCGAACAACATAGTCGACGTAAACAACGTCACATTCGAAAGATTCAAAAAGATAGTTAATTGCATTTAGTGGAATGATCTCTCCACAAGTTGCTACGTCGATATCAACACGGAAAGTACAAATGCCTTCCGGATCAGAAGCATCTGGATACGTGTGAGAAGTGATGTGCGATTTATCTAAGTGAGCACTTACTTGAACGCTTGGAATCGGCTCTCCGCCGCCTTTAATGTCTGACATAAGAACCATAGTCGAAGCTCCGACTGGATCGTAGTCTTGAACAGATACGGCAAGGATATTAGCTTCTATGATTTCTACGATTTTTTTCGAGATTTCAGCGATACGGTTGGCATTGTATTTTTCGTGAATGTAATTCACGTATTGGGCCTTCTGCTCGTCATTTAAAGCAATGCAAAAGTCGTAGAGATTAAAACTCAAAATCTTAGTGAGGTTGTTGAACCCTGAGATTTTAATTCTTTCATTCGGTGCGATTTTTGACTGGAACATACTCTGCGATTTCCTTACTAAAATAACTGTTTACTAACTTTGAAGGTCGAACTATCTATGTGTCACAGAATGCACCAAGTGACAATGAAATCTTTGAAAAAAGGGACCATTTAAGGTGGATAAATAGCGATAAATGAACGCACTATTGGAGAGTTATGACTGATCAACTTACACAAAAAAATCCTAATGAATTGCTCATTGAAAATGGCTGGTACTCTGAACGCTATTTTCATAAAAACGTGGCGACTTCATTTAAAATAAAATCCGTTTTGCACTCAGAGAAAAGCCAATACCAAAAGATCGATGTTCTCGACACTCATGGCGTAGGAAGATTGCTTCTTTTGGACGGTAAAACGATGGTTTCAGATCATGATGAATTCGTTTATCACGAAGTTATGGGACACATTCCTTCAATGGTTCACCCGGGTATCAAAAACGTTCTGATTATCGGTGGGGGAGATGGCGGAATCGTTCGCGAATACGTGAAACACCCAGAAATCGAACGTATTGACCTTGTCGAAATCGACGAGCGAGTTATCGAAGTTTCAAAAAAATATTTTCCTGACTGCACTTCAGGGCTATCTGACAAACGAGTAAACGTTCTTCCTCAAGATGGCGTTGAATACATCAAAAATCACAAAAACTTTTTTGATGTCATCATTATCGATTCAACAGACCCCGAAGACTTTGCCGCAGGTCTCTTCACAAAAGAATTCTACGGACACGTTTATGAGGCCCTTACCGATAAAGGAATCATGATGGCCCAAACTGAAAACCCATTCTACGATGAATATGGAATTAAGTCGTTCTACGATAATCTTCGTTCAGTGTACCCGGTTGTAAAATCGTTTACTGGTCCAATGCTCATTTATCCAGGAGTCTTCTGGACATTCGCTTACGCCTCGAAAGGTCTCATCCCAACTGAGCTTAACGAAAAGAAAATTCCGATGATGAAAGAGCTTGAGAAATCTTTAAAATGGTACAATATGGATTGGCACCGTGGAGCTTTCAACATTTCCAATATTCACAAGAAAGTGACCGGTTGTTAAAAAAATAAAATGCCTATAGATGCGGCCATTGCCATCATCATTTTCGCTTTTGTGCCCGTGGCAGTTAAATTCACGACCGCAAATCCGTTCACGATCGGACTCTTTCGTCTAGTAGTCGCAACGGCCATGATCGGCCTTGTATACCGAAATAAAATTGAATGGCGCTCTCTCTTTTTAAGGGGAGAGCGTAAATCAGTTTGGAAACTCATCGTGATCGGGATGGCCTTCATCGGTCATTGGCTGACTTACACGTTTTCCATCAAAGTCTCAGGACCATCTATTTGTGTTCTTGGAATGGCCACCTACGGTGTTCAGCTTATTTTCTACGGTTCACTTTTTCTGGGTTATCACGTCCGCGCTAAAAACATTATCTGCCTTTTGTTCATTCTTATCGGTGTGTCCCTGGTCATTCCCAGTTGGGATTTTTCAAACAACACAACATTGGGATTAATGTTAGCTCTCATCAGTGCTTCTTTTTATGCCATCATTCCCATAATGCTTCAGAAGTCGCATGAGTTTTCTCAAGAGACCCGCATCTTCGCTCAGTTTGGTGTGGCGATGGTTGGTTATCTCTTTCTCATTCAACAAACAGAGTGGGAGAGTCTTGCTAGCACTGATTGGTGGGCCCTTGTTTTTCTAGCGGTCCTTGGCACATTCATCGCCCATTCGCTATGGACGAGAGTGACCTCGAGAATTCCCACCACGACTTCGGGAGTTCTTTATTATTTAATAACTCCAGCGGCGATGCTTCTTTCGCATTTTCTTATCGGCGAAGAACTCTCGCTTAAACAACAAATTGGTGGGCTGATTATTTTAGTTGCAGCCCTCCTTAATACTCTTAAATTGCCCGGGAAAAATGTATGACTTCTTCATTGATAAACGTTGATGCTCTAAAAGTTTCTGAACTCACACTGATCAGAGACGTGAATAAACATCTTCTTCGCGGACATCGCTGGATCTTTGCGGATTGTTTTGAAGGGAAAGGTCAAACAGGTGTCGGCATTTTAAAGTCACGCAATGATGTTTTGGCCATTGGACTTGTTCAAGCAGATACTCAACTTCGTTTTCGTGTTCTTACACTGGCGGAAGAGAATTTTGTTCGCTTAAAAGATATCCCTCATACATTAAAAGTGTGGAGTGATCTTCAGCTTAGAAAGGCCATCGACCTTCGTCGAGGATTTGTGAGTGAATCTAATAACAGTTTTAGATTAGTAAATGGCGAAGGCGACGGCATGCCTGGTCTCATCATCGATATTTATCATGAAACGGCCGTCATCAAACACGATCACCAGGTCTGTGAGAGTTTCTACAATCACCTTGCAATCGGTGAAAGACTTCAAAAAGAATTTCCTTTTATTAAAAATGTCTACCTTAAAAGACGCAACGATGTTGAAGTTAAAGGCGACGACATCATTGGAACTCTTCCAGCGGAAGTACTATTCAAAGAAAATGGTTGTGTGTTCGCAAGCAACGTAAGAGATGCTGCAAAAACTGGATTCTTCCTCGATCAGCGTGACAATCGCAAACTCATTGGTCAATTCGCAAAAGATAAAACGGTGCTCAACCTTTTTAGTTACACTGGGGGATTTTCACTCTTTGCCGCTCACGGAGGTGCAACGGAAGTGACGAGTGTAGATATTGCGAAGGCCGCGATTGCAGCTGCTGAAAGAAACTTTGAAGTTAATAATCTAAAAACACCTCATCATGCTATAGCTGCTGATGCTTTTCTTTACATAGATGAACAAATAAAGCTCAAACGTAAGTGGGATCTCGTTATCACTGATCCTCCGAGCTTTGCACCTAACCAAAAAGCGGTTGAAGCGGCCAATGCAGCTTACATTAAAGTTTTTGCAAGCTCTCTCAAGCTCGTTAATGGGGGAGGGCTATTTGCAGCAAGTTCGTGTTCGAGCCACATTAGCACGGAAATGTTTTTGGATATTTGTCGGGAAGCTTTTTCGAAATGCCGAAAGCGTGGCACTTTAGTGTATCTTGGTGGTCAACCATTTGATCATCCCTATCCCCTCGCTATGGAAGAACTTCGTTACCTGAAATTTGCTTTGTTCAGAGTGGATTAAAGAAGATTGATGAGGGTGAGAGTATCTTTGAGCCCTTCAATTTCCAAGTTTTGAATCTGCTTACGAAGATCCGTTAATTCTTTTTCTGTTCTTTTAAGTGTTAGTTGGTGTTCGCTATCGAATTCAGTTTCTTCTTTGAGCTTCTCTAATTCTTCTGCCAATTCGCTCTCTTGATCGCGTAGTTCATGAATTTGTTTTCCAATAAGAAATTTTTCTCTAAAAATTGGCTCTTTTTGAGTAGGGCAAAAGCTTGCATACATATCATCTGCTTTACCTAAGGCCAATGCATTAACAGGTTTGCAATATTCTTCCCAGCCTCTTTTAAAGCCTAGCTCATATTGCTCCAGATCGAGTTTTGGGCCCATATAAGAACAGACGTTTCTAATTTGGTCGGTGTAAATTTTAGGGCTTCCTGTACGACCATGACGAAGGCCTAGTTCATGCATATCTATTTGGCAGTCTTTTTTATCTATCGTTGAGCAAGATACAGTCAGTGCCAATGGAAGGAGGCAAATTAGCGTTTTAAAATTCATCATACTCTCAGGGAAAAGTTGTTTCGCAAAGGGTATCGTCAGGAGCAAAATGAAGGTTAAATTATTTTAAAAACGACCATCTTTCCTTCATTGGGTTGAGGCAAGAACTGCCTAGTACTATTTTCCTCTTTAAATTTTATCGGAATCCCTGAAAATAGCCTTATGGGAAATACAAAATTAAAAGAGTCAAGACCATCGAAAGAAACTTTAACCTACACCAAATTCAAAGAAATTGACGGCAATCACCCGCTCAAGAAAATTGTTCCGGAGGCGGTTGTCGAATATCAAGTTCGAACGAGGCATGGCGGACAAGTCGCTTTTTTTAACTTTGATCTCGCTCGCGAAGTAGGACTCATTCCAGAAAATCATCCCAACGAACTCACACCAGAACTTAAAAACGAAATCCTCAATACATTCAGTATTGTCATCATCAACGAATACGATATTGAAAACAATTTCAATTTTCCCAAAGAAGAGATCAGACCAAATACTTACATGGCCACTCGTTATCTTCAGTTGCAACACCCATGCAAGAAGGGGACAACATCTGGAGATGGTCGCAGTATCTGGAATGGGCAAATTAAAAAAGGCACAAAAACATGGGATGTCTCAAGCTGTGGTACTGGTGCGACTCGCTTAAGTCCTGCAAGCAACATCAATAAGAAATTCTATCAAACAGGTGATCCTACAGTTTCTTACGGTTGTGGTTACTCTGAAAAAGACGAAGGGTTAAGTTCGCTCTTTTTCAGCGAAGTATTGGCAAAAAATGGATTAGAGACGGAAAGAGTTCTCGCCATAATTGAATTTCAAAAAGGTTTAGCGATTAACGTTCGCGTGCATGAAAATCTTCTTCGTCCCTCGCACATGTTTAATCACTTAAAACAAAACAACCTTCCTACTTTAAAACGTATTGTCGATTATTACATCGATCGTCAGGTAAAAAATAAGGTTTACTTGAACCCACCGAAAGAAGCGAAAAGTCTTTATGACTTTTTCCTCGGACAGGTTGTTGAAACGTTTGCAGAAATGGCAGCTAACTTTGAAGATCAGTATATCTTCTGTTGGTTAGACTGGGATGGAGACAACATTCTGATGGATGGGGGAATCATCGACTATGGTTCGGTGAGACAGTTCGGTCTCTACCACCATGAATATCGTTACGATGATGTTCAACGTTGGTCAACATCGATTAAAGAGCAAAAACAAAAGGCCCGCTATATTGTCCAAACGTTTGCTCAAATTGTTGACTATATTAAAAATGAGAAGAAGAGATCAATTGAGGACTTCAAAAATCATCACTCACTTCAATCATTTGATAAACGTTTTTTTGATTATAAAAATAGAAATATCTTGATGAAAATCGGTTTCAATCAGAAGTACACGGACTTTTTATTAGAGAATTGTCGAAAAGATATTGAAGAATTCAGAGATGATTTTACGTATTTTGAAATGGCAAAATCGGTAAAAGGTCCACAAAAAGTCCCAGATGGAATTAACTGGAATGCTATCTTCTGCATGCGCGATATTTTAAGAGAACTTCCACAACTCATGCTCTCAAGAGGAGTGGACTCATTTCTTAAAGAAGAGGAATTCTTAGACATTATTAAATCAAGTTATGCTACAAAGGCCGACCTTAAACGATCACTTCGTCGTGATATGAAAATTAGAAGTTTCCAGAAAAATTATGTAAAACTTCTCTCAAAAGTGGCGGCTAAACACAAGATGCCGGTAGAGAAAGTCCTTCTGGATGTTTCGATGCGCTCTTCTGTTATTAACAAATATGATCGCGTGACAGGGGATTCAATCACGACAATTGTTCAAAAAGTTATGAACAAAAGACCAAAACTTACTGCAGAAGAGATTTCAGAAATTTTAAAAGAATTTACTGATTATCAAAATCTCAATCCAGATAAAGCGGCCCGTCCTTCAAACTTTGAGACTGAAAAAGAGCAATCCCGTCTCGTAAAAGGGATGTTGCAAATCGTGCGAGAGTTTAGAGACGGAATATGAAATTAGTCCTTTACTCTGGCGGTGGTGAAGAGGAGAATCGATACCTCAACCAACGCGCACTCGAGTTGACCGGGGCCGATGTCCCCAAACTTACTTTTATACCATCCAGTTCTTACGATGCTGAAGATGATTTCAAGTTTTTCGTTGAAGAGTTTTCAAAGCTCGGCGTTCAGCGATTCATGCATTTCTGTGTTGATATTCCCTTTACAAAAACAATGCTGACAGAAGTTTTAAAAAGTGATCTCATTTTTTTAGGTGGCGGAAATACTTTTTATTTTTTGAAATACCTTAAAAAGAATAAGATGTTCGAACACTTCGCTCGCTTTCTGGAAAGAGGCGGAGTCCTTTGCGGCCTTTCCGCAGGTGCAATTGTTCTTACTCCTCACGTGCATACAGCTACATTTCCTCACTTTGATCGGGATGAAAATCCATGGGAAATGAAAAATCTATCAGCTATGCGGGTCGTGAATTTTGAATTCTTTCCTCATTATAAAAACTCAAAAAGATATGATGCTGAATTACTCCACCATTCAAAAAAATCAAAACTGCCACTCTATGCTTGCGCTGATGGGGGAGGTATTATCGTTGAGAATGGTCGTATTTCTTTTTGTGGAAAAAGCCATGTCTTCCATCAAGGAAAGAAACTGACCATCTCCAGCTATCTAGGATAACAATGAAGCTCTTAATTCTCTTATCATTCCTGCTTGCTTCGACTTTAAATGCAGCGATGATCGATATCGATTCTAAAAGTTATAATTGCCCAAAAAAGGAAGATGCTTATTTTCAATGTTCAGTGAATGGGCGAGAAGTTTTTGTCAAAAAAAATGGGCATGAATATGTGGCACTTTCATCTGATCAAAATAAAATCCAAATTTATAGTGTTTCAAAAGTAATAGATGGCATGCGGATTTTGTTTGAGAAAAAAGCTACATTGGATTTCAATTTTTCTGCGATTGGAGAAACAGATCAAAAGAGTTTAGCGGATCTTGCCCAAATTCACTTTTCAGAATTCAAAGATCCAGCTTTGAAGGGATTGATGAATACAGCTCAATCCACCATTAATCGGGGTGGTCTTGATAAACAAAATAAATTAAAGCTGCAGCTCAACGGACAGGAAACTTACAATTGTTCTCGTGGTCAATCAAAAGATCAATCGGCCCAATGTGAATATTTCGAATGCAAAGGAATGAGTGCTGATGAGAAAATTCTGGCCTATCTTCCAAACCCAATGAACTCATTTGTTCCTCCGCATGTTCTCCGGATGAACAAAGGGCAGGCCAAACTCGATCTGCAAAATTTCAAGGCCCTCTCCCAAAACAATTTTTCAATACTGACGAGAGAGAATTTAAGCTTAGAAGAGCAAGCGAGTTTAAATGAATCATTCGGACTTATGCCGGAAGGAAATGGATTAGAAAATAGACTCTTCGTTCCAGCTCCCTTTAAAGAAAGTCAATCGAGTTTCAATTACCTCAGTCAAAATGTTTTTGACGATGAAAATCCAACTGAGGCCTCTTGCACAGGTTCTGTGACTCAACTATTTGATCAAAAGAAAAAAATTTCCAAAAACATGCAAGATGAGATGATTAAAGCTGATCTCGTTGAATATATAACGATGATCAATGGAAACATATTTTCATTTTACACTGACAGAAAAAATGCTGAGCAGTTAGGTTGTTACTACGGTAACAAAATTCTGCACAATAGTGCTGTTGGTTCAATTTCTAAAATTGATAAACTCTCAGGAGCTAAAAGCGCACCCAAAGCGATTTCTCCTCAGGAAGTCCAAGATCTTTTTCAAAAAGCACTGAATATGAAAGATCTCCCTTTTGCTTATGTTGAAGATGGCTGTTATGCCCGTGCTCATCTTATGGCCAGACGTTTTGAAGAAATGGGTTATAAAGTTGAAAAAGCATGGGTGAGAGGAAAAATTGGAGCTCCTGGATTGGATGGCTTTTGGGACTACCATGTGGCCCCTGCTTTTGATATTAAAGAAGCCGATGGAAGAATTGTAAAATATGTCATCGATCCTTCACTGATGAATAAGGCAGTTCCACTTGATGAGTGGACTGGAAAAATGTCATTTGAATTGAAAGGCCCGGTTGTGAAAACGACTTATCCATTCCCTTCAAACACGGCCAACTTTCAAAGAACGACAGTCGCGATATCATCTTCTGATCCATACTTTCCAACTGACAACGGTTTTTCTGAAGAAGAAAAAATGAGTATCTCAAAAGAGAAGATGGTCGAATACAGTCTGAAGGTAAAACAATGAAAACCATTCTCTCAATCTTCATACTTATTTCCCATGTTCACGCTTCTGAATTAAAAGTTCAAAAGCTTGTCTGGAATGATGAAAAAAAAATGTATGAAGTTTATTTTGATAAAAGTGCAGGCGTTCATTTTGCTGATGAAAAAATGTATGAGTGCTTGTCTTACTCACTGAAAAATGAAAAGCTCGCAAAAATCGAATTGGCCGGGAAAAAACTTATTTTGAAATCCTGTGCGAAGGTCGAGTCCAAATAAAGACAAGCACTCCCGCTAAAATAAGTTCTACGAAAATTTTCAGAGCGATGTGAACAGAGAGTGTAGGGATTCTCCAGGCCATGACTATCCCAACCATGATTGTGGCGATAACTTTTGCTTTTACGCTAATGGCCCCTGATTCCTGCCAATCTTTAAGCGGCGGTCCGAAAACTTTATGTTCACGCAACCAATGCATGAGTCGCGGAGACGAGTGAGTGTAAAAATATGCGGCCAGAAGAAGAAAAGGTGTTGTCGGAAGAACAGGTAAAAAGGCGCCCGCAACTCCTAGGGCGAGAAAGATATGGCCAAGAACAAGAAAGAGAAGTTTCTTCATGGGAGATCGTCACCAAAATATTTAAGACAGCTCATCTTAAGTTCATTGTAGAAAGGTGTAAAGATTTCGAGTTGAGCAATTGTCTTGCGGGTGACGAGTGAAATAGGTCTGGAGACTTTTAGAATTTTGTAATGATTCGGTTTTAGTTTTAATTCTTTACAGAGACCAAGAGGAATAAGTCCATTCCCAATACCAATTCTGGCCATTTGATAAACGGCCATGAACGATTCCACTCGAATAGGAGCAACCGTAAAATATTGAGGATATTCTCTTTTCATCTCTGCGCCCATACTTTTCCAGGTCGCTGAGTTTTCTTCGATTGTAATAAGAGGAAGATTTTTTGGAACTCTCTGCTTTTGTTCCGAATACACAATCGCCATCGGTTCATCCACGAGATGAAAGGCCGAGAGATCTTTTCTATGATCACTGAAAGTACAAATGCCCATCTGGTATTTTCCCAGGGCGACGTTTTCAAGCAACATGAGACTGCGATGCACGTGCAGATCAAAATGCAGATGTTTAAAAGATTTCATGGCCTCATGAAGAAGTTTTGGACCAAACGATCCGGCTATGGAGTCGGCAAGAGCTAGAGAGAAATGCGAACTAATCTTTTGAGGATCTGGGTTTAAAGAAAGATTCTTGAGTTCAACCATCAGAGGGCGAGCTTTATTCAGAAAGGCAAGTGCCTGAGGAGTTAGTTTAAGCCTCCTTCCGTCTGGTTCAACTAACTGTGTTCCTAGTTGTGTTTGTAACGCCTGAATACGTTTACTTACGGCCGATTGAGTAAGACGCAATCTTAATGCGGCTTCACTTACCGTCTCGTATTTCTCCAGGGCCATAAGCGCTTCAATTCCATCCAACATATTCCTTATACTACTATATTTTATTCAAAATATTCATTTTTTTATTAGGTCTGACACACCGATAATAGCATTGAGAAATGAATGAGATTATAATCGCTTAACTTTCATATTAAAGGGGGCATCATGAGCAAAGTAAAAAAATCACTTAAAGTGGGTAATAAGGAATACGCTTATTACAGTTTAAAAGAAGCAAAGAACTTAGGTTTATCAGACATCGATAAACTTCCAAAGTCACTAAAAGTTTTAATGGAAAACCTCCTTCGTCACGAAAACGGCAAAGACGTTACGTTTGAAGATGCAAAAGCCGTAAATGAGTGGGCAAAAACTCAAAAATCAACTCGTGAAATTTCTTATTATCCAGCTCGCGTTCTTATGCAAGACTTCACTGGAGTTCCAGCTGTAGTAGATCTTGCAGCTATGAGAGAAGCGATGAAAAAAATCGGTGGCGATCCAAAAAAGATCAACCCACTTATTCCAGTTGATCTTGTTATCGATCACTCAGTAGCTGTTGATTTCTTCGGACAAAAAGATTCATTCGAAAAGAACGTTGACGTTGAATACGAAAGAAACATCGAACGTTATAAATTTCTAAAATGGGGTCAGGGAGCTTTCAAAAACTTCCGCGTAGTTCCTCCAGGAACAGGTATCTGTCACCAAGTAAACCTTGAATATCTAGCTCAAGGTGTTTGGACAAAAACAGAAAATGGCGAAACGGTTGCTTACCCAGATACTTGTGTTGGGACAGATTCACACACAACAATGATTAACGGTCTTGCCGTTCTTGGTTGGGGTGTTGGTGGTATTGAAGCAGAAGCGGCGATGCTCGGACAATCAGTTACAATGACAGTTCCAGAAGTTGTAGGTTTCAAATTAACAGGAAAACCAAACGAAGGAATTACTGCAACAGATATCGTTCTTACAGTGACTCAAATGCTTCGTAAGCACGGTGTAGTAGAAAAATTCGTAGAGTTCTACGGATCTGGTGTAAAAGTTCTGACGTTAGCAGACAGAGCGACAATTGCAAACATGGCGCCTGAGTACGGAGCGACTTGTGGATTCTTCCCAGTAGATGAAAAAACGATCGACTACTTAAAATTCACAGGACGTTCAGACGAACAAGTTGCACTCGTTGAAGCATACGCAAAAGAGCAAGGTCTTTGGTTGAACGCAGGGGACGCTGATCCTGTATTCACATCAACTCTTGAACTTGATCTTGGTACAGTTGTTCCTTCGCTTTCAGGACCTAAACGTCCACAAGACAGAATCGAGTTAACAAAAGCTGCAGACGCATTCAACTCAGAACTTGCAGGTGCCTTTAAAGTTAATCCAGACACGTTCAATAACGAATTCTCTGTTGAAGGTGCAGATTTCAAACTTAAGCATGGTGCCGTTGCCATCGCAACAATCACATCTTGTACAAACACTTCAAATCCATCAGTCATGATTGCTGCTGGTCTTGTGGCCAAAAAAGCAAGAGCGCTTGGACTCAAGTCTCAGCCATGGGTAAAAACAGCTCTTTCTCCTGGATCTAAAGTAGTAACAGACTACCTGGTAGAATCAGGACTTCAACAATCACTTGATGAATTAGGATTCAACCTTACTGGATACGGCTGTATGTCTTGTATCGGTAACTCTGGACCACTTCCAGAAAACATTTCTAAATCAATCAATGCCAACAACCTTGTTGTGACTTCAGTTCTTTCTGGTAACAGAAACTTTGAAGGTCGTATCAATCCTGACGTAAAAGCAAACTACCTTGCTTCGCCTCCGCTAGTTATTGCTTACGCGCTTGCTGGAAACATCAACATCAACATTACGAAAGATCCAATTGGAAAAGGTTCAAACGGCGAAGCCGTATATCTTAAAGATATCTGGCCTACTCATGATGAAATCAATTCAGTGCTTAATTCAAAACTTACTTCAGCAATGTTTAAAGCTCGTTATTCAAATGTTTTTGAAGGTGACAAGCACTGGCAAGCAATCAAAACATCAACTGGTGATTTCTTTGAATGGGAACCAAACTCAACGTACATCAGAAACCCAACGTTCTTTGAAAACATCAATGAAGGAACAGAGAACATGGGCTTTGCATTGAAGAATGCTCGCGTTCTAGCTCTTTTCGGTGACTCAATTACAACGGATCACATCTCTCCAGCTGGATCGATCAAGAAAACAAGTCCAGCAGGGCTTTACCTTCAAGAAAAAGGAGTTAAATCAGAAGACTTCAACTCATACGGATCACGTCGTGGTAACCACGAAATCATGATGAGAGGAACATTCGCTAACATTCGTATTAAAAACGAAATGCTTGGTGGAGCTGAAGGTGGAGATACACTTCACGTTCCAACTGGAACAAAAATGTCGATCTACGATGCAGCGATGAAGTACATCGGAGAAAAAACTCCACTTGTCGTCATCGGTGGAAAAGAATACGGAACAGGATCTTCACGTGACTGGGCCGCGAAAGGGACATTCCTTCAAGGTGTAAAAGCGGTTGTAACAGAGTCTTTTGAGCGTATTCACCGTTCTAACCTGATCGGTATGGGTGTTATGCCAATGGTATTCGAAAACGGCGTAGACCGTAAAACATTGAAGCTGGATGGTAGTGAGACAATCTCGCTTATCCCGCAGGATGGAACGACTTTCAAAACTAACATGAAGTACGACATGATCATCAAACGTAAAGACGGCACAGAAACGAAGACAACAGTTATGTCCCGAGTAGACACAGCAGATGAACTAAACTACATCAAAAATGGTGGGATTCTACAGTACGTTTTAAGAAACCTAAAATAGCGATTTCTTTCAAGAAGGCCCGGTTTATCCGGGCCTTTTTTTTGTTTAAAAATGCCTAAATTTTAGACAGTCCAAATGAGTCTATAAGAATTTCTCGGTTTCACCCTCAAATTTTTTAAACAGCTAAACTGAGAGGACATAGCACCATCAGGAGATGATCATGTTTAAGACTGGACTTATGGCCATTGCAACTCTTTCTTTTATCGCTTTAACGGCACCGGCAACGACACAAGCAGGTGTTCACTCGACATCTTCTGTAACAGCTAAAATCGCTGCAAATAAAGTAAATGATGTTTTTGCTGGTTTAAAATTTAATTATCTTGATCAAGAAGACCGTCTTCTTATTCTCAATGATTTCTTAAAACAAGTTGAACTTGAATATGCTCTTCTCCCACTGAAAGCAAAAAGCGTAGGTCTCGACTTCAAAAAAGTGAAAGAAGAAGCCCGTTTAGCAGAACTCGCAGTGGTTGATATTCTTGCAACAGCAGATGAAAGAAAAAATCCCGAACTAAGAGAAAAGATCACATTCCTTCAAGCACAAAGCAATTTGGACTTCCTCGACAGAATGCAAATTCTTGTAGCAAAATTCAAAGACACCCATTTTGGTATCCAGGAAAAAATGCCAAGACCAAGTATCTATAATGGTCTCCGCCTTTTCAGAATTGATGGCAAAATTGTTGTTGGTTCAATTGAAAATCGATTCATTGGTATGGTTTCAAAAATTTCAGGTGCTGATTTGTCGGCCATCAAAATTGGTGACGAAGTTTTGGAAATCGACGGTGTAAAAGTTGAAGATAAAATAAATGAATATAAAGCTTACATCGGTGGATCGTCAGAAGGCTTCATCGATAACTACGCTGTACGGGCCCTTACTCTTCGTAACTTTAAATATGAAAAAAAGAACTATATGAAGATAACGTTTAAAAACGCTGGTACTTTTAAATTGCCAATCTTTGCAAACTCAATCAAAGGTGCGATGCCAAGATTAGACGCCATCACTTACTTTGAAAAATACAAAATTCCATCGGACTCGGTTTCAATCGGCCTGACTTTCGATAAAGCTTCCAACACATGGAATGACAGCGCTCTTACATTCTCGGGTTACTCGACAAGACTTCTTCAGGCAAACCTTAGAGGCGTAACTGAGATGTTAGATGATGGAGGATCTCCTGCCATTCGCACAGGTTATTACATCAATAAAGGCAAAACATACGCTGTTATGCAATTGATGACATTCTATACAAGGAACGTAAAAGTCGGTAACGCGCAAATGCCATTCATTGATGCCATTAGAAAATTCATCATGGAGATTAAAGAAGAGCAAGTTCCACTTATTCTTGATCTTCGTGTAAACGGTGGAGGTAATGGAAACTTTCCTGCACAGGTTTTAAGTTTACTTGCTCCTGAAAACACAGTTTATGCAGGTCCAACTGCAGGATACAGAATGACTCAATATATGAGAGGCATTCAAGACGCGAGTAACTATCAAGAGATTATCGGTGAAGATATCTCTTACGGAATCAGCATTGAACAATTTGCGAATATTTTTGAAAATACACTTGCTGATAGAAAAGAATATACTCCGATGATGAACTTCGGGGCGATTTACACAGATTCTAAAGTAGGTGGTTTCAACAATAAGATTGTTGCCCTTGTAACTCCTGATTGTATTAGCGCTTGTGATAAAATGGCCTTCCTCCTTAAATCTTCTGGTAGAGCAGTCATTGTTGGTACGCATACTAACGGTACTGGCGCCGGTTACCTTTCAACTGAGGACTTCAACACTCAATGGGAAGACCGTTTAAAAGTGTTAAGTACGACGATTCCAAACTACCTGTTTGGTGTACCAGGAAAATCGGCCGAGACAACTGTTTTTGGAGAGGATAGTGTTGAGCAACTATGCAGTGAAAACAAACCTACGGTTGCAGATATTCCTTACAACACAAAGATGATTGACCTTGCTAAAAATAATCTTGGATGGTTACAGAAAGCCGCTCAAGTAATCGATGTTCTAGAACAATAGTCTTACAAATTACTCAACTGTTTCTTGCTTGTCGGTCATAAGGCCGACAAGCAATTTTTTCTTTTGACTCCTCTGGTTTAACCTGAGGTAAGATAGTGGGATAGCAATTTTGCGTTGTGTTCCTATTGGAGAAAAAATGAAACGTCTGTGGTTAGTACCAGTCCTCTTGATCTCTTTAATTGTCGAGGCCCAAACGGCCAGCGATAAAGATCCAAGACGCGAAAAATTAATCGGAAATATTTTAAAGAACGCTCTCGAAACATATCACTACCGCGGTTTAAAAATTAGTGATGAAGTTTCTCAAAAAGCTTTTCAGCAATATCTCAAGAGAATTGATAGCTCGAAACAATTTTTCACGAAAGGTGATGTAAAAGAATTGGAAGCTTTTCAATTTCAAATGGATGATGAAATGGTAAGCGGCGATTACAACCTTGTTAAAAAGGGTGCCGACGTTTTCAAGAAGAGAGTGAAAGTTGCTGAAACTCTACGTGCTGAAATTTTCAAAAAACAATTCGACTTTAATGGAAATGAATCTATTGAAACAGATCCAGAGAAGAGAGATTGGGCAGCAGATGAAAACAAATTAAAAGAGAATTGGACTCTCTTTTTCAAGCAGGCGACGTTGAACAAATATCTTTCTCTGATTGATGAACAACGAGAAAAACCGGCCACTAAGAAAAATGCAAAAGTAAAAGCAAAGAAAGCTGCTCCTGTAAAAAAGTTAACAGATGCTGAAATGCGCGCGAAAGCTCACGAATCAGTTTCTAAAAAATTTAAAACTGTTTTTGAGCGACTTGCAAAACAAGATCGAGATGATCAATTGGAAAGTTTCTATAATTCAATTGCAGCAGTTTATGATCCGCATACAGCTTATCTTCCGGCTAAAAAGAAAGAAGATTTTGATATCGATATCACAGGAAAACTTGAAGGTATCGGAGCTGTTCTTCAAGAAGATGGCTCTTTCATTAAAGTTGTTCAAATTGTTCCAGGTGGACCAGCGTGGAGAGGTAAAGAACTTGAAGCAGACGACATTATTTTAGCCGTTGCTCAAGGGAATAAGGAATCAGTTGATCTCACAGATATGAAAGTAGACGATGCTGTTCGCTACATTCGTGGAAAAAAAGGAACTGAAGTTCGTTTAACAATTAAAAAAGTTGATGGTAGTAGAAAAATCATTTCTATTGTTCGTGATGAAATCGAAGTTGCAGCATCTTTTGCTAAATCGTCAGTCCTTCAATATAAAGATATGGATGCAAAAGTTGGATATATTCAACTTCCAAAGTTCTATCGCGATTTTGAAAACTCAGTTATCAATTGTACTGATGACGTGAGAAAAGAAATTGAACGTCTTAAAAAAGCAAAAGTTGATGCAATCATTCTCGATCTTCGCAACAATGGCGGGGGAGCTCTTGAAGATGCTCGTCTTATGTCTGGTCTGTTCTTAGAAAAAGGACCAATTGTTCAAGTTAAAAACCACACAGGTCAGATTGAAGTTCTTGAAGATGATGATTCAAGTATTTCTTATGATGGCCCACTTGTTGTTTTAACAAACCGTTTTTCTGCTTCGGCTTCAGAAATTTTAGCTGGTGCTATGCAAGACTATGGTAGAGCAGTCGTTGTCGGTGGAGATTATTCTCACGGGAAAGGAACAGTTCAAGCTGTTCTTGATCTTAATCGTGGTCCACTTCTCTCAATTTTTGGACCAACAATGGGAGCTCTTAAAGTTACCATCCAAAAATTCTATCGTGTAACTGGTGCTTCAACTCAATATAAAGGAGTAACTCCCGATCTCATTCTTCCTGATATGTTCAGTTATGTTGAAAGCAGAGAAAAAGATCTCGAATACTCACTTCCATGGGATCAAATTCCAGCAAAACCTTTTTCGAAGTGGAACAAGTTCTCTTATAACCTTACTGATTTGAAAGCAAAAAGCGTTCAGCGTTTAAAGAGCAACCCTCGTTTTGTTAGAATTAATAAGAACCTTGATTACTTAAACAAGAAAAAGAAAGATACAATCGCTTCGCTTAACCTTAAAAAAGTTCAGGATGAAGAGGCGATGAATAAGAAGATGGCCGATGAGTTGAAACTTGAAGACGAAGATAAAAATATCCTCGTTTCTAATTTTGAAGACTCACTTAAGGCACACGAAAACATTCGTCCTGGTGATGTGAAAAAATGGTCGAAAGATTTTGATCAAAGAAAAGAAGAATGGGTAAAACTCCTGAGACAAGATGCTGTTCTTGGAGAGTCTATTTTCATTGCTAACGATATTGTGAAGTCGCTTAGAATTAAACAAACGGCCCAATCGCAACTATGATTGATAATGCAGAAATAAATA
>CAMLRB010000023.1 GCA_946482295.1 uncultured Bacteriovorax sp. | reverse complement strand
ATGACGTGGTTAAAGGAAGTAAATTCATTGTTTTCGGAACTTCGACTTTGGGAAGAGATTTATCAATAGACCAAGACGTTGCTTGAGGCGCTGGTGAACAACCAACGGTTAGAGACAGGAGAAAACATAACTGAAGCTTATTCGACAATCGTTGAAATAAAAACATTAAGCTCCTGCCCAGAAGAGGTGTCACCACCCAAAACATCAAAACCATTTTGGCGATAAATGGCGCCAATTTTATTATTCAGTTCAAAAATTTGTTCTTCGCTCATGGATTTAGGAAAAATGAGAGCATGAACGAGATGAAATTTTTGAGAAGACCGATTCTGGAATTTCACATTTTCTAAAAAAGAATTGATCTCTCCGAGAAGTTGATTCTCTTCACCGATAAAATTTCCCGATAAAAATGAAAGACCATTCATTTGCATAAATTTATTTTACCTTTTAAAGCCGTCATATGAAAAGCCGTCCCATAGACGATTTCTCCATCCAATTCCATTGCAGTCGAACGATCACACGACACAATCAATTCATCACTTTCACTTGTGAAGTCTCGCCCCTCTTCAAATTTTTTGAAAATAAGCATTTTAATGAATCTTTTAAGAATAGAGAGAGTGCTATGATCTTTTAATAAATTGATACGAAACTTTCCGCTCGATGCCTGGATATTTTCCGGAAAACATAAATCGCTTGCGTAAAAAGGCCGTTTCATGATGTGAAAGTTAGTAATGGCGCCGGAATACAATGAACTTTTGATGCTCAGGGATTTCCATTGAAATAGGGCACGGAAAAATGTGTAGACATCAGCGAGATCCGAATTCCATCGTTTAAGAATGGCAATGTCAGAAGAATTATTAAAAAGTTTGTTGGCATGAGCTAGAAAACCGAGTGAAGCATTGGCCACACAATAGCGTAGGATTAATTCACCATTATTTTCAATCTGAACTTCAACTAGGTCCTGCGAAAATGTTTCCGCACTAATCTTCATTGGTATACCGGCCAATATTTGGCATTCACTATAAGGTCGAAGATAACTATTATTTGATCCGAGTCCGATGTGACCGATTTTAATCTTACTGAGAACATCCAAACCTTTATGTTTGATTAAATCATTAACTAAACAGTGTAATGTACCATCTCCCCCTGCTGACAAAAAGGAGTCCCCTTCCTTAATATCAAAATGATCCCAATCAATAAATTCACGATTCTCAATCACTTTACAATTTTCAGTCACTATCAAATGATCTTTAATCATTCTCCATTTGGTGAGTGCTTTACCACTACAGGCATTGTGATTAAGAAAGATGTACTTCATAGAACCTTGAGTATGGATTTAAAAACTTCTTCAATGGATTGCGAACCATCGATGATGTGACAATTTGGCATCATCGCTGCTACTTGATCAACTTTCTGATGCAGTTTCTTCTGAAAAGTTTCTTTAGATTCATAAACTGACGTAGAAAGACTTATGCCGAGTCCTTGCTCATATTGCGACCATTGCTCTTTTCTTTTTAAGCAAACTTCAACTGGAGTCTTAATATAAATGATCTTATCCGATGGAGGAAACGATGAAATTTCTTTTTCCCAAAAAGTTTTTTCAATACCGTAGTTCATTTCAGAGGCCCAATACTTTTGGTAAAATCCATTAAGAAAAATAATCTCAGAGTCAGGCCTGATCTTTGATACTGCGTTTTTTAAACAAGCAAGAAGAAAAAAGCTTCGGGCATGTGGTTCAAACTTTAATAAAAAAGTTTCGACAATTTTATGTAATGTTTTTTGATCTTCAATTTGGTGAAAATCTCTCAGTGAGTCCCAAATAGTTATAACCTGAACTTTGTGACCTAAACCTTCAAAATGTTTGCGTAATTTTTCCAGTTGGGTATCTTTTCCGCAAGCATCAGCACCCATCAACGTAAAGATTTTCATGAGGCACTCGCAAAAACTTTTTTCAAAATGGCGACAGCGGCCTCAATATGTTTTTTCTCATGCGTGGCCATCACTGACATTCTAAAACGTTCCGTTCCTAATGTGACCGCAGGTGGCTCAATTGGATTAATAAAGAGTCCTTCTTTGTGTAAATCAAGAGCTATCTTTCTGAAGACAGAGCCTTCCGGTGGAAAAACGGGAACGACTGCAGATTCAGTACGAATGTATTTTATACCAGCGAGATCAAGCTGCTGACGAAGATATTCAGCATTATCAAGAACCTTTTGAACCCGATCTGGATGGGCCTCGATCTCCTCAATGCCACCGATTACAGCACTGGCGATCATGGGTGGGATGGCCGCAGTAAAGAAATATGGACGAGCAAAAAATCTGATAAAGTTAATTGTCTTAGCATCCCCTGCGAGAAATCCTCCAGTTACAGCAAATGATTTGGAAAATGTTCCCATCGCTAGAAACACTTTTGAATTCACTCCACAATGTTCAGCAGTTCCCTTTCCTTTCCCCATTACACCCGTGCCATGGGCATCATCGACCACCAAGTTTGCATTGTATTTTTCGCAAAGTTCTGCAGCTGTTTTTAAATCGGCCACTTCACCACTCATTGAATAAACACCTTGCAAGCTAACAAAGATATCGCGTGCAGAATCTTCTGATCTATATTTAACGAGCTGTTCTTCGAGTGTTGAAAAATCTTGGGCGCTAAATCGAAAGGCCCTTTTTTTACCTAAGCGAATAGCATCTATAAGTGAAGCATGGGAAGCTTCATCATAGAGTAAAATAGCATTATCAGTTACGAGCGAAGTAACCCATGCAAGGTTTGCTTGATAGCCGCTAGGTAAAACGATTGCGTCTTCTTTACCTTTAAACTGAGCAAGTTTTTGCTCGAGTTGCTTTTGAAGTGAGCCGCTACCATTTAAAATCATGGGGCCGGCCATTCCGATACCAAACTCTTCAATTGTTTTAATTACCTTCTTTTTAATTTTTTCTTCGTTCGCAAATCCTAAATAATTGTTAGAACCGAACATCAGCATTTTCTTACGTAAACCAGTTGTATGATCGAGAACCTCTACTTCTGGATCCATTGGTGAACACACTTCACGGTGATAAAGAAGATAACCATTTTTATATAACGGTCTAAAAATTCCTTCAAACGTATCAATGTTTCCTTTAATTTGTTTTCCAAAAACATCTTTCAAATTCAAAAGGTGAAATTTCGATGGATCTTGTATGGGAAGATCGCCAATATCAAAATTCTCTCCAATAAATCCATCTTTCTTATCGAGACTCATGTCTACTCCTGAAACCTAATTTGGTTTTCAATGGCAAAAGCTAACATTCGACGAATGTATTCTTCTGGCCCTACTCCTTCGTGAAGCATATCTAAAATTTGATCCAACTGCAGATCGCGACCATTTAGTGAAATCCCTTTTCCTTCTTTCACTGTAGCGATTTCTAAAAAGCGATAACCGTGTGACTGTGCTTCTTGTTGAAATGTTTTTAACTTATTTTCAGCAACTGCAAAAATTAATTCAAATTCCCCGTTTTGGGCGGCCATAAAAAGCCAAGGAGTTACTTGCGCCATTCTCGCCACTTCCGAGGCCACTGGATGAAATAAACTTTCTTTGTATTGAATATCGATTTTAGAATGATTGAAAATCTCCAACCATTTGAGCGTTGAAAGAAGTCCATCACTCGTATCAATGCAGACGTGTGCATGATTATTTAAAAAGAGAGCTTCTTGAACTTTCGCTCTCGGACGGTAGCTCATGTCTAATTTATCGGCAACAGTAGCATTCATTGGACGAATGGCAAGATTGGCGAATGCAACTGCATTTCCCCAACCAATTGGACCTGTACAAAAAAGAGTGTCACCAGGCTTTAATCCTAAGCGCGACAGTACGGGTTTTTCGAGTGAAAATCCATAAGCAGTGCAGGCAGAGAGAGTTTGTGAACCACTGGCCATGAGTTTTTCAGCAGAGTGAATATTATAAACACTGATTGCTTCTTCAACTCCTTGATCAAATTGTTCACACCAAGACTTATCTCGTCCGTTTTCTTTTAGAAGCAAACTGATTCGATCTGTCTTCATACCGACAGCTGCAAGATCAGAAACACTCGCTGTAACTGTTAGCCATCCTAGTGTTTGAGGGCTCAAGAGAATTTTTAAGTCTATTTCTTCAGAGACAGCATCAACACTTACGCCAACATATCCATCGTTCACTTTTAGAATTTCAGCATCTGAATGAAATGGTGAATTCATCTGTGCCGACGTCCGAGGATAACTTCTAATGAGGTCTTGAATGTAAGCAATTTCTTTTTTCATAGAATCGTCACTCTTCCTTCGTTTCCATCAATTTCAAGCTTTACTTGATTTTTAATTTGTTCAGTAGCCCCATTGATGTTTAAAACACAAGGAATACCATATTCACGAGAGATGAGTGCCGCATGTGAGAGTAGGCCTCCCGTTTCTGTCACAACTCCTGCTGCTAAACTAAAAAGTGGTGTCCAACCTGGATCGGTAAAGGGAACGACCATGATTTCTCCGGCCTTCAAAGTATGTGCGTCTGTGATGTCTGCAATAATTCTTGAATGGGCCGTGACAACACCTGCACTACAACCAATGCCAAAAAAATGGGTTTTCCCATCTTTGATTGTACTTTTAGTTTTCCATGTTGAATTATTGAATCGAAATCCAATTTCGTTGGAATTTTTAAAGTTTTTATATCCAAGGGCATATAACTGTCTTTGTTCTGCACAGGTTTTCAATTCTTCAATGGTGAGATTTTTTTCAATGAATTTAATAATTTCTTGGTAACTACAAGAAAAAATCAGCTCATTTAAATGTGTGCGTTTACCCAGCTCAAGAAGATGCTGGCGAATAAAAAAATACATACGAGTCGAACGATCACGCACTTCCTCTCTCAGCCAGAGAAAATGGCGAATACGATCTAATTTCTTCATAAGCGATGACCAAGAACCTGGAATATATTTTTTAAAGGATTTTTGGTGTGCGGCCTTGAGTTTAGACAGTTCAATGGAATAGATATCTCTCCGTCCTTCATGGTCTTGAACATTTCCTTTCAAAAGGGCAATAATCGTTTCCAAACAAAAGCGTAAATCTTCGCTCCAACGTGGAACGAGCAGATCTAGTTCTCTTTCACTATGAAAATAATATTGAGAACAATAATGTGATAGCCTTTCATGAAGGAATATATCATCTGATAAATCCGAGAGGCTAATCGATGTTTTATTTTGCAGCAATGTCTGCAGCCATGCAGAGGCACTAGGATTTTTCTGCTTCCATTCGACGGCTATCTGAGTGAGCGCATGGGCAGGACCAGTAACTTTGAGTTCCCCAAGATCTGTAAGTAAGTTTACTAGTTCTAGTGATTTCTCTATTTTTTTATAGGCCTTTAATTCATCGGCAAATTCTAGTTTTGCATTTGAAGCATTATAGATTGTTTGAAAGTATTCACTTTCAACATACGTAAAATCTTGCTGAACAAGTTTCACAAAAGATTCACTAAGATCTTCGGTCGATAGCGAAGTTAAGCTTTTATTAAGATATTGTTTCTCTAAAAGATGAAAATCTTGCAATAATTTTTCACTGCGATTCTTCTGCTCTTCGTATTCTTTATGAAGAGCACCTAAAACAGGAAGGGCCTTTAAAATTCCCTTCAATGAAAACCCCGTTGTAACGCCAGGTCCTTCGTAGTTAATGGGTAAGGCCATATCTTGATCGAAATTTCGCTCAACATAGCCAGGTAATGTTGCTTGAATATCTTTAACAGCTTTGAGATTCCAATAAGGACGACCATAAAAAACTTTGTACCACGTAATATCTTGTGCTTCTTTAGCTGTGATCAATTTTAGTTTTACGAAATAATGAGGAAGAGTTGTCGCAAAAATTTTTTCATATAAACTCCACATTATTGGAGAGACAACTGCTGAAGAGACACCCCCATCTCTAAAGTCCGACGTCGTCCATTCTCCCATTTCTCGAGAAAACTGTATTTTTGTAATGGGCCTGCTTTGAAGAATATAAATCTGATTATTCTTAACGGCGAACTCGATATCTTGTGGACGTCCGTATTTCGCCTGGATCATTAGCGCGAGTGATTGCAATTTTTTTAAAATGTTTTCATCCACTCCAATGTTCATTCGATCATCAATATCTGTGATGAAATTCTTATGTTCTCTGTTTAAAAGAAATCGAGAAGGCGTGATTAGCCCCGAAACGAGTTTTTCACCAGATCCAGGACAAGCTTCTATAATGAGTTCCTGGTCGTTCCCGGTAATTGGATTGGCCGTGAAGATAACTCCGGCAAAATCAGGATTGATGAACTCCTGAACAACTACGGCCATCTCAAGTTCTTCAACATTCATAGAGTTGCGATCGCAGTATGATTTCGTTCGTTCAGTATTAGTTGATTGCCAACACTTTAGGACTGATTCGAGGATGGCTTCTTTCCCCTGTTGATCAAGATAAGTTTCAAACAATCCAGCAAACGAATATTGAGCACCGTCTTCTTTACTTGCTGATGATCGAACAGCTACAGGGGTCTGGAAAAAATCATCGACAATTTTTTGAAATTCGGGTGAGTAGGAATCAGGAATCGACTGAAATTTATTTTTGCGAGCTTCACGAAAAATTGATGTTGGGATGATATGAAATTTGGGAACAGGAAGCCCCAACTCTCTCAATTGAATGAGCGAATCAGCTTTACCTCCAAAGGCCTTCACAGAATTTTGCATTAATCTTTCACCTTAATGATTCCAGTGTCAGCATCTAGAAATATTCGCTGTCCATCCTGTAAAATTACACATGCATTTTCAACACCCGTCAACATAGGAATGCCATACTCGCGGGCCACAATAGCTCCGTGACTGAGTTGTCCTCCCATCTCCGAGACAATTCCTCCCGACAGGGCATAGAAAGGAGCGTATATGGGGGTGGCACTTTCCAAAACTAAGATACTCTTTTTACTGATCTTTGCTAGATCAGAATATGAATTGATCTTAATCACTTCCCCTTCAACGGAGCCTTCTGAAACGCAAACACCTTTCAATATCTGACTCAATTCATCTGCTAATTTAATTTGCTTAATTGTCCCGAGATTATTTTGCTCTAGCTCAAAGGGGGCAATTTGTGTTTGGGCCTTTATGAAAGCTGAGCGGCGTTCGCGGATTAAATCATAATAAGGATGGAAATCATTCTTCTTCAATCCGTGTTCAATTTCATTCAAATGAAGAAAATAGATATCGTCTTTTTCAACAATCAATTCTCTCCATATAGAAGTCTTTTCTACAAGTGCAAAAAGCTTACGAGCTTGCGGATATTGGAGTGAGCTATAGGCACGAAGATCTTCATCGATAATAATGAGTTCTTGCAGCCAGTGAACCAGTTTAGATGCATCAGGATTCCAGCTCAAGGCCTTAAGAATTTTTTGAACTGTTTGTTGTTGGGCCAGCACTGCTAAAGGTGATTGAGACTTTAATGTCCCTCTTTCTTTCCAAATGCTACCTACTTCACCTAGAGTTGGATGGTATAAGTCCCAATTATCGGTAAGATGCCCATAGCGTTTTTTCAACTCATCAGAAGTAATGGCACTATCATTGAAATCGACAATCATTTGAACTGAAAAATTTCCCTTAAGTCCATTTGAAAGAGAACTTAAGAGTTTTGTTGAATCCTCAACGGATAGTCCCGAATTTTTCAGCTGCGATTTTAATAATTCATAAACACAATTTTTAAGGAAATAGACATTAAAGTCTTCAGCAAAGTACCGTTTGCTATCTTCTTGCATTTGAGATCGGATTTTAAAGAACTTTTCATAAT
The DNA here is from genome assembly GCA_946482295.1 of uncultured Bacteriovorax sp. The sequence goes on along the minus strand of CAMLRB010000023.1, from coordinate 16,645 downwards.
CTAATTCTGATATTGTATCCAATTTAAAATCTCGCCCCATGATTTCTTTGAGATGGGAAATTTCATTGGGCCATTCTCCAATAAGCTGTACGATTTGCTTCTCAAATATTTTTTTAAAAACTCGATTGAAAAAGCGATCTTTAAATTTCCCTTGTTCTTTGTACTGTTGATAAAGAGTTTCTCCAAATGAGATTACTGCTAGACCCAAAATCTGAATCAATCGAGGTAAATGAAATTTTAAATTTTTTAAACTAGTAAAGAAGTTCTTTCGCGTATAAATCGTAAAGTTATGCCAAAGAATCATATCATTTGGTGAATATTTTTTAACCCCCAATGTTCGTGACATACTTAATAGAGTTGCATCAAGCGGAACAAACAAAAGTGACCAGCCCAAAGGTGTTATAGGTTTTGGGAATCTTTCTTTGCTTTCTTGGCGCGTCCACTGCTTCATATGTTCAATCCAACGCCGAAACTTCTTTAATTTCTTTAAACGAAAGCCCAAGTTCTTGAGCATATCCTTCTAATGTAAGGACAGTCTCTCCTCTACTTTTTTTCTGTAGAAAATTGTAATAACACATGAACAGCACCCATTGGTGCCTGGCCGTTACAAAGAGAAATATGAAAAGACCTAAGTCTTGGATAAAAACTTGGCTAATTTTGAAAGGAGCTTTTAATTGTGCCCACAACTTTTCGAGAGCATTTCCACGAGGGAAATCGTAACTCAACCTGAGTGCTTCACTCGCTGGAACAAACAAGTAAAGTTTCCACATTTTTGCCAAAAGTGCAGTTTTTTCCTTTGGATCCTCAGTCAACATAAAAAGAGCAAAAGTCTTTTCGATTTTTGAAACATAACTCGTTCTTAAATGCAGAAACTTATATCGGGGAGTAATTCTTTTTAAAACTTTTGCTTTGAAACTTTCTTCAATAATAGGATCTAAATTTTTTAATATCTTTTCGTTGAATGCATTTTTTAAAAGCGCTTGAGAAAGTGTCAATGCTTCATAAACTTCTTTTTCAACTCCGGCCTTAACAACCATCTGAGTGAACTGATCTGTATCAATAACGTTTGATCGCTTCTCAATTAACATTGCGAGATCACCCACTTCACGAAGACCTGTTTTCGCTGAATTTAAATGTACGCAAAGATGGAGGATGAAATGTGCAGGTGAAAGTCTAAAAAACTTTTCCCCCATTAAAGTAAACTCTTCTTTTTCTTTCCAAAAATCCTCGATAGGGATTTCAAGTCCACGTGTTGGGGCCGCTATATTCCAATGAGTGCCGAAAAAAACTTGAAATTTTCGATCGAAAAAGGGTGGCCAATGATGGCTAATTTTTTCTTGTTTTTTAATATCTTCTTCTAAAGGAGCAGCCGTAAGGAGATCATGATAGAGAAATTGATCATAAATTTTCGGCAGATCTTCTTTCTTTACGAGAATATCTATGTCATTCATTGGTTTGTAGCCGATGTCGCTGAAATACTCTTCGGCCAAGGCATTGCCTTTCAAAATAATGACTTCGATGCCTTGAGCTTTGAGAACTTTGAGAATCGGAACTCCTACTTCTAGTCGAGTAACATTACGTTCACGAATTTTCAAATACTGCTCTTTTAAACGTTCTGTAAGTTTTAAATGTTCAGTTTCTTCTCGGTCTCTTAATTGTAAATAGAGGCGAGCGCTAGTTTTGTTATGTTCTGCAATTTCAAAAAATACTTCTTGTTCTTCTTCAGACTTCGGAAGAAATTTAGCATCAATCGTTTTCACATCGGATGTGAGATAGAGATCAATGATGGCATCTTGTTTTTCGGGAATCAAACTCATTGCCAGTCCTTAGATTCACAGTATTGATAAAGAGTTTCTTGAAAGGCTTGAGGCCAGTTTTTGAGAAAGGTACATTCACGGAAAAGTCTTTCGACTTCATAGTCCTCCATGTATCCCGCTCCTCCCATCACTTGCATCGCTCCTGAAATAAAAGTATCAGAATTTTTAATAATCGAGAGCGCCGTTATGGGATTCAATGTTTCAATCAACGATTTTTCAGTCTCACACACGAGATAAAGTTCACTGAGGTGCATTTTTAATGAACTCCATTCTTTGATGACTTTCCCGCCCTGGATCCGTTGTTCAGTGTAGTTTCTAACCAATTGAAAGGCCTTCCACTTAATTCCAGCAATGATAGCAGCTCGTTTTACTAATTCCTCATCGTCCGAAGCCATGCGTTCTTCTAGACCGGAAAAATTTTTCATCATGAAAGGGTCTTTAGAATTACAATGCATTTGATACAACATAAACGCTGCTTCGGTATGAACTTTTGCGAGCTCATAATGAAAGAGTGGCTCGACGCTAACTTTACGGGTTTCTTCAGATTCAAAAAAGGAACGAACTTGATTAAAAAGGATTTCCGGTGAAAGAGTGGTTTCTCCAAAACTTTTTTGTACCCATTCATTGATCATTGGCTAACTCCAAAAAAGTTTGCATTGGCATCTTTTAGACCAATGAGGTTTTTGAAAGCGACTAAACGATTTAGCTCATTCGTCCCTTCATAAATTTGTAATAATTTTATATCGCGCATGAGTTTTTCAAGTTCCCAGTAGTGAGTGCTTCCATCTGCACCAATCAGGTCGAGGGCCATTTGAACACTCTCCATGGCGTAATCGGTGCACACACTTTTGGTCATAGCTCCCCAACCAAAAATCATTTTTTCATTCTGCTGAGTTATACTTTCGCGACGCTTTTTTCTTAGACTGTCTCGACCACTGACAGACTTAATCAGTGGTCCTAACAAATATTGCTGAACTATCGCTGGAACATATTTAAAGAAGGTGTAGCCAAAAGAACTCTGCAGATCTTTGTAAGGTCCTCTCGCAAAACATTGGAGATGTCCTTCCCAACTTATTGTTTGTGACTGAACAAAGTTTGTGAGAATTTTAGAAACTTGAATTTGTTTCCATTCATAGGCCTGCGACTGAGAGTTGAGATGATTAACGCTAATTTCGAGAATTCGCTGTTGAGCCCCAGTAGCGAGTGTTCCCACTCCAGCACGAGATAAAGACAATAGATCATTCAATAAAAACTCAGCATTTTTTTCAAAATCAGCTGAACTTGAAAATTGTTCTGGAGAAAAGCATATTTCTTCATCAGCAACAAAAACATTTTCAAAGAAGAGAACATTCGCTGGACTTGCATTTTGGCCCATCTTCGATTCTGTACGTCCTAAAGACACTCCTGGTGCCTCTGCACGAACGGCAAAAATGACTGTTGATTTTTCAGGATGTGCGAGATCAAGAAAAGCAGATCCCACAATCCACTTTGCAAAAAGAGAATTAGAAATGAAAATTTTCTGTCCAGTGATTTTATAGCCACCGTCTACTCTGACTGCTTTAGTGCAGACTTTTGCAATTGCAAGTAATTCTGCTTCTTCCATATCACTGCCAGCACCTGGCTCAGTAATCGCTAGTGAGACTGTGCAATGATCATTATTTTTTTCTGCTCGGACAATATCTTTGGTTATTTTTTCTAAAAGAGAAAAAGATGAAGTCGCACTGACGAGACCTAAGGCCACATAGTGAGCACCAATGAGATTTGATATACCTAAGCAATAGCCACCCAGTTCTAAATTTAAACCATAAAAGGCAAGCGGATGTCCGCCTCCACCTCCTACAAATTTAGGAAGCCAGCGCGAATAAAGCCCTTGTCTTGAAAAAGTCACAACAACATCTTTCGCCCAATAATCTTTGTTCTTTTTGACTTCAGCTTCTATTTGACTAGGTTTTTCAGCCCCTAATTCTTTGACGAGATATTTACCTAGTTGTCGTGCTACTTTGATTTCGTTTATCAATCCTTGAGGCAACTTACCTTGAGAGCTTTGTTGAAAACTAAAATCTTGTAGGGCCGGATGAAATGTCATGAAGCACGACCTGCTTGAACTTCAAGTTCAGCAATGGCCTTTTGAGCATAACTTTTCGAGCGCTGGTAGAGATCATCCGGATTGATTCCGATATTGATAAAGTTTGTACGCAGGCGTTTGTTGTAAAATGCCCATTCGGCCGTATTGACATCCATGCGAGTAATACCTAAGAGTATTTTGGTGAAGAGAATATCAACTTGATCAATTCGACGACCTTCACTCTTCCAAATATTGATGACGGCTTTTATCCCTGCACGATGACGATGTTCATCTTTTTCAATGGCAGCAAAAAGATTTTTTAAATTGTGTAGTTTATCTTCTTCGGCCCTCTTCATCATGTCTGAATAAAATTCCTCTGCAAACCATTCGTAAAAAAGGATGGCAATTAAAACAGGCAACGGCCGTTTATCTGCGACTTTTGCGACAAGATTGAAAACTCCGTCGTAGACAACAAGTGAAGCAATAGATTTTTTCTTACGAACATAGGAAAAACTATTCTTTACATAAGTTTTTAAATATTTTTGATGACGATCTTCATCGTCGCGATGAGTGGCCAGATAATTTTTAAGAAGTGGATCTGAATCGAAAGCACTAAGCACCGGTTTAATAATCATCTCTTCAGAAGATTCTGCGGAAGCTGCTGATGAGAGAAGCTGCGACCAAGCTGTACGACGCTCGTCCGACAAATGAACAGCGTCGTCACGGAGATCGAAATCAAGTCGAGTTTGCGCTTTCTCACCTTCAGCCGTGAGCTTCAATAGAATTTCTCTTTGACGGTCGTTCTTCATTGGACTATCCGTTTTCCAAAACAATTCTCCGAGCAAAAGACTCGGTCATTTGAACTGTACACTTTTGTTTGCTACAATTAGACCCTAAATGAAGCAACAAAATCAATACGCGAATTGGTGGTCTAAACTCCTCTTTAAGAAAAAGTTTGAAAACCAGTTCTTCATTCCTATCCCGCATTCTAAAATTGAAGATATAGTCTTCAGGTCGATTGAAAAATACAAGTTCGATCTAGATTTTTCACCGATAAAAATAGAAAAGCCGGTTTTCATTGTTGGATTGCCTCGATCAGGCACCTCTATGCTCTATAACCTTCTGTGCGCTCACGAAAGAGCTGCCTACGTCACCAACTCAATTAATGCTTGTCCTGAAGCTATCTGCACGATCGAGTGGCTCAGAAAGAAGTTTAACTTCAATGCTAGTGGCGAGCGTTTCCTCGCCGATTCAGTTCATACTGATTTTGGAAGTCCTTCAGAGCCAGTTTTATTTTGGGGCAAATGGATTGGAAGAGATGTGGATTCACTCTTTTGGGAAGAAAAAAGAATAAACTCACTTTCAAAAGAAAAGGTAGATGAAATCCATCAGGACATTCGACGCATTCTTTATACTTTTGGCGGTTTAAAAAACAATGAACGTCGCTTTATTTGTAAGTATCCCGTCATGCAGACTGAACTTCGAATGGTTCAAGATCTTTTTCCAGATGCTCATTTCATTCATATTGTTCGCGATTCGAGACCTGCTGCTAACTCACTTTTAAAGTTATATCACCTCACCAACAATCAAATTAAAAAAATTAAGCATCCCAATCTCACGACAGTTATTCCCTATCCTCGAGTGAAAACACTTAAAAAATATATCGATCAATTCGGAGCTACGGACATCAGAACAACTGCGCACGTATGGCAAGATTCAATTGAACTTGTTCACCAAACAGCACCAGATTTGAAAAATTATATTGAAGTTCGCTATGAAGATATTCTTAAATCCCCGCAAGCAGAACTAAAGCGACTTTTTGATTTTGCTGATCTTGAGTGGCCAACATCAGATGCCTTCCAAAAAGAATTTGAAATCATCGGAAAAACTCATCATAAGAATGACTATAAAGATTTTGAAGTGATTGAGGAAATTACGAAACCGATGCTTCAGAAACTGAAATATTTGTAGTTGCTTTTTTCTTCACGATCGGTGGTCCAAAAATCGCAAGAATTTTTCCTTTGAGGGAATTGGCCTCTCTAAACTGTCTAAAGACAACTTTCCAGTGACAAAAAATCTCGTGCCAGATGTTTCGCTTATTCATAACAGATTGAATTCCATATTTCATTTGAGAGCGCTCACCTTCCGCCATATACGTTCCGAAAAGATGATCAAAGAATAATGTGACTCCACCTAGATTTTTATTATAGTGAGCTGGATTACTCGAATGATGAACTCGATGGGCCGAAGGTGTGTTGAAAATTACATCAAGCCAGCCAAGTTTTGGAACGAGTTCGGTATGCAAAAAGAATTGTCCAAAAAGCACTATCCCCACAATTAAAAGGACGTCTTTAGGATTGGCACCAAACAAAATGAGAGGAAGAAAAAGTATCCATCCCAACGAAAAAAAACGAGTGATTCCTAATCGATATCCCAATGTTAGATTATATTTTGTCGGAGAATGGTGCATAACATGTGTGGCCCATCCGATATTTACATGGTGATTGTACCAATGAGTACAGTAATAAAAAAACTCAATTCCGACGAATGTGATCAACAAATTAATTGTCCCGCTGAACTTCCAATCAAAAAGACGATGATCGTACAGCCAATAAACGAGACCTCCACCATCTGAGCCAGTGAGGGCAGAGATCACTTGATCAAAAGCTATGAAAGAGAGATTGGTGAACGTCTCGTAACCACTATAAAGACCCATTCCTCTCTTATAAGAAATGAAGATTTCAATCACCACACAAAGAACTATGGCCAAAAGAAAGTAAGGATTATTCAAAACACCCATGTGAAAACGCTATCAGAGTTTCAACCATTTAACTAGTTGGATTCGGTAGGGGCAAAACACGCCTTCGTTTACAAAATAAATTTAGATTAATATCCTATTTCAGACTTATCAATTCGGAGGATAAATGATTCTGAGAAAAAACAACATGCTTCTCTTAACGTCGCTGCTACTTTTTAGTTTCAGCTCGACTGCTGCGCCAAAGAAACCATCATGGGACAATTCAAATATTGCTCCCCAAAATTTCCCCGCTCCGAAATTTGAAGAGATGGAATTTTTCAATGATCAAGAAATTGAAAAATTGTCTGCAAACTTCATTGCAGAATCTAAACGTCGTCCGGCCGGATCAACTATTGTTGGGACGGAAGATATGCTTTCAAAAGAGTATGTTGAATTTAGAAATCAAGCGATTAAAATCAGCAACGGTGTTGAGTTCGCTGACTTCTTGAAAAAATATGATGATATGTATGACAAGATTCCAGCACACGCAAACGATTTAAAATTTGCTGTCGCTAGAATGTCTACTTGGATTCCTTTCAAAGGAATTATTTGGAGAATGACTCCAATGGTTCACGAAGTGGCGAGCACCCAGTCTGCACTTCTCGCAACTTTGAAAAACGTAGCTGAACAAGTAAAGATCAACATGCCTGATACGCAAGTTGAAGCTCACCTTCTTTATATGTCGATGCCAACTCCAGAACTTGTTGGAAGAGAATTTAAAATTGAATCAGATTTCATCACTTACTTAGCGAAAGAAGTTTATCCTTCTCTTGAAAAATCGGTGAAACGTCTTCAACAGCTTCAAATGAATAACGTCACAAAAAATGGATTATCTCCAATTGTTTTCGATGCTAAAATTCGTTTCGGAGAAAATACTTTCAACGATAATTATGATGATTTCGAAAGATTCAAAGTTTTAGGTGAAGCTGATCGCTTTGCAGCGTTAGCTCGTACTCACCGCCGTATGTACAACATTGCGTTCATGGCCGGATACAATTGGAATGGCCACTTAGCTCTTCGAAGAGACATCGGTAAAATGTTTGGTATCGGTGTTGCAGAATCAGCTCTTTTCGATTCGCTTCCTGGGGCGGACGATGTTTACTTAAGATCGGTTTCACGTGAAAGTCGTGTAAATGCTATTAAAAAGTATTCAAAGCTTTATACGTTGAATTCTAACGGTCAGGGCTGGATGACTCTCGCTTACTCTCACCTTCACTTCTCAGGTGTGTATCTTGGAAAAACTTGGGATAATATTAAAAACAACACGAGCTCTTATGCAGCTCAACTTGATCCAGAAGTTTTCATGGCCCGTAAAGAACAAGTTGAAGTTGGTGTGATGAACATCAAAAAACTGGTTGGCGCTTATGGACCAGGAGTGAACGGTACAACACGTGTAAATGGTACTCTTTCTGGAGAAGAATTGACTGTTGACCTTAAAGGTTTTTTTGAAAATGCTCCAAAAGATTTGAAAAAACTTCTTCCTGTTAGTTTTTCTAAGCACGAAGACCTCTCTCCACTTAAGGCACACCCTACTTACAAAACAATGACTGAAGCTGGTCGTGACGTTATGTCAGTGAGCTTCCCAGGATCAAAACCTGTTCGTTTTAGAAACTATCTCTACGGAAGAAGCACTGGTTGGAACACTTCAGCAGATGCATACGGAAGACTGTTCCCTGGAATTAAAAAAGCTGGTGACGTTGCAGATGCGATGAGAATCTTAAATGAAACTCGCGGATCACGACTTCTTGCTGGCGGATTGACTATGTTTGTTCGATAATTGTTCTAACAAGAATAATCTTTTAAGAGGGCCCAGGAATGGGCCCTTTTTATTTTCCTAGAATCGCATGCGCAAATTGGTTCAAACCATTTACCACATTTTTAATAATGCTCTTTACAGCATCATTAAATTTTCTTGGCGCCATTCGAAAATCACACTCACACTGTTCACACTCGTGACACTTTTTTTTCTCGCCAATGTCAATAAGATGAAAATTGTTTTTACAGCCGAGGATTTGGCCGGACAAGGTTTTTCTTCAGCTGATGAATTAAAACACATCAAAGCTCGTTATCAAGATGGAGTTCCTTCCCTTTTTATCATTGAGCCCCCTGTTGGAAAGTTTAGTTTTAATCTACAAGAGCTCTGCATTATCCGTCGTTGGTATTCGCAAAAGCGAAATACCACACCTGAACTGCTTCTCAGCCAATCAACATTTGATTTCAAACTTATTAAACGTGAAAAAATTTCGGAAGAACTTACGAAAGTGAGAGTTCGCAATCTTCTCGATCTCAATTGTCGTGATGAAGTTCTCAATGGTGATATTCAAACGATTCAAAAAACGCTAAATGAAACTCCCTTTGCACTTGCCCAAGAAAAAAAACAGCAACTAAGTCTTCTCTTTCAATTTGTATTCCAGGATTCAAGTACATCTAAATTTGGTGTGTTCGATCCCATTCACTTTCAACTTCTTCGTGAATCTGTTCACAAAGAATTACTTCCAAAACTTCCGGGAGCGAAAGTTCATTGGATAGGAAGCGGCGATTACCAGTGGTATATTTTAGAAGGCTTCAAATTTTCGAAATGGATTAATTTAGGCATGATCATTTTCATGCTTGTGGGTCTTCGTCTTTTCTTTGGAACTTGGAAGTCTGGCTTCATTTATATCAGCACACTTTTCATTTCGGCCATATGGGTTTTTGGTGCTAAAGGAGCAGTCGGTTCGACATTTGATGTTCTCTCCACCGGGCTTCTTCTTCTCCTGGCAATAAGTTCACTTGAAGATTTTACTTTCACTTGTTATGATCAAAATCGCAGTGGTGATTGGAGAAAATCAATTCTCAAAATTGCGGTTCCTAGTTTCTATACCTCTCTCACAACAATTCTTGGTTTTTGGGCGCTACGTACTTCGGAAGTCGACGCCATTTCTAAAATGGGAACATGGGCAGCGTGGGGTTCACTCGTTCAGTGGATACTTCTTTTTATTTTCATACCTTCATTCCTTCAACAATTTCCCAATTTACGCCGTTGGGGAAATCCAAACAAGGCCCTGAAACTCACCTTTTTTGAAAACAAAGTTTTTTCATCACTCCCAATGCGAATAAGTGCAATGGCCCTGATTATTTATCCCCTTGCCATTCTTTTTTATTCACGATTAGACTTCAATGAATCACCAATGAATGTATTCCCAAAAAAACAAGAATACGCTCAAAGTATCGACTATCTGAAAGATTCAAAGGGTTGGGTTTCTAATGCATCACTACTCTTTGAACCTAATCTTCCAGAGCAAGAACAAAAAGACATTGTTAGAAAAATCTTAGATACAAATGAATCCCAAGAACTTGTCACACAAACTGAAACCACATGGGATATCAAAACGTGGCTTAAAGAAAAGGGGAATCTAGATCAACTTGAAAGTGAATCATATTTCAACATTTCTAAAGTAGAAGAACAATTTGTCGATGAATCTTTGCAGGTCCGCGCTCTCCTCTACTTAAAAGAAACAACTGTTGAATCGGTAACTCGTTTAAAAAATAAAGTGAATGAGATTTGTGGAAACCGCTGTCATCTCGGTGGGGAAGTTGTCGCCTATTCAGACTTTGCTTCGCTTGTTCCACGATCGCTCATCGATTCTCTCTACTCATCTTTGCTGCAAGTGAGCCTCGTCATTATCTTCATTGCATTTGCTCAAAACAAAGAACGCTATATACCGTCTCTCTTGATGGCCGCTTATTGGGGACCATTCTTTGTCATTATGGTTTTAGGAATGATGGGAATGAAACTCGATTTTTGGAAATCTATTTTTTCATCAATACTCATTGGTCTTGCTGGCGATAATGCCATTCATTTTCTTTTTGGTTCGGAAAATAAAAACATTGAGGCGGGAATTGAAGATCGTGGAACAGCTTCGATCATTACCGCGCTCCTTATGGCCTTTGGTGCACTCATTTATTTAGGTTCGTATTTTAATTCCCCACGAGAGTTTGGAGTTATTCTTTCGGTGGGATTACTCGCGTCACTCTTCGGTGAACTATGGCTTTTTCAAGGGTTAATGGACATTGATTTCGTCGCTTGGTTTAAGAAGAAAAAAAATGTTATCCTAAAAAAATGAAAACACTTTTACTCTTCTCACTTCTCTCATTCTCTTTCTCCTCTTTCGCAAATTGTGAGCTCAATCGCGATGCTTTCTTGCAAAATACAGAAGCTCTCTATGCTGAATACAAAACGATTGATCCTGACCATACAATGGAAGAACAAAAAAAGGCCTTTTGGATGGAGGGTTCTGGAGCGAATAAAGAAAAGGCAATGTTTATTGCTCATGGATACATGGGCTCTCCCCGTGAAATGCTAAACGCAGTCGAACTCTACAAAAAAAGTGGTTACGCCATTATTGGTTTTTTAATTCCTGGCCATGGGGCCAACCATAAGATTGCCAATCACTATAAAAACACCCGCTGGATTAGCGAGATGAAAAAACAATTGGAGTGGACTACTGGCTGTTTTAAAGAAGTAAAAGCTGTCGGTTTTTCAACAGGTGGACTTCTCCTACATCACTATCTTCTTACCAATCCTGCTCCAGCAACTTTAAAAAGTATGCATTACATCGCTCCTTATTTTGTTCAGCGGTTTAATCCCCCACTCGAAAGAATTTTAGGTTCTCTCGTCAATGGACTTTCTGTCGATACGGCCTATTTCCTGAGCCGCTTCCGCGATTTAAAAGTCATGACCATTGATCGTCAGTACTACAACCAAACACTACCGATGGGTGCCGGATTACAGGTTAAAGAATTAGGGTTGCTTGTCTATGGGATGAAAGCGGAAAACCGCCTTTCAGTTCCAGTGCAACTCTTTCTTTCTGAAGGTGATTGGACAGTCGATAATGAGGCCACAAAACTTGTTATGAACCGAGATAACGAAAAAGTTGAACTCGTCTGGTACAGGGGAAGCGAACCTCATCACATGATGGTTCCTTCTGTCAGTAGTGTGGCCAGTGATGTGCAGCGAGTGCTTTTCGAATTTAAATAAATTATTCGACAACAATTCCTTGTAACAAACTCGCATTCGCAATAAGAACATCACGGATACCAAGGGCTTCCATGAATCCTTGAACAAGCAATAGATTCGTCACATCCGTCTGACGATAATCCCCCGTCAAATCAGCATCACTTTTTTGTGCTTGTTGAATGGCCTTATCATCGAGTTCGCGGAGTGAATATGTCGGCTCTTTAAGGAGTAATTGATTTTTAATGGAAGAACCGTGAACGCCTCCAACACCAACAAAAACCAGATCGCGATTTTTATTCATGAAAAAAGGTGGGACGTGAAGACGCGCGTATGAGCGAGCAAGAGCAATGGCGTTTGGACGAGAAAGCCCAATTGGATTTGGAGTTCCACCAGACTCAATTGGTTTTAGTTGAAACACTTCCATCACCATATTTTTAAAATTAACTGAGGCGAGACTTCCGAGATAAAGTTGCATCTCCCCTTTTTCATCTTTGGCCGTCATTTGCATTGAACCGCCGCCGATATCCCAGACCACTATTTTTTTACCAGCATCTTGCAGTGGCGTTACGGCCAGGGCGGAAACATATCCCAACATTGCTTCTTCTTCTTGAGAAATCACTTTCAAATTGAGCTTTAACTTTTTAGCAAATCTTCCAATGATTTCTTTACCGTTTTTTGCTTTTCTAAAAACAGATGTCGCGACACCTTTTGTTTTTTTTGGCTTATGTACTTTTCCGAGGGCAATTAATTCTTCAAGAGCAGCAAGCCCCTTATCTTCCATTGCTTTTGTAATGGATTGATCTTTTGATTTTTCATAGTCATCGTTGTACCCCACAGAGCGAGATTCATTGACGAGAATTTTAATAATTTTTTTACTGCAGATATCAACTTCCGCAACCATCATTTTTGTTGAACCTGAGCCAATATCTAGCCCCATTCTATTTTCGTTACAAACTTTAGCAAAGGCCGGTGTTACAAAAATAAAAACAAAAGTGATCAGTAAGTGTTTCACAGGTATCTCCTAATAAGTCTTCGTCTGAATAAAAGTGAAAAAGCGTTCATTCCCACGTTTCCAGATAATGGCATCATAAATGAAGTGAGAAATGAGTGGTGTCGTCAAAAGTGCAATGGCGATGGAATCAAATGGATCGAAGAGATCAATAATGTCAGTTTGATAATAATCAAGGAGAGCTCCGATTCCAAAAAGTAGAGTCAGGAAAAAGAAAGCATACTTTTTTATGAAAGAAACTTTGTGAGTTACAATCAATCTTTTTTCCATAAGAAAAAAATAAGGAACTGCATGGGAAAAAATAAGAAGAGCATAACTTTGAAGTTGATTTTTCGAATAGATAAATGAAAACGCGTAAACAATCGTGAAAAAAATCATCGACAACATTCCACGAATATTTTTTTGGAGCGCTAGAGTAATTCCAATGACTAGCACGCCAATGAAATAAACAATCAAGCCGTAACCGTGCCAGATATTCAACGTTTCTTGAGGAATCCATTGAGCAAAATCGAATGGCTTGATTATAGCTTCCCCTAGTGTTCCCTCCATCATATTGGCTTTCAAATGAAAAAGAATAAACGGCATCATCGTCAGGAAGTAATAGCTCCACTTTACAATTGTCGCATTTTTCTTTTCACCTATTCTGTAGAGAAAAGTTATACCAAGGCCCTGGCGCATATTATGAAAGATAGTGAAATAAAAAACATACATGAAAAAATATGGCTCGAACGCGAGGTGAATCACAAGATTCAAAAAGAAGGAGCCAAGTAAAACTATCCAAACATATTTTTTTTTCACTTCTTCGGGATCAGCAAGAACTTCCAGCAGTGTCGAATAGACATGTCCGCCGTCTAGAAAATATATTGTCATCAGAACAAAGGCGCTAGAGGCCAGGATATTTGTCGTCATCGTCAAGATAAAGACGATGAAAGTAGAGGCAAAGATCTTAACAAAGTCTTCTCTGTATCCCTGAAATATCATTTGACCAGTTCAATCCAAAGAGGAAGATTGTAGTAAGTGCTGACTCGAGTGACTTTGTTGTTTCTTACTTCAAAAAAGCTACCTGCGCGAATGCTGTAAGTTTGATTTCTTGCTGGCGGGAGTGTGCCATCAGTTTTAAGGTAAGTTCCGTGAACCATGAACTCGGCTGAAAAATTAATTCCATTTCCGGCGTCCATAACAGTAATATCTGTTAGATTCTCTTTATAACATTCATTCATATGATCGAGGAACTTGGCGAAGATGGCCTTTCCTGATTGAACTTTGCCTTGGTTAATCTCATGAACGATATTTTCATCTACAAGCTCTAACATCCCTTTCGCATCGCCGCGGTTAAAGACTTCAAAATATTTTTCAATTAATTGCTTGCCTATATTGTGCATGAATTCTCCAAAAATGATGACTCAATAAGGGTAACGAGGGCTGGATTTAAAAGCAAGCCTGACGTATATTTGAGGGATGAAAAATAAATATTTTGGCACTCCTAAACTTAGGTTCCTCTACTCATTATTCTTTTTACAAATCATCATGTACACCTTCTACAGGTTAGTGTTCCTGGTTTGGTTCAAAGACAGCGTCACACCAGGAAGCGCAGGACTTGTCATGCAGAACCTACTACTAGGTTTACGTTTTGATATTCGTTTGGCGATGTTTATGTTGGTCCCGGCGATCATCTTTATCAATTTACCGCTCAATCCTGCTTTTAAAGTTCGTTTTCACAATGGACTCTACACTCTCTTGCTGGGATTAGTATCATTTCTCTACATTGTGGATATTGGTTACTTTTCCTATTTAAAATCTCGCTTAAATGCGACAATCATCCAGTTTTTCAAGAATCCTATCATTTCATTTGAAATGGTTCGTGAATCATACCCATGGTTCTGGCTCCTAATACTCGTCATTGTATTAACCATTCTTATTTGGTTTTTAGTTCGCACATTGATTACACCAAAACTTATGGGTTCCCCGTTAAACGCAAATAATCGTACTCGTTTTCTTGGAGCATTTCTTTTTTTCCTTCTTTTTGCCTGGGGAGTTTACGGTTCTATTAAGGCCTACCCACTTCGTTGGTCCGAAGCATTCTCTACTCCAGATTCATTCGCTTCAAATCTTTCACTCAATCCTGTCCTCTATATGGCAGACACCTACACTTTTAGAGTGGCTGAGTTTGAAAAAGAAAAAGCTGCGCAATACTACGACGTTGTGGCAAATTTTCTCGGTGTAGATTCACCTGATAAACTCAATCTCAATTTCGTTCGTAGTTTTCCAGGAGATGAAACAAAACGTTTAGTGAAACCAAATGTTGTTGTGATCGTTATGGAGTCGATGGCATTTTTTAAAACAGGAATAGGCGGTTCTGCTGTTAATCCAACTCCTTTCGTAGATAGTCTTGCGAATGAATCCTTGCTCTTTACTAATTTTTACACTCCTACTGTGGCCACTGCGAGATCAATCTTTGCTGCGGTTACAAGTATTCCTGATACGTCGAAAGTAAAAACTGGATCGAGAAATCCATTCGTCGTTAATCAACATACGATCATGTCGGAATTTGATGGTTATCAAAAATACTACTTCCTTGGTGGATCAGCGAATTGGGGAAATATTCGTGGTGTTTTTTCCAACAACATTCCTAATCTTAAAATTTATGAAGAAGGTTCATACAACTCTCCTCGTGTTGATGTTTGGGGTATTTCAGATTTAGATCTTTTCAAAGAATCATTCGCCGTTTTAAGCGACGATGAAAAAACGCCAAAACCATTCTTTGCTTTCATTCAAAGCTCTGGCTTTCACCGTCCCTACACCATTCCAGACAACAGCGATGATTTTAAGGCCCTCACAGCTAAAGAAATTTCGATGAATGAACTTATAGATTATGGTTTTGATTCATTGGAAGAATACAATGCAATGAGACTTCAGGACTATTCACTCGGACGTTTCTTCGAAATGGCAAAAAAGAGCAAATGGTATGAAAATACAATCTTTGTTGTTTTTGGCGATCATGCTCTTCCTGATATGCAAGCGAAAAACGTACCTATGTGGAAGCGTGGATTACAAAACGGCTATCACGTTCCATTAATTATCCATGGTCCAAAATTTGTTCAAACAGGTGTTGAAACAAAAATCGCTTCTGAAGTAGACGTCATGCCAACTCTTGCAGGAATGGCCGGCATTCCCTACAAGACTAGAAGTTTAGGACGCGATCTTTTCAATCCAAAATTTGATTCGTACAGAGCTGCTTTTTCTTATAATTGGTCAGCTCCATTCAATATCAGTTTAGTTGATAGTGAATTTTATTTCGATTACATTCCATATAATGGCCAAGGAAAATTGGTAAAGTATGGTGAATCGAATGACAATGTAAAAGATTTGTATCCTGACAAATACAAAGAGATGGAGACACTCACAAAAGGTCTCTACGAATCAGCAAGATTCCTCATGAACAATAATCCTAAGATTGACTAATGAACCCATTTCGGATCTGTAAGCCCATTCGTTAAAAAGGCTTCCAGGTCCGACATTTCTTCATCTGTCAGTCCCAATCCCTGTCTTAAAAATGGGGCCTGAATTGCACCGAAAATTTCTTTCATCGTTTGTGAATCATTAAGAATTTCAACTTCCACTGGAAACTCTTTTCGACGTTCTGGACTGAGTTCAAAATGATGAAGTGAGTGACGAATGTTATTGTAGTGAGTGATAACTTCTTTAATCGTTTTAAAAGCTCCGTTATGCATGTATGGCGCTGTTAAACCAACATTGATAAGAGATGGTGTTTTGAAAAAGTGATTGCGGAAAGTTTCGTTGTTTATTTCTCCACGTCCGCGATCATGGGCCGTGGGCCTAGCACCTAAATGTGGGACACCTACAGATGTAAAAAAAATGTTTAGCCCCAACATATTTCCTTGATGGCAAGTAATGCAGCGACCGCGATCAATAAAAACGGCTAAACCTTTTTTCTCTT
>CAMLRB010000022.1 GCA_946482295.1 uncultured Bacteriovorax sp. | reverse complement strand
AAATGTTATCGCTCATACCATCGTTACATTCACCAGCGATAACTGAAGCTGTTTGGTCTTTCGTTCTAACAACGAAAGCATAGTCTTCACCTACACCAGCAGCAGTCTCTCTCGACATGATCGCTGAGGTAGATTGAGTTTCGAAATCATCTACAGAGAGGTGTGTTCTTGTGATTTTAGCACCCCAAAAAGGCTCAGTTCCAAAACATTCATATTCAGAAGCTGCAAACGAAGAAGCAGATAAAGTTAAAAGAAATAAAGCAATTGTTGTTTTCATGTGTTGTTTCTCCTCAAAATCAAAGTAGGCTGTTTCTACCAAGAATCAAGATGACATGCTAGACACCATGAAAAAAGGTAGATAGTTTTATGATCATTACAAGGGGAAATGTTTATGATTCAGCCAAAACGCAATATTTTACTCAATCCAGGTCCAGCTACGACGACGGACACTGTAAAAAACGCCATGGTTGTGCCAGATATATGCCCACGTGAACTGGAATTTGGTGAACTCACTCTTTCGGTGAGAGATGACCTCATTAAGATCGCCCACGGCGAAAAGAACCATACTTGCATTCTGCTCACATCGTCGGGGACGGGAGGAGTTGAGGCCTGTTTAACGTCAGTTATTCCTCAAGATAAAAAAGTGCTTATTATCAATAATGGAGCCTATGGGGAGCGTATGCAGGCCATCTGTGATGCTTACGGCATTAATCATATCGACTTGAAGATTGAATGGGGAAAACCCGTAAATATATCTACAGTCGAAGAGATGATCAAAAAACATCATGCTGAACTTTCACATGTGGCCTTTATTCATCACGAAACAACTGTTGGAATTTTAAATCCACTTAAAGAAATTTGCTCGCTCACTCACAAATATAATCTGGAAAATATCGTAGATGCGATGAGCTCTTTTGCAGGGATCGATATAGATGTTGAAAGAGATCACGTTGATTATCTTGTTTCCTCGTCAAATAAATGTATTCAAGGAATGGCCGGAATAAGTTTTGTCATTGCACGTTTAGATTCACTCAAAAAAACAACTGAAATTAAGCGTAATTTTTATTTTAATCTTCTTGCGAATCACGAATATCTCAACAAAAATAAGCAATTTCTATTCACTCCTCCCGTTCAAACACTCTATGCTTTAAGACAAGCAGTGACTGAATACATGAAAGAGGGCGAGCACAATCGCATCCGTCGATATGCTTCAATGTATGAAGTGATGAAAAAGAAAGTGAAAGAATTAGGATTTAGATTTTTAGTTGACGAAGAGTACCACTCAAAACTTTTAACAGCGATTCATGATCCTGCCAGTGCAAATTATTCTTTCAATGAAATGCATGACTATCTTTACGAGAGGGGATTTACAATTTACCCAGGAAAGGTCGGCAATATTAATACATTTAGACTTTCCAACATCGGCGAGATTTACCCCGCCGACATTGAAGATTTTCTGAAAGTGTTCGAAGAATACTTAAGACTCAAGAAAATCATTTAGTTTATAGCTGAGGACTTACTCCTACTGCAATAACACCCACAATAAGGCATAAAATGATGATGTCGATCTTTGTGATTTTTGTCCATAACATGATTTATTCCCCTTGTTAGATCATCCTTATTAAGCCAATTCAGGAGCAGTTGCGGGAGTGAGAGTTTCATTCACTTCCTTTCGTGCCCAATCTTGTCCAAGGTAACCAAAGACTAGCCAGTAAATTCTGTCACCCATACCGCCCAGTGAAAAGTGAGCATGATAGATGACGAAGACTGGCAAGTGCGAGAGTAAAAATAAACCTAAAATTTGTCGTTGCGGTTTATTTTCACTCAACCCTTTTATGGAGGCGATGATCATCATAAAGTAGGCAATGAACGACATGATGAATAACGGATACCCTCCAATAACCCCTGAGGACACAAATAAATTGTGTGGGTCCTTGAACGAATTGTAGCCTTCAACTTCTATGCCATTTTCTGAACCGTCTAAATACTTATAAAGAAGTCCTAAACCGAAATAGGGACTTTTCTCAAACATATTTATGCCCCGAGAGACTTCTTCCATGCGGGTCTGAATTCCATCTTGGGCAGGTCGCATTCCAAAACTGGTCTTACCAGTGGTGATTTCATACATAAACTGCGAGACGGGAGCGCCGACTAAGAGAACTGAGATGAGAAAGCAAGAGAGAAACGTAAATTTAAAGAGACGAACAGATCTTTTTTTAGAGCCAAAAATAAGAATGGCAATAAACGCCGTAATGGCGATTGTGACAAAGGCCGCTTTCGTAGATGTGAGGAGAACGACCACTCCTAAAATAAGAAGCGTGAGCAGCTTTAGAAGAGTGTTATCTTTTATGGTCCAAGGCTTATCTTCAAAAACTCGCGGAATGTAAAAGATAAAGGCCGTCGTGCTTGCGGTCACCATGTGTGGAATGTGTTTAAAAAAGCCTACGAAGCGTCCACCTCTAAACATGAACGGATAGAAGAGTGGAAGTGTGAGAAAGCTTGTAACGACCAAAAACGTGCTAATAGAGCGTACCCAATAAATGAGTTTATCGAGAGGGAACACAGCAGGGAGGATAAGGCCGTAGACCAAAATGAGCATGATGGCCATTCCCAATCCACCAATTTGCACGAGCGGTGAATAGGTTACGTTGATTAACGTAATCTGGAAGAGAGTTTGAATGGTCAGAACAGCTATAAGCGAAAAAATAAAAATTTTATAATAGTAATTCATTGCGATGTTTTTTCTATTCTTCACCCAATAAGCAAAAAGAATAAGTGCGATTATTGCTTGCAGAGCAAAGTTAATAAAAGGGTGCAACCCATATTGAAAAATAAAAGGTGGAAGGGAGTAAGGAATGATGCGCGTCCATTTTAAAGAAACTTTTGACGCGAACACGAGAATGATAAGTGTTATGCAGCAAACTTCAATCAGTTTGCTGACTGAAATTTTTTTCATGCTTAATCCACTTTATCATGTATTAGAACTGCGGTAAGAACTGCAGTAAGGATGACAGATACAATCGAAATCATTCTGAACGAATCATTGCTAACAAGTGGCTCTTTGTTTTTAATCAAAACGATATCATTAGACATTAACGTGTAATCATCTTTAGCACCATTTTGAAGAACTTCTTCCAGATTTAAATTTAAGCTCTTAACACTTTCCCCATTGGGAGTTTTCAAATCACGACTGTCATTACCAATAACAATATTTTCTAAATCAGCATCAGTAGTTGTTCCACCTGCAAGAGATAAAAGAGTTGTGAGCTTCATTGTTGCAGGGACGTGATAAAGTCCTGCGTTTTTAACTGCCCCTAATAGACGTATCGGAATGAGTTGTTGATTGGGATATGACTCAAAAATAAATTCCGAAGGAGAGCTTAAGTTGTACTTAGAATTTTTATTCGTTTCGGCTTGAACAGCAAAGGTAGTGTTGGTAAGTAAAGTGAAGGCGATGAGGCTGATAAGGATCGAACGCATTTTTTGGTCTCCTTTTTAGTCACGACGGTGGCACGAATTGATAGCAAGAACGAGATTGGAAATAAATAGTAAAATTCATCATCGAGAGAAAAACTAAGAAGAAAAAAAGAGAGAAAAAAATGAATCACGCAGAAGAAATTAGTCTTAATCAGGTTCTTCAGATTTTCACTCGCCGTTGGAAGTATCTACTTCTATTGGCCCTAGTTTTTTCATTAGGAGCATTGGTAAAGCACAAATACTTTCCGATGTATCCGGGAACAGGCAAGTTGATTATAAAAGACCAACGTAATAGTCAACTGCAACTTCTGCTTAGCACTGTTGGAGCAGCCGCGGATGTTACTGGAATTGATACAAAAGGAGATGATCTTGTAGCGCGTGCCGAAATTGTTTTAGACACACATGAGTTTTATGTCGCACTCGCAGAAAGACTTTTAAAGAATCATCAAAGAAGTATCGCTGTTGAGCAGTATCTCAGTCGTTTCAAAAGATCTATGGCGAATCCTGAATATGTTCATGAAGTAGCAACTCATCTTTCAGGACTCATTACATTTAGTGCAAGTAGAGGTGGAATACTTACAATTAATGCTAAGACGAGTAATCGTGAATTTTCGACAGTGCTTGTGAATGAAACACTTGAGGAAGCGAAAAAAAATATCGTGGATAGAGAATTGAAAGATCTCAATCAAGCAGAGATTTATTTTATGTCTGAAATTGCCAATGCTCGTTCCCGTTTGGATATGATTGAAAATTCAACTGTAAAAAAGTTGCAAAAAAATCAGATCCTCTCTGTAGATGTTGAAAAGGGTGACAGCTCTAAATACATAAGTGAATTAAAAAAGAGTATTAACGACATCCGCATTCAGATTGCTAATAATGACAGCCGTATTAAGGCCCTCAATAGCAGAATCAATGCAGGAATGGCCGGAGAAGTCGGAGTGATAAGTAAATTCAACGAAGCTTCGCAAATTAAAATGCTCGAAGATGAAAGTCGCGAACTGGGAATCGAACTTAAAACTTATCAAAACTACTTAAGAAATTTTGAAATTCAAAAAACAGGTTTAGTGCCATTTCAATATGAAATTCAAAAAATGAATGCGAATCATGATTTTGAATATAAAGTCTACGCAAACTTAAACGAAAGTTTGGCGCGAGTAGGACTACAAAAAACATATGTTAAAAATAAAGTTGATATTTTAGAGAAAGAAAGGCTAACGAAAGTTCGTTCCTCACCATCAATTATTATTATGATGTTGATTGCTCTTCTTATTTCTCAAGTTATTGGAATGTTCAGTATCTATATTTACGAATTATTTAAACCATCTGAAGAGGGCGTGGTGATCTAACCACGGCTTCACCTGAAATTTTAATTTGCCCGTCTTCACCTTTTGCTTCAGTGCTGAAGGTACAGATGGGTTTACCTTCTTTAGCAGCGATAAGTTCAATTTTGAGAAAAATAGATTCACCTAAATAAATTGGCGCATGAAACTTGAATGTTTGATTGAGATAAATAGTCCCCGGCCCTGGAAATTTGTTAGCTAAAAGGCTCGAAAAGAGTGAAGCCGTTAACATTCCATGGGCAATTCTTCCTTTAAATCCCTGTGATTTTGCTGCTTCATCATCAAAATGAACCGGATTAAAATCTCCTGAAAATGCAGCGAAGTTTTGAATATGTTCTGCCGTTATGGTAACTTTCTCTTCATATACATTGTGTGAGTTCATCTTTTATTCCGGTAGTTGAAGCTGTGATTATTCGTTTTATTGTCATTTTATTTACTTTTTGTATTTTCACCTCAGCTCAAGGTTATGAAAAGCAATTTCTTCTTACTGACATCCTTAGTGATCATGTCATTCGCATAAAAAAACTTCAACCGCATGTGGAAGTTGTCTCAGGTGATTTGCTGGCCATTTTTTCACATGAAACTAAAAATATTATTGGATATGCACGTGTAGAGGTTTTGCTCGAGAGTGAAGATGTCTATACGGCGACAGTTCAAACGCATAATAAAAGTGCGATAATTCGTCCGGATAATTATCTCGTGCGAATGGATCTTTCCAAGTTAGATAATGATATTCCAGCTCGTTTTGATCTGCACTACAATGATAACCGCAAAGTCGCAGCGAAATATCGCCCTCTCGTTTACACGGGCCTGTCTCAAGGTTTTACAGCAAGTAATTTGAAAAATAATGAGATGCTCGCAGGACCTTCAATACTTAGTTATGGTCTGAGTAATAGTCTGTAAGTAAACTCCAACCTAATCTCTACGATGTTTAAAATTTTAAACGTCTCATTTAAGTCTCAACTGTTTGCAAATGATGATTATGAAGTTGCGATTGAGAATGGATTTCAATATTATCACGAAGAAACAAAAGGTTCATATCAACTAGTGGCCTATCTCGATTCGAATTCAAATTCCAATTTTAAATCGCATTTTAAATTGAGGATGTTTACTAAAAAACCTCAGGATGAATATCTTTACAACAGTGAAGAGTACACGCGCGATTTCAACGTAGAACTTCAACTTTCCTACGGCTATCTCTTGTCCAATTGGAATCGACTGATTGTCGGTCCTAAAATCGATGTTAACAAAAAGAAAGTGGGCGGTGTTATTGGTTACTACATTATCGATCGTCAGTTCAATACGATGATCGGTGTAACAGCGAACGATTTTTCGGAATTTCGAGTTGGAAAAGATGGTTATTTGATGAACTTGGATTTTTGGTGGCGTTTTTAAGGATTAATGTCCTTAAAACTTTTTGCTGTGGGATGGTCCCCAACAATAACATCACCCTGACGAATTAATTGAGTTGTTCTCATTCCTGCCGATCGAGCAGCATCCAATTCTTCTTTAATGTCTGAAAGAAAAAGAATTTTTTCAGGAGACAATTGCAACTCCTGCGCAATCCTAACATAAGACTGAATTTCTCGTTTATGTCCTACTTTCGTGTCGAAATGGTTGCTGAATAAAGGAAGAAGATTACCGTATGCTGTGAACTCAAATAACAAGTGTTGGGCCTTAACTGATCCCGAAGAATAAACTCCCAGATTGTGGCCTAAAGTTTTCCACTCATTCAATTTTTCTTTAACTTCAGGATAGAGATGGGCCACAACTTCACCAGAGCGATAGCCTGATTCCCAAATATATCCTTGAAGCGACTTAAGTGCAGGATGCTTACGATCAGAATCAATCCACTCTATGAGTTGAGCACTATATTCTAAGACATTTTCAGGTGCTTTTAGACCTTCTTGAACTGCTGTCTCTCTGACTTGCAAAAAAGCATTTTGAACATGGTCTGTGTGTTCATGAGTCAGAAGATAGGTGAGCATCCGATCGCGTGAATAAGGAAAGAGAACGTCGTGAACGAAGCTAATCGATGTAGTTGTACCCTCTATATCAGTCAAAATGTAAGTCATGGGTTGTATTTCTCGTCTACGCCAGAATTTGTATAATGGGGAACCCAACCTTCAATGTTTGAGAAAATACGAATCGCTTTAACAAAAAATTTTGGAGCGAGATCAAACCAATGACGGAAGTTTTTTGGAACTGACATAAAATCTCCCGCAGTACATGTCACACCCAATACTTCACCATTATCTAAGTGAAACCAGAATAGACCTTCACCATCAACGAAAAAACGAATTTCGTCTTCGCTATGGCGGTGTTCTTTCATGAATTTTTCACGAATTGCCGGAAGATTTGGGGTTTGGGGATTAACGTTGATAACGTCTGCAGTAACATAACCGTTTTTTTCCATGAATGGTTTAAGTTCATGTGAATACGCGGCTAAGATCGTTTCCTGATCAGCATCGTCGGCGAGTTTTGTATTAGCTTCCCATTTTTCAATGAGGATTCCATGTTGGTTTAGTATTTTTTTAATAGTTGGAAAATCTGTAATCGTCTCTTTCGTTTGAGCGAGAAATAAAGTGGCCATAATTAACCTCTGTTCGATCTGATGTAATAACGGAAAATATATTCAAAAACTTCTAAGTGTCGTTTAGCTTCTTCCACACTGTCTCCCCATACATAGAGACCATGACCTCGCAAGAGAAGTCCATAATTATTTTTTTGAGAAAGGATTGCTGGTTTAATTTCTTCAGCGAGAGCACGTATGTCTTGAGTATTTTCAAAACATGGGATGTTGATTTCCACATCGTGAGTCTTAACTCCTTTGAAGCCTTTTAAAAGTTCAAGTCCACGCATTGTTGCGAACTCTTGACCTGGGAAAAGATCTGCAAACAGTAAAGCTTCCAACATGTGGCTATGAAGAACGCAATTGGCGTTAGTTATTTGGTAAAGGCTCAAGTGAATATCTGTTTCGTCAGATGATTTACGATGCATTCCCACGTAAGATGGGTGCATCTCCCGTGTTTGATAATAAAGCGGTAGAAAGTTATGTTCAGTAAATTTACTTTTATCTATACCCGACTCTGATACGAGAGCAATGTCTGGCGATGTTTGCGAGCGAAGTGAATAGTTCCCAGAAGTGGCCGGATTGTGTCCATGGATATTGAGTATCCTTACCAGTTGGGCAAGTTTCTTCATTTCTTCATGGTCTTGAGCACTGATAATAAACGTCACGGTCAACCCCTTTCGATAACCTCTTTCTTTTTTTCCCTTTATAGTAAATCTCTCTTTTTATGGCCATGAGTATGTAGTAAGAAGGAGTAAAACTTATAGAGATTTATGGAAATAAAATAATGAAAAAGACCAATGTGATCGTCAGTCGTTTTAAAGAATCAATTTTCTCTACTATGACAAAGTTAGCGCTAGAAAATAAGGCCATTAACTTGTCCCAAGGATTTCCTGATTTTGATGGTCCAGAGTGGGTGAGAAAGCTTGCTTCCAATGCTGTGATGTCGGGTAAAAACCAGTATGCACCTTCAATGGGACTTCTTTCTCTTCGTGAAGCGATTGCAGGTAACTATTCAAAATACTATGGACTCAATTACGATCCAGCCAGTGAGATTGTTGTAACCAATGGAGCAACGGAAGCTATCTTTGCTACTTGTATGGCCCTGCTTAATCCAGGCGATGAAGTTATTGTGCTCGAACCTTTTTACGATTCTTATTTAGCATCCATTGAAATGGCAGGAGCAAAGGCCATTCCTGTAACCCTGAAGGCCCCAACATTTTCTTTTGATGAAGAGGAACTAAAGGCCGCTATCAATGACAAAACAAAATTGATTATCATTAATAATCCTCACAACCCAACAGGGAAAGTTTTCGAAAAAACAGAAATGCTGACTCTTGGCAGGCTGGCGATTGAAAATGATCTGTATGTGATTTCAGATGAAGTTTATGAGTTCTTAACATTTGGATGCGATCATATTCCCACGGCTACTTATCAGGGCCTCAAAGAGCGCACAATTACAATTTCTTCAACGGGTAAAACTTTTGGACTAACGGGATGGAAAGTAGGATGGGCAGCAGGTCCATCCGAGCTTATAAAGGCCATTCACAACGTTCACCAATTTACGACTTTCTGTGTGGCTTCACCATTTCAAGCGGCCATGGCCGAAGCGCTGGCCAATATGGATGACTACCTTAAAGAGTTTCGAGCTGATTACAAGATGAAAAGAGACAAACTCATTTCAGGTTTAAAAGCAGTGGGATTCGATATCATTGAACCACGAGGAACTTACTTTGCCCTTGCGCGACTAAAAGGCGATGACAAAGATGTTGAGTTTTGTAAAAAGCTTATTGTCGAAAAGAAAGTAGCGACAATTCCCACCTCCGCATTCTATTTGAAGAGTAACGAAGGTGAGAAGCTCATCCGTTTTTGTTTTGCCAAATCAGATGAGACGTTAACTGGCGCTTTAGATAATTTGAAATAAAGTTACTCAAAGATACACGAGACTCTTTTTGTTGTTGCAGTGACTCCGTTGAAATTGACTCTCATAACACCTTTTTCAATTTTTGAATTGTAGCTCATTTTGATTTCACTCAGATTGAAATCACTATCGAGCACATTCATTAAAAACAAACCGTCACTAGACCAATAGCCCACAACACGATCTTTTGGAATATCGAATTCTGTATCTGTGTGGCCATCAATAGTGACATGTAGTGGGCCTATCATAGGATTCCCTTCTATGTGTGAAGTGGGAGCGCTCACGTGAACAGTGCTAGTTCTAAATTTACCTGTGCAATGAAAGCTACCTGTAGCAAAAGCGTTCATCGAAAGAAGGAGAAAGAAAGAAGTGAGAGTTATCTTCATATAGACTCCATGATTATTGGTCGATAATTCGATCCAAATTTCCGTCGAATCTAATCACAGAACAAAAAAAAAGGCCCTCAAAACTGAGGGCCTTAGATTTTTTATTTTACTGAAATTTCTTCTTCACTCTCTGTGACAAAGAGTCTCTTAAGAATGCCACCTGACCATATACGGAAACGTTCGATGTATGAGTAGGCCGCGGGAATAACAACGAGAGTAAGAAGCGTTGAAGAAACGAGACCTCCGATAACGGCAATACCCATTGATGTTCTTTGCTTTGAAGCTTCGTTTAATCCGATTGCTAGTGGAACCATACCAGCGATTAACGCGAAAGACGTCATGAGGATTGGACGAAGTCTCGATTTTCCTGCTGCAATCATTGCTTCATTTAATGACATACCTTTTTCCTGAACTTGCTGATTAGCATAGTCCACAAGAAGAATAGAGTTCTTCGTTGCAACACCAAGAAGCATTACACATCCGATCATCGAGAAGAGATCGAGTGAGGAACCGGCCATGGCAAGAGCGTAGAATGCTCCACACATCGCAAGTGGAAGAACGAGCATGATCGTAAATGGAGTAACAAACGATTCATAAAGAGATGCAAGAACGAAATAAATAAACATGATTCCTAAGACACCAGCAATAACGATACTACTTGCGAGTTCTGCAAAGTTTTCGGCCTGACCAACGAATTGGTAACGAACCGAAGGTGGAATTTTAATTTCTTCTTCCAGAATTCGTTTAATGTCTGACATTGCTCCACCCATACCTGGACCATCTGGTGCTACATCTGCAGAAATCTGAATGTAACGACCACGATCTTGACGGTTGATTGTAGATGGACCTTGCGTTTCAACTGGAGAAGCAACAGCACTTAATTTAACTAATGAGTTGTTAATGTTTGGAACGAAAGTATCTTGGTAAGCCGCTTTCAAATTACGTTGGTTTTCTTGAAGACGTACACGAATGTCGTACTCTTCACCTTGTTCACGGAAAACAGCAGGAGTTGAGCCTTCAATCATCGTACGAAGTTCAGTACCCATTAGTGTTGTCGAAACGCCTAGAGATTCTGCTTTATTACGATCAGGAACAACTTGGAACTCCGGTTTACCTGGACGACTTGAAGTATCTACGTCTTTAAGGGCCGGATGGTTTTTAAGTTTAGCGAGGAGCATGCCAGAGTATTTTTCAATCTCTTCCATGTTCTCACCAATGATGTTGACGTTAAATGGACGTTGTCCACCACCAACAGCATCGACGTCTTTAACCGCAGGGTTTGCATAAGCGTATGGTTTCAATTGACCACGTAGTGTTTCTTTAAACTGAGAAGTGTTGATTCCTTTACGTTGTTTTGAAGGAACAAGTTTAACGAAGATGTTGGCCTTTTCTGGCTGGCCGTTTTTATCACCAACGTTTAAAACCGTGTACTCAACTTCTTTGTTCTTGCGAATCAACTGGTCGACTTCCATACCAAGTTTATTCATACCATCCAGAGATGTACCTGGTTTTAAGTCCAGACCTACTGAGAATTCACCCGCATCTTGTGGAGGTAGGAAAGTTTTTGGAACAACTTTCAAGGCCGCGAAGCTGGCGAAGAAAATAATAAGTGAAGAAAGAATGATGACCCATGGGCGCTTCATTGTGAACTTCAATACAGAAACATAAATTTCTTCTAACCAATCCTGGAAACGGTTGAACTGAGCAAGCATTGCTCCGAACGTATGATCGTAGAAACCATGTTTTTCTTTTTTCACACTGTGGTCTTCGTGTTTACCAGCAAAGTAAGCTGACAACATAGGGGCCATTGTTAGAGCGTCGAAAAGAGAAATGAGGAGGGCAAAACAAATTGTTAAACCAAACTCTTTAAAGAACTGTCCTACAACCCCTTGAAGGAATGCAATAGGAAGGAAGACTGCAATAACAGTGAACGTTGTTGCTACAACGGCCATTGTAACTTCTTTAGTCCCTTCTAGGGCCGCTTGAATAGGTGAGGCACCCATTTCAATGTGGCGGAAAATGTTTTCACGAACAACGATCGCATCATCAATTAATAGACCGACTGCTAATGAAAGCGCAAGAAGTGTCATGATGTTTACTGTAAATCCAGCAACTGCCAGAAGAATGAAAGCACCTAACAATGAGTTTGGTAGTGCAAGACCAGTAATGATCGTTGAACGAGCAGATCCCAGGAAGAAGTAAACAACAAAAATCGTAAGGATGATACCAATGATGATCGTTTCATAAACGTCATCAACGTTTGCTTTAATTGGAAGAGAACCATCACGTACAACTTGAAGGGTGAATTTTTGCTCTCCACCGCCAAGTGTTTCGTTAACTTTTACAACTTGTTTTTTGATAGCTTCGGCTACACCGATAGTATTTGAACCAGATTGTTTATAAACGTTAAGAAGTACAGCTTGTTTACCGTTGTAGTAACCGTATGTTTTACGTTCTTCTAGTGAGTCAACAACATGGCCAACATCTTTAACTGTGATAGGAATATCGTTTCCTACGAAGTTAACGATTGTTTTTTCAATTTCGTTAATCGTTTTGTACTCACCGAGTGTTCTAAAAACTGTATCGCTAGTGTTCGATGAGATTTTTCCAGCAGGAATGTTTTGTCCCGAAATTTGCAGACGATTAGCAACTTGGCTCGCAGAAATTTCACGTTGCTTAAGTTTTTGACGATCGAGTTCAACTTTAATTTCACGTTTGCGACCACCGACGATTTCAACAAGACCTACTTGGTTAACTTGCTCAATGAATGGCTTAATCTTTTTATCAACCAACTGGAAGAGTTCTCCATCTGGAAGATCAGATTGTACCGCTAATGTTACGATCGGTTGGTCGGCAGGGTCTATTTTACGAATAACTGGTTCTTCAATGTCATCCGGAAGTTTTTTTCTTGCTGAAGCCACTTTGTCGCGAACTTGCTGTTCAGCATACTTAATATCCATCTTGAGATCGAATTCAGCGATGATAACTGAAACATTTTCGAGATTGTTTGAAGAAAGTTTTTTAAGACCTGGAACGTTTGAAAGTTCCTCTTCATAAATTTTTGAAACAAGTGTTTCTACTTCTTCAGGCCCAGCACCTGGATAAACAGTTGTTACCGTTACAATAGGAAACGTAACGTTCGGAAACAAATCCACGGGAAGTTTTTTAAGTGATAGCCAGCCGATGACCAATATGACGGTCACCACACATGTGATAAAGACTGGCCTCTTAATTGAGAGGTTTGCCAAATTCATTGTACGCCTCCGGCGTTAAAGATTTTCATTTGAGAATAAATGTTGAGGAGATCTGTTTCTGTTTGGATACGAAGAGCTTCCGAACTTGCATAATCGTTTTCGAAGTTCAAAACTTGGAACGTTGTTGTACGCCCATTATTCAGACGATTGTTTTCATAAACTGATTTTGATTTTTGAGCTTCGGCAATTTGCTCCACCAATGTCAGTTTAGTTTTAGCGTCTTCAAACTTCGTTAATAAATCATTCCATTCACGGTCTTGATCAAAAACTTTTCGTTGGTAGTTCATGTCAGCTGCTATTTGTTCTTTTTTATAGCTGCTGATGGCCGCACTTGTTGTTGAGAAATCAAGTGGAGCATTAAAACGAATACCAATGGCCGTTGTTGGCTGATCATTTGTGAGTGAGTTGCCAATAGCTTCTCCACGATCACGATCACGTCCGTTTAAAGCATGTGAACCATAAACTTCGAATGTAGGTTTGTTACGCTCAATCGCGAGAGTTGAATTCGCTACAGCTAATTTTTGTTGCTCAAGAGCTGCTTTTACATCATCTCTCATATCAGTTTTAGCTGGAGGAGTGAGTGATAAAAGAGTTTTTGCTTCAATAACCTCGAGTGAATCATTCACAACTTCAGTGTTTTCTCCACGAAGAGAATTGAATGTTCTTTGAAGTGTAGTTTGATCTTGAAGAGTTCTTTTAAGTTCAAACTCTCTCAATTTCAGATTGGCCTGGGCTTGTAGTGTATCGGAGCGATCGCCAAGACCTGTATTGCTTCGTCTCTGGTTCCATGAAACTAATCGTTGAGCACGCGTAAGATTGTCTGTTTGAACTTTCACAAGTTTTTTCATTTGAGAAAGTGACCAATAAACTGATTCTGCGTTTGCAAGAATAGATTTGATCTTGAAACTCTCTCCATACTTAGAAGCTTTTGCTTGTGATTCAATGAGAGCAGCTTGGGCCTTGCTTTCGCTACCACCTAAGTTTCTCCAAAGAGATTGGCTTAATTCAAGACGAGCGATTCCATCATTGTAATCTGGATTCGGAACCATTGTTGCCGAAGCATTGTGAATCTCAGTGTGCGAAAGGTTGTAGCTCAATTGACCTTTAAGACCGAAATCGAATTGTTGCATAATTCCCGCAGTAACAAATTCATGATTTGTTTTATCACCTTGAGAACTCACATTGCCCACCGGTTTTTTATCAATGAGAATTTGCCCTTGAGCAAACACACTTGGACTAAAAACAAGTTTAGATTCATTTTTTCTTTCTTCTGTCGCTTCGACTACTATTTTTCCAGCAGTCACACCTTGATGTTTTTCTTCAACTTGTTTGAGAAATTCTTGCAATGTGAGTTGAGCACTAAATCCCACATTTGGGATTAGCAAGACTGCTAACAACGCTTGGTGAGCGGATCGCATATTAAAGCTCCTGAGGTTTAATTCCACTTAATAAAATGGATAATAAATTATTTATAAAAAATTCTAGATGAGCAGGATCTTTAAGTGATTTCTGAAAATATTTTTCTCCAACATGATCCATTCGGAGAGTAGCAGTCATCGTGTGAAAAAACATAGATGTGGCCATTAATGAATCAACATCTTGTCGAATAATTCCATTGACTCTAGCCTCTTCCATTAAGTCTGCAAGGGTTTGATAAACTTTTAAAAAAGTAGATTGAAAAATGTCTTCAACGAGTGGGTTTTGAATTTCGATTTCACGACATACCATTTTTGTAAGATTGAGATTTAGTAAACCTTCACGAATAAAATCTTCAGCAAATAGTTTGAGTTTTAAGCGTAAATCATCAAACGATTCAGCTTTGGTGATGATCTTAGTGGCAATATTTAAACGACTTTCACCATAAATAATAAAACACTCACGATAGAGGCCTTCTTTTCCTCCAAAGTGATATTTAATGGCCGAAACATTGGCGCCGACTTCACAACAAATTTCACGAACAGAGGTACCTTCGTATCCTTTTTCACAGAAGTGCTTCATCGCCGCTTCTAAAATGAGGTCTTTTGTTTTTTCAGGGGGAGGTGTTTTCTTTCCAAAAAAGAAACACTTTTCTGCTTTGTCTTTTATATCTTTAACCACGGCAAACTCCGGATTGAGCTATCAAACTGCTTTTTTTGACATACTAATCCATCTGTTTGAAAAAATAAAACGATTGTTTGAAAAACTAGGAGTTTTCTTGAGAAATTATGGAGTTAAGTGCTTTAAGGCTATGGAATTAATACAGTACCTGAGTCCTGTTGGTGGAGGTCCGTCGTTAAAGACATGCCCTAAATGGGAGTCACAGGCCCTGCATCTCACCTCAATTCTGGTCATTCCGTGAGAAGTGTCCTCAATTAGTTTTACCTGCCCTTCATTTGACTTAATCACGTCATAAAAAGAGGGCCATCCACTACCAGAGTCGAATTTTGTCTCTGACGTAAAGAGTTCTAATCCGCAGGCGGCACAATGATAAGTACCAGGTTCATAGAATGAATTGTACTTTCCAGAGAAGGGACGTTCTGTTCCACACATACGGAGAACTTTATATTCTTCTGTTGAAAGTTTTTCTTTCCAATCGTCAGACATGTTTTTTTCCTTCGCGGATGTTTTTGTAAACTTTAATGGCAATGCCGAGGACAACAATAAGGGCCACGAGCCCAATGAGACCATACACCATACTCATAACAGATTTCATAATTACGAGAAAGACTATGGCCACTAAGAAGATTGTAGATATTTCGTTTATCATTCTTAATTTTAAAGGCGAATACTTAATAATGTTTTGTTGCTGCTGTTTAAAAATGCGGTGAAGGAAATCATGATAAGCATAGAGTCCTACAACGAAAGCAAGTTTCACCATAAGCCAAGGATGATCAGTAATCGGCCAGAAATAAGAGGCGAGAATAGCACCAAAAATAAGAACCAATACTGATGAAGGCCAGGCGATTCCGTACCACAATCGGCGTTGCATGATTTTGAATTGTGCTTGTAAAATATTTTTCTCAGTTTCTGATTTTGTTTCTGCTTCAGCAAAGTAGACAAACAGCCTCGGCATATAAAACAAAGCGGCAAACCAAGTGACAACGAAAATGATGTGGAGAGATTTAAAAATTAACATGTTCATGCTGCTGCATTTTAGGATAGATTGGTAGTTATGAACAGAGTGTTTTACTTATTCCGTCACGGAGAAACAGATTGGAACAAAGAACGGCGGTGCCAAGGGCACACCGATATTCCTCTCAATGAAAACGGTAAGATTCAAGCTTCTCTCCTCGCACAAAAGCTAAGTAAGATCCCCCTAGAAATCATTGTCACTAGTGATTTACAACGGGCCCATGCCACCGGAACGTACGTGGCCCGTCATAAAAACATTCCACTCCAAGTTGATCCGCGCCTGCGCGAAATGAGTTATGGAGCGATCGAAGGCCTAATTTATGAAGAGGCGATAGCTATTCATGGTGAAGAAATGTGGGAACGATTGAAATGTTTTAAATTAGAAAATGATGAAGTTTGTTTTCCGGGAGGGGAAACCAGAAAAGAAACGAGAGCACGCTTTCTTGCCCTATTGGACGAATTGGCCAAGTCCTCCACATATGAGCACATTGGGATTAGTACGCATGGTGGAGTCTTGCGAACAATTGTACATACTTTTCTTCCTGAGGATCATCCCATGATCGAAATTCCCAATTGTGTGGTTTACAAAATCACTTATAACTCACAAGAAGATCGTTACAGCGCAGACTCCTTACCGCTATTTAAAGATCTTAACTAAAGTCCGATCCTTTGAGTCGGGTATCATTATCGGGACAAACTTGCCCTATGTGAGCTGATGATCATTCGTTCTAGAATGGAATCAGCGAGGGTATTACTATGTTTTTAAAATCCATTATTCTTCTTTCATCAGTTGCAGCTAGCAGTTTAACAATGGCGGCAAGTAGAAATCTTTGCGACGATCTCATCGAGAGTGGGAAATCAACTCAAGAGCAAATCAACAAATGTTTAGCAGATCCGAAATTCGGTAAATCGGAGCACTTCAAATTAGAAGAACAAAAGAAAAAATGGCAGAGTGATAGTGAAGCTATCGCTAAAGAGACAGATAAAAAAAATGAAGAGAATTTAGAAACAAAAAAGTTCACAGCTAGCGATCTGGAAGAAGTTGGTTTTGGTAAGCCGTTCTTTGCTGTGAGATTAGATTATAATTATTCACCTCCTAAAGTAAGAGATCTGACTGAGAGTGATTCGCTTTGTAAATATTTAGGTTACGAAAAATCACTGAAGAAAATTCTCTCAGGTGAAATTTATCCGGATCATGCTGATAAAAACGGATTGATTATTGATAAAAACTTCCTGGGAATCATTAGTGATACTCCAGAACTTTATCGTGATGAAAAATTGAAGTTTACGACGAGAAAGTATGTTGAAATCATCTGTGCTAAAGTAAAAAACAGAGATGAAGTTACTTCTCGCTTATTAAGAGAGATGACAGAAGTTGAAGTTGTTATGAACAATGAATTCAATTATCCCATTAAAGAAGAAGCTTCAGGGGTAAACGACGGCCCTCGTAAACCAGCAGAAGCAAAATCTCCATTTGGCTACAAGAAGCCATACGCAGATGAACCAACAGAAACTAAAAGCAAGTAATCATATCTGTTAATATAAGGCTGCTACTACTCGTAGCAGCACTTTTTTGTTCTTTTCTTTCTTCTTTTCCCCTTGATGCCCTCTTTCATAAATCCTAGAATCTTCTGCATAACATTCACGTATCAATTTATTCTGAGGAGTTTCTTATGAAGAGAAGTTTATCCCTTCTGGCATTAGCAATGACATTGGTTCTTACAAGCTGTTCAAGCTTCAAAGCTGAGCGCGTAGACGGCAACAAAGGTGACGAGAAGGCCCTTTCGATCACAGACAAATGGGTTCTTAAAGATACAGAAAATGCAGTTAAGGATATCTTAGAGCAAATTGGAAAACACAAAGGTTTCCAAAGATACTTAGGTGAGACGAAGAAAAAACCTAAACTATTCATTATGGAAGTTCAAAACGAAACCTCAGAGCCATATTTCCCAATCGCTGACATGAACGATGAACTACTCAATGAATTTTCAGCATCTGGCGAGTACACATTAATTGACAATCAAGCTCGCGAGAAAATTTTAAAGGAAATCAAATATCAGGCCGAAGGGATGGTAGATCCTGCGCAGATGGTTCAAATTGGAAAGCAAACTGGTGCTGACTTAATCATTCTTGGAGCTGTTCGTATGAACCCAGAAACAAGAGATGGAAAAACAATTAAGCAGTACACAGTTAACATGAGAATGACGAACCTTAAAACTTCAGAAGAAGTTCTTCGTGTAAGATCGAAAGCTCAGAAATACTCTGAGCAAAGTAAATCTGGTTGGTAGTCATGAAACACTTATTCCCATTATTTCTTCTCTGCACGCTCGTTCTTACGGGCTGTGCAGGGAACCAGAAACAAATTCTTCAATATCGTGAACTAGTCTCAAAAAAAGATTATAAAGCGGCACTAGAAGTTTTAAAGACTGAACAGCTTTACAAAGAGCAAGAGTCAAAACTTTTGAAACATTTGGAGATGGGAACACTTCATCTGTACAGTGGTGACTATTACCAAGCGCTAAAAAATCTTGATCAAGCAAAAGATATTTCAGACAAACTTTTTACAGTTTCAATCTCTAAAAAAGTAGCTGGAGTGTTAATCAACTCGTCTTCTGATAATTACTCAGGAGAAAAGTATGAACGTTCATTGATTCGCTATTATCTCATTTTGGCCCACTACAATCTATACGAGAAAGGCCTTTATGAATCTTACCAAGAAGTTCAAAAAGACGATAATGGTAAAGTTGTTTCAACAAAAGACATCCCTGAAGTAAAACTCGATGATCAAAAAAGAAGATTTCATTTAACAGCAGCAAAAGCTGTCTTATTAGAGTGGAATTCTATTCTGGAAGATCTAAAGAAAACTTACGCTGGTGAAGTGACTTACAAAGATGACCTACTTGCAAAGTTTGTGGGAGCAGTTCTACACGAGAAAGCTGATACATCAGCAGACCGTCAAATTGCGATCAATCTTTATAAAGAGTCAAAGAACACTGTTATGAGATATTACAACTCATACCAGAGTTTCAATAACAAGTTTGCTGACTTCAATAAAGATTACAAAAAGCTTCCCGAGATGAAGCCAGAAGCAGTCATGTCGACGTATGTTGCGAGCACTCCGCTTGCTCAGTATGCAACTTCATACTCTGACGAGCAGGTAAAGAATTTTGCTAAAAAAGATAAAGATAATGTTTATCTTGTTTGGCACGAAGGACTGATTGCTAATAAAGAAGTGAAGAAATATGAATTCCCGGTTGGTCTTGAAAAAGCAACGATCACTGTTGGAACGGCTGCAGACTTCATTACTTTCTCTAAAAATGTACTTGTGATCGTTGATCAAGTCATTCCGAAGATTGAATTCGAAATGCCAACGATTCCATACCGTCCGAACAATGAAGACTTCAAACTCGTCATTAAAAAAGCCGGAAGTGTTGTTTCAGAGAAGCCAGCGGTTCTTGTCGATCCATTATCTGAAATGGCCCATTACACGATAGATAGTAATGCAACAGCAAGTCTAGCGGCCGTTGGAGCAAGAGTAGCAGCGAAACACTTAACAGCGTTGGGGGCAGCTTATCTTTCTTACCGTCAGTTGAAAGACAAAATAGGTGAAGGGATGGCGATGATTTCAGCAACTGCGGCCTATAACTTGGCTTCTAAAGGCATCGCTGAATCAGAAAAAGCCGATCTTCGTTCTTGGATGACTCTTCCGAACCAAGTGAGAATGAATTCATTCAAACTTGCACCTGGTGACTATGAATTTTATGCGCTTAATACTGCTTCGAAAGAAGAGAAATTGGTGGGTAAGTTCAATGTGAAAGGGGATGAGAAAGTCGCACTTAAAACATTTTTCTAATTAAAAAAAAAGGGCCGTATGGCCCTTTTTTTTGTTTGAAGCTTAGAAGCTCTCTTGCATTCTTTTTTCTACTGATTCACGAACTTGTTTGATCATCCCTGGATCACCACTCATTTCTTTTTCAAGCATCGTCATCATATTTTGCTGAAGTTTATCAAGATTCTTTCTTGGGACTGAAAGAACGATAAAACATTTATATGGATTAGCTTCTTCTGATTGAACTTTAAACCAAGTCTTGTCGATCATCTCTGCTCCAACAATCATGTTCTTGCTTTGAGTTTCAATCATTTTGTTAAATTCAGTGTTTGTATTCGTCACGGCCATTGCGCCTGCTTGTTTTACGACATCACTTACTTGCTCTGAAACTTCCGCAGAAGCACGAGTACGGGCCATGTTGTAGCAATTAGGGACAAGATCAGCACTCATAACAGAAGCTTGTGTAACGAAATAAGCATTCTTTGGTTCGTCTTCGTCGTCGTTATAGTGTTCTCTTAATTTTCCGATTTTGTATCCACCATCAAGTGTCCAGAAAGGTCTTTCACTTTCACCTGAAGATGTAAGTTGAAGATCTTTACCATCGTACGTTTTTTGCTTTGATGAACATGATGCAAGCACAGCTGCAAGAGTAATGAGAATGAGGGCTCTCGATTTCATTGAAGTCTCCTTATGAATGACAATAGAACTATTGAACACCCAATCTATGAAAAAATAAACTTCTTTCTTTTCCAACTCAATACGTCAGGTAAATAGTGTTTCAAGGGTTGAAACATTCACTAAAGGAATCTATTCTTTAGGTGTAAAATTTAAAAAAACTAACATTCCCCTTAATAAGGAAATCTCTATGAAAACTTCCCACACATTATTAATGTCTTTACTTTTTTCCGGGCAGCTCCTGGCCGCTAACTGTGATCGTGAAGAGTTGATGAAAGGTTACACTCCAAGTTCGACTACAATTTTTGGAATTGGACTTTCAACTAACAAAGATAAAGTGAAGGCCAAGGACGAAGCTAAAGAGAGAGCTTATCAAGATATCGTTTCTCAATTACGTGCTAATGTTGAATCAATAATGACTTTAGAAGAAACTGATAAAGCGACGGCTTATAAAGGAATCGTAAACGTTTCAACTAACATTGATAAAATGATTGGCGTGAAATTTTTTAAAGAAGATTCTGATTCTGCAACTACAAGTTGTATGGCCTACACATTCGATGTAGCAGCTGCTTACAAAGATGCTGCTGGTTTTATGCGTGTTTTAGATAAGAAAATGGCCGATGTTGTTTCTGCGATGAAGAAGAAGCAATACGTAGAAGTAGTGCGTCTGTATGACACAACTAAAAAAGAAATTAGTGTGAATGAGCCATACATTCTGCGCGCAGACATGTACAAAACATATATTAAAGAATCGGGACCTTCTTGGTGGGAAAATTTTAAAACCGCTGAAGTTGATCTTGATAAAAGTTATGAAGAAGCAAAACGCAGCATCGTGTTTTACATCGATGAATTCCCAAAGTATGAAGAAGTGGCGCTTGATGCGGAATCTGTAATTGGCGGAAAAGGCTTCACTGTTCAAAAGGGTGGAGTAAAAAGCAAAGAGGGAATTGAAATTGAATTTAAAGAAGCAGGTGTTCCTCGTAAGACAAAAACCGCACTTGGTTACACGATTGTTTATAAGTTTGCTGTCATTGTAAAAGATCGCGCAACAGGGAGAGTTCTTGGAACGAATAAGGGCGCCACTGTTCAAGGCTTCTCACAAGATGAAAACGAAGACGATGCTTTAGCTTCAGCTTCAAAACAAATGAGTTTGAATGTCTTGGATGCTGTTAAGACGGCCATTCCAGGTTTAATCCAGGATTAACCAGGTATAAAATGATGAAAAAACTTCTTTTAGTAAGTGCACTTTTTTCAATAACTTCATTTGCTCAGGAAAAAGATTTGAAAACGATTGAAGCTCATATGAATGAGTCTTTGAAACCAATCTCAAAACTGTTAGAAGGCAAAAAAGGAAAAGTTGTCGTTGGTACTTTAAAAAGCACTGATGCAAAAGAATCATGTCAGCCTAATAAATCGTTGAATGCAAAATTTAATGCTGCCATCGCACGCACTGGTCTGCCGGCCACAATTTCTAAACGAGCACTTCCAATGGATGCTGATCAAGCCGAAATCTCACGCGTAGTTAAACTCTCAGGTGGCTCATACGTCGTTCTTGGAAGCTATGATTTTGTAAACGGCCAGTTTAAGTTAGACTGTGCTCTTTATGATCACAACGGAACAAGCTTAGGGGCCTGTGATGATGCAGTTCCAGCTACCGTTTCAAAAGAGATGGCAGAAAAATTAACATGTCCAAAAGAAGAACCAAAGGCAGTTGTCACTCCTCAACCTACAACGGCGATGATTGATAATACTGATCCTAAAATCAAACAAATTGATGATTACATTTGTTCTATCATTCACAAAGATTACGATTTCAAACGTCTCATCTCATCTATTTACGAAAAGAAATTAATGTCACTTGATGAACTGAAAAAAGTTGAAAAGGTATCTACAGAAGATGCACTCGAGGCCATGAAAGAATATTGTGTGACTCTTGGGAACTTTGTTATCTGTACTGATTACTGGGCAGGTAATGGCGCACACGTTTTCTTAAGTGACAGCATGGCCTTAGGTGCGACAAAAGTTAAAACGTGGAAACATCCATTCAAAGCACAAGTCAAAGGTGCTGAACGCTGCCTGATGAAAGAAGATAATTGGTGGCAGTAAAACTATTCTTGTTCAAGGGTGCTGACGTCCAATGCTCGGACGTCGGCAACCATTTGATTGAGGATGTATTCCGGTTTCATTCCTGCTTCAGCATAGATAATCGTTTTCTCTTTCATGATGACCAAAGTAGGAATTGAGCGAACTGAAAAATCTGCACTTAATTCTTGCTCAATCTCAGTGTCAACTTTTCCAAAAAATAGATCCGGATTTTTTTTTGCAACACTCTCAAATATAGGCCCAAAGACTTTACAAGGTTCACACCAACTCGCCCAGAAATCTAAAAAAACAATTTCGTGTTTATCTAGCACTTCTTCAATGTTTTTCAGCGTGACAATTTTTGAACCCATGAATGTCTCCTTTACTTGACCCTACATGCTCAATTATCATGGAATTTGGAGCGTAATCAAAATGAAAACAACACTCACTACAATTTTCTTAACATTATTTTCTCTACCTATATGGGCCTGTCCTCAACTCGCTGGTGAGTATGCTCACTGTGAAACGAAATCTTATAATCCGGCAGCGGAAATCGTAATCACAGAGTATGTAAAAAATGGAACTCGTTATTACGATATTAAAAAAGTAAATGGCGATGAAGATGACGAACTTCAAAATGAAACATTAAGGACTGATGGCGAAAAAGTGAGCCGCAAAATTAAAGTTCCTAAGTATGGAGTCACTTTAAGAATTGATACACGCTCTCAGTGCGCAGGAGCTGCTGTCGTTGCTCGCTCTGAAGTCTTCTCACTTGGAATAAAAGTGGGTGAGTTCACGACAAAATTTTATAAACAGGACAATATTCTGCACACCGTTGTTGATGGCGGATACCTTAATCGTGAAATTAAAAAACACGCGGAATGTATTCAGCTATGACATTTTGCTACCGATAATTGATAGCAATATGCGGTAATTCCAATTAAATTATATGCCCTACTAACATTTACTGTCAGATTCTCTGTGTATCCATGCGATATCCAATACTAGATGCTTCTATCCAAAATTTCTCTAAAGGATGGGGCTATACAATGAATATCAAATTTTAGATGCTCTTAAGGAGAGCATTAATGAAGATGCATCGGGAGAATACATGAATAAGAAAGTCTTTGTAGTCGAGGATGACCAAGACATTCGAGAGGCCCTTGCTGAGCTCCTAGAGAGCGAAGGCTATGACGTTACGACAGCAGAAAATGGCCAAATAGGAATTGATAAGCTTTCACAAGCGTCACAACTTCCTAATCTCATCCTTTTAGATCTTATGATGCCTGTTAAAGATGGGTTTCAATTTTACGCTGAAAAATCCGCTGACCCACATCTTTCATCGGTGCCGGTCATTGTCATGTCTGCTGACGGTCACATTTTAGAAAAGCAAAAAAAATTACAAGCTCAGGCCTACATCAAAAAGCCTGTTGATATCGACCATATTTTGAATATGGTTGACCAATTCTGCCAATAAAACTCACACTTTTTATGATTACGTATCCCTAGGTTCAACCTGGGGATAAGTATGTCTATCATTAAATCGATCTTTTTTTTCATTCTCTCGAGCGGAATTTGGGCCCAAGAATCCAGGCTAGATTATCGCTATATGGAAGTGAATAAACAGGTTCGTGGCTGGTGGCAATTTATTCCTTCGCAATGTCAGATTAAAGAGTGTCCTCTTATACTTGCATTTCATTCAAGTGAAACAGCGGCCGATCGACTTGACGATGTGACAAAATGGACGACACTCTCATCTAAAGAACATTTCATCATCGTTTATCCAAATGCCATTAATAAAATTTGGAATGAAAATGATTTGCCTTTTATTGATAATCTTGTTGATGAATTAAAGAAGAAAGCAAAAGTTGATGCTCAAAAAATCTATGCGACAGGATTTTCGACCGGCGGTCTATTTACCTATCAGCTCGCTTGCCAACGATCAAATATCATTGCGGCCATTGCTCCTGTAG
>CAMLRB010000021.1 GCA_946482295.1 uncultured Bacteriovorax sp. | reverse complement strand
GATGCTATCAAAGCTTCGCAAGCTAAATACAGTGAAGCTCTCGTTACGATATCGAAAGAATTTGAAAGCGGAATGATTAACAAAGATAAGGCCCGCGCTCGTGTAATGGGTGCTCTTGGAGAATTTGCTGTTGAAAGCGGACTTTCAGATGCTGTAAAAAAGAAATTTGATGAAGCGATCGATGCAGATGAACTGAAATTATTCGAACATCTGCAACTCTCACTGAATAAAACTTACTTTATGATGAGTGTACTGGCGGCTTAATTACTGTCGCCAGATCGCACTTGCCCACGTAAATCCAGAACCAAACGCCGCCGAAGCAACGAGCATTCCTTTTTTGAGTGCTCCTGCTTTGATGGCATCATCCATCCCTAGCGGAATCGTCGCTGCTGTAGTATTCCCGTAGTTTTGGATTGTATTGAAGATTTTTTCTTCTGGAATCTGTAACATCTCTGCTACTTTTGAATTGATTCTTAAATTTGCTTGGTGAAAAAGAAAAAGATCAATGTCTTCTAGTTTCACATTGGCTTCTTCACAAGCTTTCATCAGACATTCAGACATTCTTTTTGTAGCATGAACGAATACTGTTTTCCCGTTCATTTGTGGATAGTGCATTCCTTCGGCCAGCATTGTATTGTTAATGCGGTCGGCGCCTAATGCATTTCCAGGTGCTGGAATCCAGAGTTCTTTAGCAAATGATCCGTCTGCATAAAGAT
The DNA here is from genome assembly GCA_946482295.1 of uncultured Bacteriovorax sp. The sequence continues at coordinate 23,992 of CAMLRB010000021.1, read as the reverse complement.
GAGTTGTCATGATTCGAGAATCACGTGCAGGATCTTTTAGTTCTCTTTGAGAGACAACAACGGCTCCCGCTCCGTCCCCAAAAAGAACTGCTACATTTCGTCCATTCGGAGTGCGATCCAATCCTTTAGAATGAATTTCAGCACCAACAACAAGAATATTTTTGTGAGAACCGCTCTGAATGAATTTATCAGCAATACTGATTCCGTAGAGGAATCCTGTACACTGTTGACGAATATCAAGCACTGGAATTTCAGGAATGCCTAATTTCGCTTGGAGAAAACATCCTGTTCCTGGAAAGTCATGATCCGGACTTAATGTCGCAAAAATGATCATATCAATATCTGAGATTTTAAGTCCTGCGCTCGCGATCGCCTTCTCGCAGGCCTTTAGTGCTAGGTCAGAAGTTGAATCCTCTGGACGTGCCCAATGTCTTTGCACAATACCAGTACGCTGTTGAATCCATTCATCTGAAGTATCCATCATTTTTTCAATATCAAAATTTGTATAAATATCAGGTGGTACGAATGAACCCACACCGGTAATTTCACTGCGAAACTTTTGCATATATCCAATCCTATAGTTAGTGATTCTTAACACCATTCTAAAGCAAATCTAAAATTATTCCTAGCTATGCCTGATCTTTTTTGTTTCTCATGTTGAGCGAATTACTCCAATGAAAAACGGTTGCCAGAGTGAAGTGATTCTTACGACAATTAAAAAGACCCCCACATAAATTTAATAAGGATGTAGATTTATGAAGAAGCAAGTAATCTTCACGATGGTCTTCGTTTACTCGGTCTTATCTCTTAATGTCTCATGGGCCCTCTCTTATTACCCAAGCGCTTTGTTAGATAAAATAGCTAACGAAAAAATTTCAAATCAAGAACTTCGTCAATCGATTCAAAAACTTATTTCCCAAAATCAGAAAACGCTTACCTATAATGAAGCTCGCAAAATTATGTTTGGTGAACTCTTTCTTGAAAAAACACCAAATGGATATTCCGTTCGCGAAGTTTATTGCAACAAAGATATTGATGAATCAGCAGGAGTTGGACCTGGAAAAATTCCTAATCCAGAAATTGTGAATTGCGAACACACATGGCCTCAGAGTAAATTCTCTAAGAAGCATTCAGCTGAAATGCAAAAAACGGATCTTCACCACCTCTACCCTTCTGACATGCATGCCAATTCCACGCGCAACAATTTCCCTTTTGGTGAAGTGAAAGGAAAATTTACTGCTGACGATTGCCGTGATTCTAAAATTGGAAACTCACTTGATGGAAACATCAAATCGTTTGAGCCCCCTCGTGAACATCGCGGAAACGTTGCTCGTGCAATGGCGTATTTCAGTGTTCGTTATGAAATGCCAATCGATCCCACTCAAAAAAAATACTTCGCAAAATGGAACAGTGAAGATCCCGTCGATAGCGAAGAGAGAATTCGCCACGATAAAATTATGGCCATTCAAGGAAATAGAAATCCTTTTATAGATTATCCAGAACTCATCAGCCGTTTATGAAGAAAAATTTTTTCTATCCTTTTTTTCTCGTACTTTTGATCATCGGCGGCTGTGCTTCCGAACAAAAGGAAGAAACTTCTGAGAAAGTATATTCAGATGAAACGAATCGCACCTTTGAAATGATAGAACGTGGATACAACGCTCCACCATTGCGAAAAGCGCCGACACAGATGGCCGCTCCTCAGGTTACTGCCCCAACTCATTATGAAAAACCAGAACCCCGCAAAAAAAAGATCACGTCGCCCTCAGCTACTGCAGCGGCTCCAAGTAAATCGTCAAACAAGATGCCAGAAAAATTGATTGAGCTTAATCAAAATCTGGCTTTTTATTGCATGAAGCATAGAAAAAATCCGACCTTCAATAATGACGAAAAAAAGTGTATGGATTACGTGGGAAAGATCCTCGATAATTGTCAGGAAATTTCTGCGCAAGTTCATTCAAAACTTCTCGCCTGCGTGAAAAAGAAATTAAATAACAAAATTTAGGATAAAAAATGGAAACGAGGATGAACACGACATTTGAACAGATTGCAGATGCCTACAAAAAAGAGAGCCGCTCTTTTTGTCCGCGCTGTGAATTTCTTAAAGCTCGTTGTTTGTGTGACACGATTGAAAGCATTGATAACAAAATTAAAATTATCATTCTTCAACACAAAACCGAAACAAAACACGCTCTCAATTCCGCCCGCATTCTCGTGAAAAGTTTAGCGAACGTTTCATTGATCATTGGCGAAGACTTTACTCATAACGAAGAACTCAATCGCATTCTTGAAGATAAAGAGAATAAAGTTGGTTTGGTCTTTCCTGCAGATCAGGCCGTCGTGCTGGAAAACGCAGCTGAAGAAGAAGTTAAAGGTCTCACTCATCTCATTATGATTGATGGGACATGGAGAAAAGCAAAGAAGATCTATCTTCTCTCAAAAAATCTCCATTCACTTCTATGCTTGCGCCTAATCCCCCATAAAAAATCACAGTATCGTATTCGCAAATCACCAAACGTCGATGGACTCTCTACTCTTGAGGCCACTGTTCAAAGTTTAAAGATTCTTGAACCAAAACTAGAGACAAGCTCATTGGAGAGATCATTTAAAAAGATGATTGATTTTCAGATTGAGAAGATGGGCGAAGATGTTTATCGAAAAAACTACACAGACAAAAGACTGGAGCAGCACTAAAAATTTTTAGGCCGCTCCAAATTCACATTACTTTTTAAGGTAAGACTTACACCAGCCACAGTTTGTAACGTATTTCATTCCCATCATTGTACAAGGAGCGAAACCGCCTTCTGCTTTTTTGTCATTGTAGTACTTACAGTTTCCACAATTTTGGCCTTTAGCATATTTAGAATTTTTTGAGGATTCAGCTGCTGCTACGTACTCAAGACTTTTTCCCATACCAACACCTGGCTCAGCGACTTGTTTACCTGCTGGACCTGCTGCTGGACACCCAGCTGCTACAGCTTGAGATGACTTAGCTAGAAATGGAACAAGGGCACCTGCGGCCACTGCGAATTTAAAGAATGCGCGACGATTAAGATTTTTTTCTTCCATGTATTTCTCCAGAAAATTATTGTTACCTGCACTTGAGACTAACATAAAATAAGCCTAAGTCCATGATCTACATCAGCTATATGTCAGTCATATTAGTTACTTAGAGCCTAACAAGTGTTCGGGCCTTCAAACATGCACTCACATATGAATGCTCTATGATGTCTCTTCGAAGCTTTCAAATCTGCGTTTCTTCTGGTAAACCTGGGCCTTATAAAGACAGTTATTTTCGCCTAAGGGACCCATGGAACATCTGAGCCAAATTGAACCTAAAGAATATTATTTTGAGTCTACTTCAGATATCTTAATCGAAGTGTTTCCCCACTACGTTCCTGAGCGATCAAGCCCTGAGAATAATCAATACTTTTACGCTTACAAAATCCGCATTACGAATAATAGCGAATCTAGTTGTCGAGTCATTCATCGTCATTGGAAAATCAAAGATGGTAACGGAAAAACATACGACGTGCAGGGTTCTGGAGTTGTTGGTGAACAGCCGATGATTGCTCCAGGTGAACATTTCGAATATACAAGTTTTTGTCCACTACATTCACCGTATGGAAACATGCGCGGGAAATACCAAATGATCGATGAATTCGGTAATCGTTTTTGGGTCAATGTTCCTGTGTTTTTCTTTCGTCCACCAATGAACACGAATAAAGACCACCTGATTCAGTAAGATTTTTCTTGTAAGCTCATCTTTTACTTGTCACCATTAATGAACTCAAAGTTTATTTAGGGAGACAACTATGTTCAAGTCTTGGACTTTTTTCATCACAATGTTGGTTAGTTTATGTGCTTTTAGCGCGGATCTCGATGCTGTTAAAAAAGCAGGTAAACTAAAAGTCGCCGTTGATACAACATACCCTCCAATGGAATTTGAATCTGTTGACGGAAAGATCATTGGTCTCGATGTTGATCTTGCACGCGAACTCGCTAAGGTCATTGGTGTTCAAGCAGAATTCGTCGTTATGCCTTGGGATGGAATTCTCGCTGGTCTTCAATCAAATCGCTACGACATCATCATGTCTTCAATGAACATCACACCAGAGCGCACTGCCCAAGTGAACTTTGTACCATACTTAACAATGGGCCAGGTGTTTGTTGTAAAAACAAATGGCAAAACTGTCCTCGCAGATAAAGATCTAGCTGGAAGAACTGTTGCTGTTCAAGTTGATACAACTTCCTTTTCTGCTGTTGAAGCGATTCAAAAATCAGGCGTAAAAATTAAAGAAATTAAAACATTCCCTGGAGCGACTGAAACTTTTTCGGCGCTTAAAGCAAATCAAGCAGACGTCATTGTGACTGATGAAGCTGTTGGCCGCTACTACGCGGGTCTTGATGCTAAGACATTTAAAGTTTCTGGTAACGCCATTAAGCCAGAGCCAATCGGAATCGCCGTAAAAAAATCAGATGCAAAACTTTTCAAAGCGCTTGAAGAAGCTCTGAAAACAATTAAAGCAAACGGGGCTTATTCAAAAGTTTATAAGCAGTGGCTTAAAACTGAACCAAAGCTTTAACTAGATGGACGCTTCTGAATTAGGTTTTCTCGCGTTTTCAAAAATGGTCATTCTTCCCAGGCTTCTGGAAGGAATGGCCATCACATTGAAGCTTACTTTCGTCAGTGGTTTTTTCGGACTCATTCTCGGAATGATCATTGCCCTATTGCGATTATCAAAAATTAAAATTCTAAGCTGGTTGGCCGTTCTCTACGTGACATTGTTTCGAGGAACGCCACTGCTCTTACAAATTCTCTTTGTGTATTTTGCTCTTCCTACATTACTAGAAAATTATGGAAGCACATTTGTTCTCGATTCATTTTCCGCAGGTGTACTTGCTCTCACTCTTAATAGCGCAGCTTACCTCGCAGAAATTTATCGCGCAGGAATTCTCTCCATTCCCAAAGGACAAACTGAAGCCGCACGCGCTCTGGGACTTTCTCCCCATGAAACGATGACGAGAGTTATTATCCCACAAACCTATCGCCGAATCATTCCCCCTGTTGTGAATGAACTTTCTGCGCTTACAAAAGAGACCTCGCTCGTTTCTGTTATTTCTCTCGGTGAGCTTCTCTATGTCACCCAAAGAATTGGAGCGAAATATCTTCGCGTGTGGGAAGTTTATTTTTGGGCGGCCCTTGGATATCTCATTATTGTCATGGTCCTCTCTTTTATTGCTTCGACATTTGAGCGTCGTCTTGAACGCCGCGGAGGTGTGTAATGAAAGGTTCTGAAGTCATCGTTGAATTAAAAAATCTCTCTAAATCATTTGGTGCTAATCAAGTTCTCAAAGATATTTCAACAACGATCACAAAAGGCGAAGTCGTGGTGATCATCGGACCTTCTGGTTCGGGAAAATCAACTCTTCTTCGTTGCTTAAATTTTTTAGAAACGCCAACTGGTGGTGACATTCTTTTTAAAGGTGCCGTTCAAAAAAGCACTATGCCCGAATGCGACCTCGATCACTATCGCGCAAAAATGGGAATGGTTTTTCAAAACTTCAATCTCTTCCCGCATCTCAATGTCCTCGATAACATCACTCTTGCTCCTCGCCTCGTTTTAAAAAAAGATAAAGCAGCTGCGAAAGCAGAAGCTCAGGAGCTTTTAAAAAAAGTAGGATTGTCGGAAAAGGCAGAAGCTTTCCCCCGCGATCTCTCAGGTGGACAGCAACAGCGTGTTGCCATTGCCCGCGCTCTGGCCATGCAACCGGAAGTGATGCTTTTTGATGAAGCAACCTCAGCGCTCGATCCAGAACTCGTGGGTGAAGTTTTAAAAGTTATGAAAGATCTCGCTCAAAGTGGAATGACCATGGTGGTTGTCACCCACGAAATGGATTTTGCCCGTGAAGTTTCTGATCGCGTGATCTTCATGGATCAGGGATTAATAGTTGAGCAAGGTGCTCCACAAGAACTCTTTCGTTCACCAAAAGAAAAACGCACAATTGATTTCCTAAGAAAGCTCTAGCGATTTCTAAATATTTCCTCCTGAAAAACCGATTCAGGAGGAATGAAAACACTTCTCATCATCTTCGTTTTTATTCTTTCAACTTCTGCTCATGCGCGTGGATCAAAAAGACCTGATCTACCATCACAACCTTCACCAACACCAGCGCCTACTCCAGTGGTTAGTAAACCCACTTTAGATTTTGGTGAACACATCGATCCGGGTGCTTACAGAGAAACAGCTTCTGTTGTTGGACCTGACGTTGATCAATCATTGCGTGGAAGCGAACTCACTGAACGCCGTGAGATCATCAATCCAGATGCAGTTGATAAATGTAGTGCTGAGATCAATGATACTTTTGCTGATCAAATCAGCTTCTTTGCAAGTGAGCTTCTCTCAGATGTCCCAGCAATGGTCGGAATGATTGGCAGTTCATACGGAACACCATCAAGTGATGCGAACTATTTTCCAACATCTCTTATTCGTCACCCGCTATGTAAAGTAAGCTACGATTCATTGTCAGTGACCATGAACAAAGTTCCCTCTGAATCGACAATTGATCGCTTAAATAGATTTGCAACAACGATCAACACTCTTCGCGCTCAAGTGCTTGAAGGAGATCGCGAAGCAAAAGTTGAACTTCAAGCAGAATGGACTCGCCTTTTTTCATGTCTCGCTTACACGGAATCACTTTCAACAGCGGACTCATCATCATCAAACAGTGTTGCTAACCGCGTGGCCCCAACAGGATACAGAAAACCGGCCGGCGTAAAATTTTATGATGATCCGGCACAAGACTCGGCCTCACGCCTTAACATCGGAATGTTCCAATTCACGCCTAATTCATCTGGAAATATTCGTCCGTGCTTAAAAGCATGGAACGCGCTCAACGCTTCTAAGCCTGCTTGTGTGGTGAATGAAAAAGCTTCGCAATCCGAACTCGTAAAAATCCTGGGAAGCTCTCTACAAGCGTTTAACGCCTTCTGCGGTATCCACAAAGTGGTGCAGACGTTTGCCATTCAAGTTAATACGACGAAGACTTCAGCGACTCACCCACTGAACATTGTGAATGGGAAACTCAAAGCGCATGAACAGCGTTGTGTGACTCCGCACTTTCAAGCTGGGCGAGCATATAATCACTTTGGGCCGTTTCAGAATTCTACTGGGTCTAATTTGGAGAAGTTGTTTGCTTGTGTGGAGAATTCTCGGTAGTTAGTCTGCAAAGATTATTCTGGAATATTGTGAATAATGCAGATATTTTTTTATCTGTGCTTTTTTTTCTGCCAGGAACAAGATTAAGAATCTGTATCGCAATTGGTTTTTCTTTTTTGAAAAGCGGCCAATTCAATTATGAATCTTGTAATAAGTGGATGATTAGATATTAGCAAGATCTCTTCATGAATTTTAAACTTCTTAAAAAATCTTTTCAGTAACTAGGAATCATTCATCTCTAAATGCTCCCAGATAGGCTTCAGGTCTTGTACGCAACATAGATAGTTTCCATCTTTAAAATCAAGCATGGGAGCTAGATAAGAACCATTTGATCTTAATGACTGAAAGAAAGATTCATCTAGCTCTATTGAGTTTTTTAAGAAACATCTTGAGTCTTTTATGTTGAAAGAATCTAGAAATCTAAACCAAATAATTAAGTCTGGAGTATGAATTTGATTTTCAATTTTTGAGATCATGGCTTGCGATGATCCGAGAATGTCGGCAAACTCCCATTGCTGAAGATTAAGGAACTTTCGAACTGCTCTAAAAAGAGGTCCTGTGTTTAAGGCCAACTCGTCACTAAGCATATTTTCAAGATCCAATGCTAATAGTATTTATTTTTAAATTTGGGAATTCGAGAAGCTATATATCCATTTAACACATTATCTTCTGGACAATACTTTTTAAGAAGTCTTATGACTGACTTTCTAGAAATATAATCGATGGACAAATATTCACAATGATTAGGATTAAGCTTATTACAAATTAAAATAGCTGGAAAAAGTTTTGAAATTGTTCTTTTATCATCTCGTATTTCTATGTTTTTCCATTCTATAAATAATTTACCAGACTTACGGTCGAAAATTATCCCTTCGTTGCTAAAATAGATATCCTCGTCGAGTATGCGCGTGATCAATAAGATAATAACAACAATCATCCAAACAATTACAATTTCAACAAGTAATGCAAAAGATAAGTAGGATCTAATGTAGAAGTACATTGAGATTAAGGTCACCCATAAAAAAAAAGAAATAACTATAAATCGTAGTTTATCAGTCTTGACTCTTTCCATGATTACCTTACATAGGGTTCAAATTAATAATAGTCACTTTTATTATAGCAGTATAATCCCCATTAGGATCACTGTTATCAGCGAAATAACAATCGTTTGGTGAAAATTGAATCCATTTTTCATAAAATCGGTTAGAGATAAGAGTTTCCCATCAGCTAATTAAACCAGCTTGTCTAAAACCCGCTTCATCGCCGCCTTGAATTTTACATCGTGATAGGCCATGACGTGGGCGCGGAGTTTTTGTCCTTCGAGATCTTTTTCGTGGGTGTCGACGTCTTGAAGGGCCTTGTGGAACGACTCTTTATCGAGTCCATCAACAAAAGAAATTCCTGTTCCTTCGATCCATTTTTTGAGAGCGCGCGTGACGATCACGGGGCGACCAGTGGCCAGTGTGCCAAGAGGATATTGAGGAAATGTTTCTGTGTTGAAGCTGATGAGTGCGCGTGAAGCGGCCATGACCGGAACGTGTTCGCCGCTGCAACGGTTTCCGAAAAAAGTGCTTTCGGGTTGACCAAGTTTTAAATTCGCGAGGTGTTCATCCTGGCCTATGAATTGAAATTGGTAATTCCACTCTTTCATCCACTCCATAATTTTTTGGGCCTGATCAGATGAGAGGCCTTGAGCTTCGATCAAATAGAAATGATGTTTGAACATGTCTTTGGGAAAAAGTGCATAATCCGAAACGCGAAAGGGTGGGGCCATCACTTCAACGCCTGGATTGATTGGCTTCAATGCAACCGCTAAGTCTTCTCTTGTGACAAAAAGTTGATCGGCACTTTTTAAAGATTTTTCCACCCAGTTGCGAACAAAAGGCGCGAAGATTTTTTGCAAGAAAGTTTTATTAATTTTTCCGTCGAGATCGAGATCGTATAAATATGTGAGGAGTTTACTTTTATCACAACGTTTGATTCCTTGAGAGAATCCTTTTGAAACGTTGATCACAAGTTCGTACTCGCACGATACGTAAAGATTTTTAGCCAGGGATGGAAGTTTGTGAGCGTGTGAGTAAAATTCTTCTTCCGTCTTAACTATGTTTGAAAGACCTGTTGAGCGAATTTTTCTCTGTTCGATGTGACCTAAGATTGATCCCTTTTTGTGAGCGAAACAATAGATGGGAGCTTCAGGAAAAATTTCACAGAGGCTCTCGATAATTTCAGTGTAATGGTTGCGAGCGAGCAAATGATCACAGGTGATGGCAACTTTCATGAGATTCACATTCCTTTTCCTAAACGAGATTTTTAAAATACTCGGCCGTCTGACGAATCCCCTGTTCAAAAGTCACGATTGGAGCGAAGTCTGAAAAACTTTGAAGCTTCGTGATGTCAGGACGTCTCCGTTTTGGATCATCTGTCGGCAGAGGAAGATACGTTATTTTCGAAGAACTTCCCAAGACTCTGATGATCGTTTCGGCCGTTTCAAGAATCGTATACTCATCAGGATTACCCACATTCACCGGAGATACTTCATCACTCATAAGCACTGTATGTATCGCTTGAACCATATCAGTGGAGTAACAGTACGACCGCGTTTGCGAACCATCGCCGTAAATCGTGAGATCTTCCCCACTCATGGCCTGCGTGATGAAGTTGGGAATCACTCTCCCATCATTCGGACGCATGCGGGGACCATAGGTATTAAAAATGCGCACGATTCGAGTATCGACTTGATACTTGCGATTATATGTCATCGTGAGCGCTTCAGCAAAACGTTTGGATTCATCATAACAAGATCGAGGGCCTATCGGATTCACGTGTCCCAAATAATTTTCATGCTGTGGATGGATCTCCGGATCACCGTAAACTTCACTTGTAGAGGCCTCGAGAAAACGCGAGCGTTTTTCCTGAGCTAGCTCAAGTAATCTAAGTGTGCCTTCTGAATTCACTCGAAGGATTTCAAGCGGAATGCTTGAAAAATCAATAGGAGAAGCAGGACTTGCCATAGAAAGAACGTAATCAATTCTAAGATCTCTAAAATTAGGAATTCGCTCATAAATGTTTACTTCGTGGAATTCGAAATTTTTGTAGCTAGTGAGAATGTCTATATTTGAAACTGAGCCTGTGATGTAATTATCAAGCCCAATCACTTTGGCCCCGAGATTTAAATAAAACTCACACAGTGTACTTGGAAGAAAACCAGCAGCACCGGCCACCAAAAACGTTTTCCCTTCCAAACTTGGAGGGGTCAGTACTCTCGCCATGAAAATCTCCTCTTGCCATGAAAATTATTAGAAAATTAATAATTCTTAAGCTGAATGACTGCTGATGACACGATGAGAATCACCGCTCCCAACAGTTGAATCGGAAGGAGTTTAGCATCGAGAAAGACCCAGTTGATAGCCACAGCACTAAATGGAAAGAACATTTCTGCAAGGGCCGTGACTCGGGCAGAGATAAGCTTTAGGCCTTTGTAATACACGTACATTCCCATGAGGCCCGAAAGAAGGACCATCGCGAGGATTTTTCCGTAGACAACGAAGTTCCAATCGAGATTAAGACCGCCAAATTGCGTTGAAATATAGAAGGTCATGAACGCAAAACCTAAAATAAAGCGTCCGCCCATAATTTGAATTTCGTCATAACCTTGGCCCGAAAGTTTTTTTCCAAAAACCGTAGACGCTCCCCAGCTAAACACTGCGATCAAAGTCAGACCATAACCCGTCATGGCAGTCTTCCCTAAAAGGGCGGGAGAAAAATCCAGTTGCGAGAGGCCTGGTAATATATCGGCCGATGAAATAAGGAATCCACCAATGAGTGAAAGTGTTCCAAAAATATAAAATTGGGGCTTAACTTTTTCGCCGAGGAAAATACGTGCGCCAGTGATGGCCACAATGGGCTGAAGTTTTTGCAGAAGAATAACCAGTGAAGGATTAATCATCATGAAGGCCTTCGTAAAACACAATGTCCCAATGGCCGAACCAAAAATTCCAATGACGATGAAAAAGAAAATGGTCGACAATTTAATATTGCCGATTTTTTTAGTTTCTTTAAAAAGAAGCGGGATGAAAATGAGGGAGAGAAAAAGATGTTCTACAAAAACAATTTTTTCAGCAGAGACGCCCGATCCCAGAAGTGGATAGCGAATAAGTGTATCGATTGCCCAAAGAAGTCCTGCGAGTACTATACAAAAAAAACCTACCACAACAATTCCTTTAGACGTATCATAATTGAGAACCAAATTTATCAAGGCGCTTGCATTCATGCAAATAAATCTTCATCAAACACACCATGAAATTGCCGACTTCGAAGGAATCTTTAAGTACCTAACGGCTTCGTTTCAACGTCCAAAATCAGGTGGACTCCATCTCTTTCCAGAGCTCTTTACAGCAGGATATCCCCTGCAAGATCTCGTTTTGAAAAAAAGTTTTATTGATGATTATCTCGCCTTTCTCGATGATCTTTCCTCATGGTCACATCATCAGCTGAAAGCACCAGCTGGTGAACAAATGGCACTAGTTATGGGTGGCCTTCGATATGAATTTGATAATGTCGGCTGGCCTACTCAAATTGAAAACGTGATGTATATCTTAGAACCTGGCAAAGAGATGCAGTGTCTTTATACAAAACAACTTCTCCCTAACTACGACATTTACGATGAGAAAAAATATTTTACGCCTGGACATACTCCAGGAATTTTTACCTTCATGGGAAAAACGATTGGCCTACTTATCTGTGAAGATATGTGGTTTGCTCATTTACACGACCAAGATCCAGTAGATGGACTCGTTACTGCTTTTGAAAATCAAAAGCAACAATGTGATCTAATAATAAATTTGTCTGCGAGTCCTTACCATTTAGGAAAACTCGATATACGCATTAATCGCGCTTTCGAAATTTCGCAAAAACTTCGCGCTCCTTTTGTCTACGTCAATCGCGTAGGAGCTGAAGATGAAATCATCTTTGATGGTCAAAGCTTCATCGTTGATGGAAACGAAATCGTTCGCTTAGGGGAAGCATTTAAGTCACAAGTTCTCACTTGGACATGGTCTAATTTTCAAGAACCAAAAAAAGAAAGTGTTCGACCTTTTCACCATTACTCTAACGGATGGGCAACCATTTTCAATTCAAGATTGAGTGCCGATACACTTCGCCTGCAACCTCTCAGTGATGATGAATGCGAAGAAATTGTTGAAGCTCTTCTTTTGGGCATTAAAGATTATGTTTACAAAAACGGCATGAAAAAATTTACCATCGCTCTTTCAGGAGGGATGGATTCTTCGCTCGTTCTTACCCTTCTCCACCTTCTCCAAAAAACGACGATGATTGAGATTGAAGCGGTCTTTATGCCTGGACTTTTTTCAAGCTCTCTCTCCTTTGATTTGAGTTATGATCTCTGTCGCAATTTAGGAATTAAACTCACTTCTATGCCTATTAAGTTTATCCATTCAACTATTAAATCAAGTTATCGAGACAATTTTGGCCAGGAGTTAGCGGGCGTGGCCGATGAAAACATTCAAAGCCGCTTAAGAGGCGCACTGATTTATATGCGCAGTAACGCTGTTAATTCGGTTGTCCTCAATACATCCAATAAGTCTGAACTGGCCGTGGGTTATTCAACCATCTATGGAGACAGCGTGGGCGCACTCTCTGTTCTTGGTGATCTTTGGAAATCAGAAGTTTTCCAAATTGCAGAATGGATCAATAAAAAGCACGGATTGATTATCCCGGAAGACATCATAAAACGGCCTCCTTCGGCCGAATTAAGGGAAAACCAGGAAGACTCCCACTCTCTCCCACCCTATGATCGCCTTGATCCAATTCTCGAGGCCCTTCTTTCTTCCCGTTTTACGGCCACTGACCTGATCAAACGCGGACATCAAAAGGAAGAAGTTTTAAAAGTTTATCAACTTTTGTCGAAATCGGAGTATAAACGCAAACAATTTTGCCCTATACTTAAAGTGAAACCAAAAAGTTTTGGTTTTGGCCATCGAGTCCCGATAAGTAAAAAAATGCTATAAAACGTTTCTTAAGGAGAAATCGATCATGGACAAAAAGCAATTGCTAAAATCTTTTCAAGACCTCAAACAAGAAATTGAAAAACTAAGAAAGAAACACTTAGTGACTGGACTTGTTTCAAAGTTTCAATCTGAGAAGAAAAACCTTGAAAAGAAAATTGAAAAAACTGTTCAGGCCGAAGTGAAAAAAGCTCGCAAATTTATGGATGAGCAAAAAAAAGAGCTTAATAAGATTCAAAAGAAAGTTGAATCAGTGATGAAAAAGAAAGTTAAAAAGAAAGCTCCAGCTAAAAAAGCTAAGAAAGCGACAAAAAAAGTTTCTAAAAAAGCATAATGAAAAGGCCCTAAAAGGGCCTTTTTTTGTCTAAAATTTAGACACCCCCTTTCTGTTTTACCCATCTCAGCGCCAGCTCCTCCCTCCTGATGTAAAATGCTAACAAATCTCATGTGAGGGTAATCAAATGATTTTCAAATATTCATTTTTAGCAGCTATTTTTACGCTCTTAAGCTCAGCACTTATCGCTGGCGAGCTAAACCTCAACCTTCAAGAAGAACTCGTCAAAGAAGAGGTGGCCCGCGAATTAGGTGTTCATCCTGATTCAATTAGTATCGCTCCAACGGCAATTGAATATGCCAAAACTAATGATTCAAAAGAAAACGTTCATCTTAAAGGTCGAGTGTTCATCACTTGGACAGCTAAAAACAATATGTCCGTCGAAAGCGATGCGAAGTATACGACTAATGGAGTAACTCTTAATTCTAAAACTGGATCGTTAGATGGAAGCTTGGAGGGGGCCTTTGCTGGTTCGGTAAAGCTAGGTTACCAAATGTTTGAACACTTAGGGATTGAAACAAGTTATGAAAAATCTCGATCAACTATGGAAGTGACTTCTATAGGCTCAGGGCTGCCGATCGGTTCTGTGAGTTCTCTGGGGCGAATCAGTAATGAATTTCAAACAGTAAAAATTGGACTGCAAACAAACGCTCCACTTATTAAAGCAAAATCATTTCGCCTTGACCTCGTGGGCGGTGTGAACGGTGGTCTCATAATTGTGGATAGTACTTATAAAAATAAAGGTGATGTTTACAGTGGGGCCATTGGATATAGTGTGGGTGCAGAAGCAGGCATTCGTCTCATTCACAAATCAGGTGTCTACTTACAAACTGGTGTTGGTATGAACAATAAAACGCTCGCACCAAAAACTTACAAAGATGGATCAAGTTCTTCTTTTAACAGCTCAGAAAAATATGTGTACATCAGTGTTGGAATTACTTTTGGTGGTGGAAAAAGATAGATTTTGATAACTAGAGCGCGGAAACTTCTTCGCGAAAAGGTTTCCACGTTCCTTGCCACAGATTCATCGAACCGTTTAAAAGAATGCGCTTTTCTTTATCTACGCGAATTTGAACATAAGTGAACTTAGTCGAAGTTTCCATCTGTCCAGCATCTAGCTGCGGGATCATATTCCATGTTCCCGTATTGAAATAGTATTTATTCTCAGGAAAGCGCAGCCACTCTTGAACGTGAGTATGCCCCATAACAACAGTATGAACGCCTGGATTACGACGAAGAATGGCCTTCGCCTTTTTTCCGTAGAGAGGATAAATCGTTATCTGCTTAAGAATGGATAGTGTGGTTTTAAAATTTCTGTTTTGTTTGATGAATTCGTCGAAGTTACTTTGAATAAGGTAACGACAGACTTGAAAAGTCATTTTCCAGAAGAAAGCAAAATCGTAAAAAAAGCACCACTTCACGTAACTAGATAGCGGACGAACTTTATCAATGTTTGGACGATCTTTTCTAAGAACTGGAAGAAGATTAATACAAAAGAGAGTTCCCCACGGGAGATTGAGAATCATTTTTCCGTTGGGACCTTCCATAAAATATTTATCGGAAGGGACTGTATTAATAACTTCAAAACGATGACCGTGTTCAATGTGTACGCCACTAATGTTTGCTTCAAAGCAGAACTCCAACTCTTCTCCGACGTAACGTCGAAGGGCATTCTGAGCTTCTTTAAAGGCCATACCTGAATCATGATTACCAATGACATAAGTTATTTTTTTGTTGGGGATGCGGATAAATCGTCTGAGTCCTTCAAAGAACTTGGGATGACCTTTCACGATCGCATCGATCGCACGAACAGTTACTTCGTCATCAATGATATTTGTAAAAACACCATCTACGTCGATTTGAATTAAATTGAGGATGTCTCCGTTGAGCACGAGATGAACTTCTGCTTTTTCGTAATCACCCTTTGAATAATAATCACAGAAGTCGAAAAACTTTTCGTCTTCAAGAAAATCTTCTAAGAGATTGAGCTGACCATTTTGGAGGAATTTTCCTTTTCCAAGATGGAGATCGCTCAGAACAAGAATGATCATATGATTCCTAAGGCAACACGGCCTTTTTCAAACTTGATTTAAAGACGTCTTGAGTGTTGAATACAACTCCACGACCAGATTCTTTCGCTTCATACATCATGCGGTCGGCAATAGAGAGAATTTGTTCCGCATTTTTAGCATCAGATGGAAACTCCGCAACTCCGATCGAAACACTTAAGCGAACACTTTTATTGTTGGCAGTATCGACATCGTATTGGCGCTCTTTGATTTTGCTCAAGATACGCTCACCAACAATTTTTCCTGCAGTCGCATCTGAATTTACAAGAATAATAACAAATTCATCACCACCATAACGGTAGCTGATATCAGAATCTCTAAGCATTGATTTAATTTCTTTTGCCACACTTTCAAGAAGTCTCGTTCCAACTAAATGTCCATATGTATCGTTTACTTTTTTAAAGTAATCGATGTCGACAAAAAGAACGCAAAAAGGTTCTTCGTCTTTTTGAAATTTATCAACGAGCATAGAAAGATCTTTATAGAGCTTACGTTGATTATAGAGTCCCGTTACGTCATCAATATGAATAAGAGCATGGGCCTTATTAAGTTGTTCCAACTTTTCAATTATTCGCAATTGGCTTTGAGAAAATTGTGAAAGATATTTCAGAGTTTCAGTCGAGAGATCGGAAGGACAAGAAAAAATTGCGAAATAGAATTGATTTCCTTTCGTCCCTAAATTGAGGAAAAAATAAAAACATTGATCAACTTTTAAACTCATGCAATGAAGGTCTTTAATGTGCTCACGCTTCATCATGACCTCTTCCACAATCGTTGGACTATAGAGGCGCATGCGATCTTTTTTACCAAGGACCGAGCGACATTTTTTAAGTTCGAGTTTGGCAATTTTATTTTGAATTGAGTAGACAAGCATTGGCCGAATGAGAAACGTTTTGGCCATGAAAGCTTCGAGATATAGCATCAGTTTTTTTTCGTCCTCGAAAGGAGGATAATCGCTTAAAAATTGGATCAAATCTTCGCTCATTAATTTTTTTCCGATGTGGGAACATCTTCTTGAGCTAGATCAATATCTTCTTCTAAGTTTTTGATCGAATGTCTCAAGGTTTTCATAATTTTGTTTAATTTATCTTCCAAACGGCGTTTGTCTTCGTTCGAACGTTGTTCTTTAATTGAAGCATTTTCCATATTAAATTCGAGAGCATCAATCTTCCGTCTAAGTTCTAGTATCTTTTGATCTCGTCCATGAACTTGTGAGTCGATATCCATGGTAAGCATCTCTAATTTACTCTCGAGTTCTTTCTCTCTCAATTTTACTTGGTTGTAGTCAATGCGCACCTTCTGCTCCAGCTTCTCGCGGCGCTGTTCCGCTTGACGGGCCTTTTCTTCTGCCAGGGCCTTTTTCTCTTCACTCAATGTAAGACGATACTTCATGTCTTCAAGTTCAACCATATGTCTTTTGCGAAGAATGGAAATTTCAATCTTGGCCTCATCTAGACCAGCTTTCAAACTAAGATTGTCTTGTTCTAATTCACGCTGATCAACTTTCATCGCTTTTATTTGGCCTAAAAGCTCTTCTCTTTCTTCACGCAGTTGGCGAATTGTTGCATGAAAACGCACGGAATCTTCGTCATTCACTCTCTCAACACGCATCTCTCTTTCATATGATGTGGAGGCTTGAGGTGCATTAATGATAGGAGATGCCGTCTCAATCGCTTGTTCGCGACGAGGAGCAACTTCTGTATATGGCGCATTCGAAAATTGAGGCGCAATAGCATCTTTGAAAGAATCAAGATTGAATTCGCTTGTCCCTTCAACCGGAGTAAGTGAATCATCAATGGTAAAACCCGTATGCTCATCATCATCAATATTTAGATCTTTAGTAGTTGAATGTGTGGCCGAATGATCTGTAGAAAATTCAGGCAAGGTAAAACCATCTGAAGGAGTTTTGTCCGATGCACTTAACATAGAAACATCAAACTCTAGTGTCGCATCTTTTTTTGGACGAATAATATCTTTAATAGTCGATTCTATATTTGCTTTGGCCTCTTCAGTGCTCATGAGATCAGCAGTCCCCTGCTGAAGTTCTTCAGTTTGATCTAAAGAAAAAGATTGAAGGTCTACTTTTGAAAGTGCCGAAGAATTAATAACAATTGTTTTTTGCGTGTTTTCGTTCAGCGAATCTTGAAGTGGCTCAATCCCTTCTAAACTGAACCCACTATTTGTATCATTTGGTCCTAATGTAATTCCTGAACTCGTATTTTCAGCGCCCCTTGAAGGTATTGAGGGTGGCATTTTTTCCGGCACGAGATCGTCAACTTCGTTAAAATTGAGAGCAAAATCGAGTCCATTATCGTCACCGATAGTATTCTTATTTGAAGGAGATGTGACTTCTTTTACGGGTTGAACTTTTTCACTCAACTCGTCTTCAATAGTAAAATCCAGATCGATGACCTGGGCTTCACCTGAATCTTTTTTGTTTGCAGAAGAGCTCATTTCAATATCCCCTGGACTGAAAGACTCTCCCATAGTCATGGATAAACTTTCAGAATCTGGCAATTCATTTATTTTTCTTTTCACTTCAGCTGCTTTAAAAACTAAATCAAAACGTCGTTGAATACGATCGTTTAATTGATCTAGTGAATCAGCATTTGCTTTTTTTATCGCACTCATTTCACAACCTCGGTAGGGAGTCTTCAGTGAAACATGGTCTATTTCAATTTCTCTTATCGGTTGATGTTTAAAAAAACCGTAGTCTCGACTTAATTGTAATTGGCGTAAATTCTTTTAAGTTGATCTTAATTTCCCTTTTGTCTAAAATAATCACAACACGCTAGTGACATTTAACAAACTTGAGCAAATTGCAAGGTTATTTCACGATGAAAAGAACGATAAAGGCCATGGTACTTTCCCTATCATTTGGTCTAGCTGCTCCACTCTCTGCCCAAAACTTAGGACCAACTGGAAAGGTTTATCCTGCTCCCCTTCTTATGCTCGACAATTTTTTCGCTCACCACGTGATCGTTGCTGAAAAATCTACTCACGCTCTTCACTTATTCAAAAACAACGAAGGATATCCGGAACTCATCCGTAGCTACCAAATGGCCACAGGAAAAAAGAGCGGCGACAAAATGGCCGAAGGTGATTTCAAAACACCAGAAGGTATCTATAACTTCACTGAGTTTCTTACTAAAAAAGAATTACTCACTCAGTCCGGTCCAGCTGCAGTTATTTACGGTGCCGGAGCTTTCGTGACTGACTTCCCTAATCCTGTTGATCTCCGTATGGGGAAAACGGGCTCTGGAATTTGGCTCCATTCGACTAACGATGAAACAAGAATTGATAAAGGTCTCGATTCTCGCGGATGTGTTGTGACGGCGAATAATGATCTTATTGATGTATCAAAGTATCTTGAGCTCAATAAAACTCCTATCGTCATTGTTCAAGATCTTGTTTACTTGAATGAAAAAACTTTCGAATCACAAAAAGGTGATTTGAAGAAAATGGTTGATGGTTGGTTAGAGGCCTGGAGAAATAAAGACATCGAAACGTATATGAGTTTCTATCACCCTGTTGAGTTCAAAGATCAAAAAGGGAATTACAATCAATACAAGGCCTACAAAAAAGCCGTTTTCTCAAACCCTGGTAAAACGCAAATTGAGTTGAAACATATTTCAATTCTTCAGGCGAAAAACTACGCAGTTGCGACTTTCACTCAGGACTACCAATCAAAAACTATTAACGACATTGGTCGCAAGATTCTCTACCTAAGACAGGATGAATCGTATAACTGGAAAATCGTTTCAGAAATATGGACAAAAAAAGGATTAGAAAATCTTGATACACTTGCTTTTGAGCCGTCGCTTCGATTTTTTAGTGACGACGCTGGAAAAAAGAAAGGCAATAACTAGTGAGTGACACTAGGCCAGATCCAAAAAGCGTATCCATTATCTATCACCAGAAGAGTGACTCTCCTAAGTATTTCGAAATTAAGAAATCGAAAATTTATCTTCTTCTGATTGGATTACCTACAATCACATTAATCTCGCTCATTTTAGGGGCCATTGGACTTGTTCATACAAGTCCTTTTCACCTTGTTCAAAATGTACGTGAATCAAGTCGCGCTCAAGAAGCATTGAACTTAAAACAAGAGCTCATTGAAGAAAACGCTGAACTAAAAGCTGAATTAGAAAAGTTAAAAGCAGAACCGACTCCTCCTCAGACAGTTAGTGAATCGACTCCGGTAAGTACTGACGGTGAAACAAAGTGTCCAGCTCCAGTCGCCTGTCCGGCAACCGGATCTCCGACCACAGCAAACTCTATTGGCCTATCTACACTTTCATTTTTCAAACCCATCCAAGGTCAAAAAGATCGCACAAGACCGGCGCAAATCAACCTCTCTGGCTTTAAGACAGTCACTGGCAAAGAGACTCTCAATCTCCAATTCAATATTATTCCAGCAGTGAGCAACGATGCGAAAATCTCAGGACATATTATCGTTTTAATGAAGACTGAACAGACTGTCCAAGTTTATCCGGCCGCAGCTCTCTTTGGGGCCGATCATCAAATTAATTATTCTTCTGGTGAAACATTTGCAACTCAGAGATTTAGACCAGTAGATGCCGTTTTTACGAAACCACGTCGCGCTGGAAATGCAATTTTCACGATTTTCATTTTCTCTCGTACAGGCGATCTCATCCATTACCAAAACGCCACATTGGCATTTAAACTTTAGGCTTCCATATGATTCACGACCAAAGCTTCACCACTCTGGGAAAAAAATCGCACTTTGAAGGAACCCTCAAATTAAGCGGTCCCACTCATCTTCTGGGTACATTTAAAGGTGATTTAACAATCGAATCTCAATCGAAGTTAGTCTTGGAAATCGGTTCACAAACTGAAGGAACTATCATTTGCGATCACCTTGAAATATATGGTGATTTTACAGGCGAAATTAGAGCAACCGGTGTAGTAACTTTGTATCCTACATGCAGTGTGAGTGGAAAAATTATTGCGAAAGGTTTAGAAATTCTTCCGGGTGCCCAAGTCAATATGAACGGACACACGGAAGAACAAAATTCTGCTTCTAGATAAAAGGTTTAAAATCTAAAACTTTCAATTTGCCGTATTTCTTTTCAAGTTTTTTCAAACTCGGAAGAATCTTCTTATCCCCTAATACAAAGATGACTTGATCTTTCATCGTGAAGATATCTTTAATTTTTTGCGATACATCTTTCGGTCCAAACTTCTGTACGGCCTCTTTAAATTCAAACAAGTCAGAGTATGGCTTCCCAACATGATCAAGGTATTGCAGTTGATTTAAAAATGCACGATTGCTTTCAAACTTAAACGGATGACCGCCAACAAGATTTCCCAGTGAAAGCGATAGCTCATCAGCTGTTACACCTTTTGAACTAATTGTAGAAACGGTCTCATCAATAACAGTGATAAGTTTATCGATCGTTTCATTTTTTGTGAACGTTGAAATTCCTGAACGACCATATTGTTTTTGAGTTGATATATAAGATCCGATTGAATAAGTTAGACCGCGTTTTACACGCACTTCACGCATAAGCTTTGATGTAAAACCTCCACCGAGGAAATCTGAAGCGAGCATATCAAGATTTCTATCTTGTACTTCGGAAGGTGAGAGAAAACGACCAATTCTTAATTGAACTTGGTTAGCATCTGGAACAGGAACAAAAATAAATTGTCCTTTTGTTTTGGCCTGTTTCGTTGGCGCAATCTCGCGGACGAAATCTTCTTTTGTCCCGGCCAGTTTACATTCGTCCTTAAGAATTTTTTCAACACTTAAAATACTCTTTGGCCCCGTGAGATAGATTCTCTTTTTCACTTTATCAAGGAAATAATTCATCTTCTCTTTAAGGGCTGCAGGTGTATAACTATTAAAATCAGCCGTCTTTCCACCCACTGGATAAGAATAGGCCGTGCCGCCAAGACTGATTTCTCGGAAAACTCTTTCCGCTAGTCCTTGATGAGAGGAAACAAGAGATTGAAGCCCTCCCTTTTCAAGAGCTAATTCTTTTTTCAAAACGTTTTCTGGATAAGTGACATCACGAAGAAGTGAGCACATAAGCGATGTCGATTTCTCCAAGTCCTTAGCTAAACCTGAGAATGAAATGGTGCTGAATTCATGAGTGACATCTGAACCATAATCCGTACCGTAAAATTCCAGTTGATCAAGAATTTCTTGCTGAGAAAGTTTCGTTGTTCCTGAATCTAGAAAACTAAAACTATGATCCGTTAAACCACGTTCTTTTTCTCCATCACTTAAAGCGCCATCGGCAAAATAGATGCTGATGTCATATGTTGGAAAGCGGCTATCTTCGATGTAGACGACTTCAATGCCATTCCAATCTAATTTTTTAATATTGTCTTCAATATTCTGCGTGCTGGACGACAACACCATTGAGGGTGTGAGCATAAAGCTTAATGTAAGTGCGAGTAATGTATGTTTCATTATTGATTTCCTGAAGTTTTAGGATATTTGTCCCATGCTGAAAGAAAAATATTAGGTGTTCCAATGAGGACCTCTTTGCAAGTTGCAAGGGCTTCACTTTTCGTTACCGAATTATAAATTTCCATTTCTTTTAGACCGTAATTGTAATCACCAAACCATTTTTCATTTCTCATGATGGCCGAAGCAACACCTGCGTTCGATTTAAGTGCATTGTATCCGCCAACAAGAATCTGGTTTTTAGTTTTTTGAAGAGCGCGATCAGTAATGGCAGCATCACACATTACCGGTAATTCTGCTGTCAAAACATTTCTGACATTTTCAACAGTCTGCCCTTCCACTAGTTCGCCTGAAAAGTTGAAAACTCCACCAAATGTGAGATTGTGATTTGAGATACCAATGTCCTGTAGCAATGGATTGTCGGATTTAACATATTTCTGAACAAGATAAGAGCTACCTCCTCCTGCAAGAATGTTAGCGACTAAATCCATAACGTAGGCCTTACGTGTTCCTATTTTTTCTGCCGGGTAGGCCATGATAAATTTAGGAATAGGATTTGTAGCATATAGCTTGTACTCCGCTCCCATCTTTGGTTTGGCCTTAAAAAGATCTGGATTCATATTTTTTCTTTTATGTTCCATGAGATCTTTGGATTCAGGGATATCTTCATATTTCTCTTTCATCATTTTGATGACTTCATCTGGATCTACATCCCCTGTAATTGCAACGATTGCATTATTAGGAACGTAATAGGTCTTAAAGAAGTTCATCATTTGGTCACGTGTGAGCGCTTTTAAATCTGCTTCGTCCCCAATGACCGATTGTCCGTAAGGAGTTCCTTCAAACAATTTTTTCATCATCGCCAGATAGAGAAGTCCATCGGGACTATTTTCATAGCGCATTTTTCTTTCTTCAAATATTACCTGACGCTCGCTTTCAAATGATACTGGTTCTAATAAAAGATTCTGGAGACGATCAGCTTCGAGATCGATCATTTGCGGAAGAAAATCTTTGGGAATGTTTTGATAGTAAACGGTCATGTCATTTGTGGTGTAGGCATTCGTCATCCCTCCACTCTTTTCGATCATGGTATCAAATTCGCCTGGACCATATTTTTTTGCTCCTTTAAACATCATGTGCTCAAGGAAGTGAGTTGCTCCTGTTGTTCCAGGGCCTTCGTCTTTTCCACCAACATCAAACAATGTGTAATAAGAGACGATGGGAAGTTTAGGATTAGGAGCTACGAGAACAGTCAGTCCATTTTTTAAGACTGATTTTTTGACATTGAATCCCGCTTTTATTGGGTTATTCGAAGCATTTTTTAACGTCGAACAAGCGCTAGTCGCCCCAATGGTCAAGACCAGGGTCAACATCCGTGCAAACCTAGGCATGCCGGTTTCTTTTTCTTTCAGAAGCATAAATTTATTCCTCAAAATGATCTCGGTTGAGCTAAAATTATATCGTTGCCCTTAACTAAAAACAATTATGTCAAAGAAGTCCAGGCACAGATGTTTATGAAATCTCAGAATAAAAATTGCATTACGATTCTTGGAACTGGAACGTCAACCGGCATTCCCCTTCTCGGTTGTCATTGCAACGTCTGCAGCTCTATTGATCATCGTGATCAACGTTTACGCACAAGCATTTTTGTCACGACAAAAAAAGGAAAACAATTTCTGGTTGATACTACACCTGACCTGAGAACTCAGTTTCTAAACAACAAAATTGAATCGGTCGATTTTGTCATCATCACCCATGAACATGCTGATCATCTGCATGGTCTTGATGACTTGAGACCTTTGTGTTTCGGTCCGCCGCTAAAAGAAATTCCTCTCTATACGACTAGTGACTCGAAAGCGGTGATTGAAAATAGATTTCCCTACATCTTCAATAATCTTCGTCCCATTATT
>CAMLRB010000020.1 GCA_946482295.1 uncultured Bacteriovorax sp. | reverse complement strand
CGATGCCGCAAAATGTTTTTTGTCTTAACAATTCCATGAGCGTCAAATAAAAATTCATTAATTTTGAAGAGGATGTCACGCGATTTGAGTCCTGCTTTTTCCATCAGACCATTCGTAAATAGTGTTGTCACTATTACTCCATCTGTAGTTGGTGCCTTTAAGTAAGAAGCACATTCTTTTGAATTTTTTTGAAAACGTCCTCCAAGATCAGTTAGATCTGTTTTTTTCCCTTCAGTTAAATTTTGCACGACAATCTTTACAAAATTGATTGGTGTTATGAATCCAATGTCATTCGCTCCAAAAATGATAGATGTATTTATTCCAATAATTTTTCCATTTTCTGAAACAGCAGGTCCACCAGAGTTTCCCGGATTAATTGGAGCATCAGTAACAATTCGTTCACACTCTGTATCTGATCCTAAGATGAAATTGGTCACTTTCCCACTCGATACATTAGGTTCTTCCATACCAAAGGGATAACCAATGGCCTTTATACTCAGATCGCGATCGATTATTTCTTCCCTTTCCATTTCAAGATATGGAATTTCAGGAATGATTTCTTTCATGCGAATAAGCTCGGAATCAATTATTTTGAGAAGACCGATATCTGGCTCTAGCGTTTCAATCATCCCAATTAATTTCACCTGGAAACTTTCCTCACTCGTGAGCATGGTTCTAATTCTGTATGTGAGGCCGTTTTTTACAACATGAGCATTAGTTAGAATATAACCTTCTTCTTCATTAATTCTGATTAGAACACCAGAGCCAATCCAATGTCCTTTTCTTATTTCTCGCGGATCAAGAATCTCAATCTCATCACCTTCTAATAATCCTTCAACATGAATTTGTACAACAGCACTGATCGCTCTATTTAAAACTTTTTGCTTCATAGGAATTCCCTGAATACAAAAAGGTGGCCTTCACGAAGGAAGACCATCCACAAACTATTTAAAATTAGTTTTCTAGTGCTTAATTTCAATCTTTTTAACCTTCTGCTGACTTTCAGCTAACTTGTTGAGAGTCACTTCAAGGATGCCATCTTTATATGTGGCCTCGACTTTATCTTTATCAACTCCGACGTTCAGCGGGATAGAACGATAAAAATTTCCATAGCTGAATTCTGATCGATAGAAGTTCTTACCTTCTTTCTTCTTTTCGCTTCTTCTTTCACCTTCTATGATAAGATTGTCATCCTTCAAACTTACATTTATATCCTTCTCCTTCATTCCTGGAAGTTCGGCACTCACAAGAATATTTTTGTCCGTTTCCTGAACTTCTACTCGTGGGCCCATAGATTCCAAACTATTTTGAAAAAAATCTGGTGAGAAAAACTCCCTCCGCATACGATTAAACATTTCATCCAAATCTACATTAGGCATGACTGATCTTTCACTCCATCTAGAGGGAATTAAATCTCTGTTCCAAAGTGCCATAAATATCTCCTTTGTTATTTTGATAAGCGATCTTTTCTTCGCCAGTATTTAAATCGTATTTTTTTGAACACGGGCATGTAAATAAACTTAGCGTGATTAAAACGGAGGGAAATGATTTGATTTAGAAAGAAGTTTGAAATAATCCTCCCCGTCTTTACGAATAAGATTAGCTATTGATTATATTTTTCGCTCGCCCCATAAAAGCGGATATGGCATCTAGAACACCTATGCAGCTTGATTCTTCAAGTACCATTGCAAACATATTTGCTCCGAGAATTTGACCAAATGGTCTGTCTATAGATTAATGAAAGCAAAATTCAGTCCTCTATCCCAACTAAAAGAAGTGGCACCTATTATGAAAGAAATGTTAAGGAACGATCCTTAAAAATGGAGGTACATATGTACGTGGATGGATTCGTCGTCGCTGTTCCTAAAGAAAATAAACAGCTCTATGTTGATCAAGCAAAAGTGGCCGCGAAAAAATTTAAACAATTTGGGGCCACTCGTGTTGTTGAATGCTGGCAAAGTGATGTTCCGCATGGAAAGAAAACTGACTTCTATGGTGCCGTGAAGGCCACCGAAAATGAAGATGTTCTTTTTAGTTGGGTTGAATATCCTTCCAAAGAAGTTCGCGATCAATCGATGAAAAAAATGGAAGAAGACCCCGAGATGAAAGAACAATTTAGCAAAATGCCGTTTGATGGGTCACGCATGATCTTTGGTGGATTTGAAACGATTGTGGATCTCTAAACAATATACGTTCGCCGCATGGCAATATTGACAATGCGAATGATTTGCATTTATTAATTGCAAATCACTTGCATTTTATCAACAAAGGAAGACCATGCAATTACCAGTTACCGTCTTATCCGGATTTTTAGGGGCAGGAAAAACCACCCTCCTCAACCACATTTTAAATGCCCAACATGGATTGAAAATCGCTGTTATCGTCAATGATATGAGCGAAGTCAATATCGATGCTGGCCTTGTAAGAACGGAAGAAAAAATCGTCGAAATGAGTAACGGATGTATATGTTGTACACTTCGTGAGGATCTTTTGGTTGCTATTAAAAAAATTGCTCAAGAAAAAAAGTATGACTACTTGGTCATTGAATCGACGGGAATTTCAGAACCAATACCAGTTGCAGAAACTTTTACATTTGAAGATGAAAGTGGCGACTCGCTTTCCAAGCATGCACGCCTTGATACGATGGTGACTGTTGTTGATGGTTTTAACTTTTTTAAAGATTATGTTGAATCACAGTCTCTCAAAGAGAGAAATCTTGAATTGGGAGTAGAAGATGAAAGAACGATAACAGATCTTCTCATTTCTCAAATTGAATTTGCAGATGTCATTTTATTGAACAAAGTCGATCTCATCAAGGATCAAGAAGATAAGGAAAGGCTTAAGGCCATTTTGCAAAAGATTAATCCACGAGCAGGCATCATCGAAACACATAAGTCGCAAATTCCTCTCGAAAAAATTCTCAACACAAATCTTTTTAATTTCGAAGTGGCGATGAATTCACCTGGATGGATGCAAGAATTACGAGGAGAAGAATCGACTGAAACAGAAGAATATGGAATTGGTAGTTTTGTGTTTAAAGATAAAAAACCTTTTCATCCTCAAAGATTAATGGAATTTTTTAGCGATCTTTCTGAAGATATTATTCGTTCTAAAGGATTCTTTTGGGTTGCTTCAAATCCAGAGTTTGTAGGTCTCTGGTCGCAAGCAGGTCTCGTCAGCACCATTGAAAATTCTGGCTTTTGGCTGGCCTCGCTCGACAGGGCCGAATGGAATTTAGAAGAAGAGGAACTTCGAAAAGTTGAAGCGGGTTGGGATGAAGAATTTGGCGATCGTGTTCAAGAATTAGTTTTTATCGGACAAGATATGGACCGTGCAGAGATCATTCGAAAACTTCAGAATGCACTACTGACGGAGGAAGAATTAAAACTTGGTAAGAGCGTCTGGATGAATACTGAAAGCCCTTTCAACAATTATTTTGCTGTTTAAGATCTACATTAAACACAAAAATCCGTAACAATGAACAAGTTTAATGTAGAGGGAGGGCCGTGAGGCCCTCTTTTTATAGATTAATCTTTTGTGATTTTTCTTTGATGTTAAATTCTTTAGAATGCTTGCCTACAACTTCAACTTTTAATTTTTTAATCCCAGAAAAATGATTTTTAAAATTCACTACGGCCACTGATCCGTCTGGTTTCATTTTACAAAGAAATGTTGCCGATGCTTCAATTTCACTATGATTTCCTTCGATAATTTGCTCGAATTTTGCTTTCTCTTGAACGCAACCGAGCTTAGAATCAAATTTTATGAGCTCTGATTTTTTACTCTCCCAAAGTGACTTTGTTTGAGTAAAAATATTTTTATCTTTTTGGTTAACAGGTGCATGTTCAAAACCCAAGAACGATTCGGCAGGGCCTTCCAAATCCAACTCGATCGTTTGTCCATCAATGGCAATACCTAATGTAACTGCTCCATGCTCGTGTGATCCTAAGGAATGCCCATGTTTATCTGCAAATGCTGAGGAACTAACCAATAAGCCTAGGCCTAAAATTAACAATAATCTCATTTTGACTCTCCAAAAAATGTTATGGAAATAATGTAAATGGTAAATTCAATAATTGCAACTCACTTGCAATTGCCCCCTGCCGCACTATTGCCTTTTACGATGCCATAGTTTAACAAGCTCAACCACAGTGACAGGTAAGAGGCCTAGAAGAAAGAGATAAAAATTCTCAATAAGTGAGAGGGCACGCACTTTAAAAAGAGTTTCATAAGCTTCGGTTGACTGGATTAATAGTTGTAAAAAAATGGGAAGGATGACCGATCCTAAATGCCATGGATTAAATGGCAATTCAAAGAATGTTTTATTTTCACTACGGCAGGAAAAAGAACGGAACAAACTTAGATAAACAAGTAGGATAAAAGCATAACTTCTTGCCGTTATTACATCAGATTTTTGAATAAAAATGTAATAAACAGTAAGCTCAATGGCCGTCATTAATAAAGCTACGATAAACATTTCTTTCATGAAAGAATAATCAAAAAAAGAATCGGGGGAAGGGCCTTTGCTAGTTTTTAAATAACCTTTTTCCGCTGGCTCTGCAGATAGAGCAAGCGACGGAAATCCATCTGTTACTAGATTTATCCAAAGTAGACAAAGCGGCGTCAGCGGTATGGGAAGAGAAAAGATAACAGCTCCCAACATAATGAGAATTTCAGCGAGGTTTGTTGAGAGTAAATATTGAATCGTTCGTTTTACATTCCCAAATATTGACCGTCCTTCTTCAACTGCTGCCACAATTGTAGAAAAATTATCATCAGTCAGGATCATAGATGAAGCTTGACGAGCAACTTCAGTCCCTGCTAGTCCCATGGCCACACCGATATCCGCCTTTTTTAAAGCTGGGGCATCATTAACCCCATCGCCAGTCATAGCGACGATATGCCCATTAGATTGCAAGGATTGAATTATTTTGAATTTATGTTCCGGAGTTACTCGAGCATAGACCGCCGTTTTTTCTACTCGTAGGGCCAGCTCCTCGGGAGAGAGCGTATTAATTTCTTTGCCGGTTAATACCTGATCAAATGATCCTTCGATGGGAATGCCAAGTTCCTTTGCGATAGCATTTGCCGTCACAGGATGATCACCCGTAATCATCGCAACTTTAATACCTGCTTCTTTGCAATCTTTAATAGAAGCAATAGTTTCTGTTTTGGGTGGATCGGCCATAGCTACGAAGCCGAGAAACTTAAAATCTCTTTCTATTTCATTATGCTCTTTAGCAGAAAAATTGTAATTCACTTCTTCCCTATGGGCAAAAGCAAGGATGCGTCTTCCAATGTGTGAAAGATCCGCGATAGATTTTTCAATTTTCAGTTTTTCTTCGGATGATAAAAGACAAAGAGGTAACAAACTCTCAGGTGCACCTTTGCAATATATTTGTGTTCCAGAGCTATCTTGAATCGCAACACTCATTCGCTTACGATCACTTTCAAAACTCCATTCATGTGCACGAAGATTTTCTTCTCTCACTTTGGAGATATCGATTCCCTTTTCTTCCGTCATCATGAGTAGAGCAATTTCTGTTGAATCTCCTGTACCTCCGAAATCCAGTGAAGCATTATTACAGAGGATAAGAGCTTCATAGAAGTGGTCATTGCCTTCAAAGATTGCTGTTTCTTGAGCACCATTTTGTAGAGTATAAACTTCTCTCACCCTCATTTTACCTGTCGTAAGAGTTCCTGTTTTATCAGTACAAATGATATCAGTGGAGCCCAACGTCTCAACGGAACTTAGATTTCTCACCAGAGCATGACGATTTGTCAGTCGTCGAACTGCAAGAGCTAAAGACAATGTCACTACTGTTGGAAGTCCTTCTGGGATTGCAGCAATGGCCAGACTAATGGCCGTCATAAATATACTGAATAAAGGCTCCCCCTGAAATAAACCAAAGACGACAACGATGATGATAACAAGAATGCCAAGAAGAAGAAGTTTATGACCAACTTTTTCGATCCTCTCCTGTATTGGAGTTTTGACAGCTTCAGAGTGATGAAGGAAACCGGCCACACGCCCTAGCTCGGTTTTCATTCCTGTTGAGACAACAACCGCTCTCCCTGCTCCTGAGGCCACAGCAGTGCCTGCAAACAACATGTTATTTCGTTCTGCAAGTTCAGCTTCTTCCGAAATTTCTGTAGATATTTTATCGATTGGAAGTGACTCGCCCGTCAGAACAGATTCATTCGCCGTTAACTGATAGGATTCTATTAGACGGGCATCAGCGACGACATAATCTCCTGCTTCTAGAATAAGAATATCACCAGGGAAAATTTCGGATGATTCTACTGATTGAATCTTCCCATCTCGAAGAACTCGCGCTTTAGGGACGGTGAGTTTTTTAAGGGCCATAATGGCCGCTTCGGCCTTGGACTCTTGAATAAATCCGATTGCAACATTTAATACAACGATTGCCACGATGGCCACTGCATCAAGAGTTTCCCCTAATAAGAATGCAATTACTGCTGCACCAACGAGTGTGTAGACCATCGGGTTGTTTAATTGATGAATTAGTAATGTAAACCTGCTGACTTCAATGCCAGAATGGAGAATGTTTTTTCCGTAGCTTTTTTCTCTTTCAGAAAGTTCAGCTAGAGAAAGACCAGAGCTTTGACTTGTGTTCAAGCTTTTTAATAAGTTCAGTGTTTTTTGCGACCAAGGTTCTGACATGAGCTACTATTGCTCCACTATGTTCGGATGAGTCTCTCTATCCTCATGGGACTTTGAGATGAATCCTGGTGAATCGCTCGCCGGAAAACTCTCAGCACTTGATTCATCAAGCATTTTCTCCTCGATTTCATGAGCTTTGTTTTTCTTTTTCTCTTGTAGATAGCGTTCACACCAGTTGGCAAGAGTTCTGGCCACAAACGTGCTGTCTTCTACTTTATCCAGCATGTGAGAGGCACCATTCAGACTAATGAAGCTTTTTGGTTGAGGTGCACATTTAAAAATTTCATATGCATTTTCAATGGCCACCGTTAGATCATCAGGAGAATGAAAAACTATCAGAGAAGCGGTCAATTCTGAAATTTTATTTTCAAGCGAAATGGTTCTTACATCATCAAGAAATTGCTTTTTAATTTTAAAAGATCTTCCTGCAAGTTCTACGTCTGCTTGACCGTTTGTTTCGATTTGCTGAATTTTTTTGGCGAATAGATGTTCAAGATGTTTAACATCGCTAGGAGCTCCAATGGTAGCTACCATTTTCACACAGGGCATAGAATTAGCGCTTGCAAGAACAACTGCTCCCCCAAGAGAATGACCAATCAAAATCTCAGGCGCTTCAAGATGATAAGTTAGATGCAGATAAGCGGCAGTGAGATCCCCCACGTTAGTTGTAAAATTTGTGTTCGAAAAATCGCCTTCGGAATTTCCCAGTCCAGTAAAATCAAAACGCAGGACTGCAATTCCTACATTTGTAAGCGCACGCGAAATTCTAGTTGCGGCATGAACATCTTTGGAACACGTAAAACAATGGGCAAAGATAGCGTAAGCTTTAACTTCACCTTCAGGGCGCTCCAATCGAGCATCTATCTGGTGATCTTGAAAACCTCTAAACGTCACTTTTTCAGTCTTATATCCCATAAACTCTCCATGTAAATAAATAGCGTAGTGCCCGGCCTGTTATATAACTGCAAGAAATCTTCCGGGTATAAATTTATATCTGAATAAAACAATTCAGTATCTGATAGAACCAATTAAATTTAGCTAATTACTATCATGTTTTTAAATTTAAAATTCATTAAACTACAATCTTAAACTTCTATTTAAAAGAGATGATAACGTGTCACTGCAAACAAAAATTTTGACCATTCTTTTAATAATTTTCAGCGTAATGATCCTGGCCGTTATTACTATCAACTATACGAATGAAAAAAAATTCGTCGAATCAATAGTTCGTAATCAAGCCCATGAAGCTGTCGAACAGTATTTTGATAGTGTCAACACCCTTATGATCTCAGGAGCAATGGAACAAAGAGAAATTCTTCGTAGCAAAACTTTACAAAGAAAAGATCTTGTTGAAGCTCGTATTTTCAGAAGCGAAGCAGTTAAAAAATTATTTGGGCCTGGTCTCGATCATGAAAGTCCGAAAGATGAAATTGAAAAGAAGGCACTCGAAGGAATTCCCTACGAGGCCATTACGCAAGACAAAGACAAACGAATTCTCACTGTCATCACTCCTTTTAGGTCTTCCTCGAATTTTAGGGGAACAAACTGTATTGAATGTCATCAGACAAAAGAAGGTGAAGTTCTTGGAGCTGTTAAGATTAGTTATTCTCTCGTAAATCTAGATAAGCAAATTTATGAGAAAGCTGTTTTCAGCGCTAAAATAATGGCAGGCCTTTTTGTGGGGTCCCTTATTTTAATCGCTATTTTACTCCGCTCTCTTATTCTCTCTCCGATAAAATACTTATCTCATCTTTTAAAAGAGATTTCACAAAACTTTGATCTCACCCTCCGGGCAAATAAAATCAAAAGCAAAGATGAAATTGGTGAAATGTCTGATTCATTCAACACTATGATTGGAAAATTTCACAATGCCATGGTCGAAGTCAATGAAACTTGCCAAACTCTTATTCAAGGTTCTAACAAGGTTAGTGATCTCTCTCGATTAACTGAAACTAATCTCATCGATCAACAGGATGAAACAAACAAAGTTGCTTCCGCTGTAACAGAATTGAACTCTACATCTAAAAATGTCGCCAGCAATACAACTGAAACACAAAATGCCATTGAGACGGCCAACAGTGAGACATCATCAGGTAATGATAAAGCTCTTCTTGCAAGAGAGAAAATCGAACAGCTCGCAACTAAGATTGATTTTGTAACAGGACAAATTGAAAAATTAGAAACTCAGAGTTCGCAAATTAATAACGTCATCACTTTAATTAATGATATAACATTGAAAACAAAACTTCTCTCTTTCAATGCTTCCGTTGAAGCTTCACGTGCCGGAGAACAAGGAAAAGGCTTCATAGTAGTTGCACAAGAAATTGGGAATCTGGCCAGTGAAACAAAAAAATCAACAGAACAAATTACAAACATCACAAATGCCTTACTTTCTATTATTGCTGAATCTGTAAAGATCATGAGAGAGACACGAAAAGTTGCCGAAGACGGCAGGTCTTTCGTTGGAGAATCTTCACGCTCACTAGAACAAATTGCTGAAGAAGTAGCAAAAGTAAATACAATGGCCGCTTCAATTTCTAATTCTGCCAGAGAGCAAAGTATGGCCGCTGATTCAATCGATCACAATCTTCAGTCAATTATGAATCTTACAGAGAGCTCAGTTCAATCGGCCGAAGAAATGAAAAAAGTTGGAGATGAATTAAATGCAGTGGCCACTAAACTCAGTGAGCTCATCGGCCATTTCCGCATTTAAAAGGATAGTGGCACCTATAGAGATGTTATTTCTTCTGTTAAAGCATTGAGTAAAGGAGACACTTGTCCTTTGATTAAATCTATGGCAATGGGGCCCAACACCTTTGAATAATTATTACCAATAATGATTTTTGATTTTACGAGTCCCTCTAATTTTGTTTTTGATTGCGAATGAAGGCAAATAGTAGCTTCCAAACCTTCCAAATTATCTGTTACCAATGAGTCGGAAGAATCAAAGCTCATTTTAAAACTATATCCCAACTCACCTTTCGAACAAGCTTTATTATTTTCTGATGTATCTATTATTCCATTTACATAAACCGACTTTGAAATGAATAAAACAGTTTTCGTCGCGATAAAACTAATCACGTTTTGAGAAACTCGTTTTTCACTAATTTTTGCACCTAATGGTCGGAAACGTTTAAGCAATCCTTCTGGGTACAAAAGAGTCCTCTCAAACTTCGAGAGTGCATCAGTAGCGCTGACTTGAAAATTTATTGGGGGAAGTTCAACACTCTGTTTTGCAAAAACAGTAGGAGAAATCAATAGCAGGATAAGGACAGTGATCATCGTTTTGATTTTCATGGCATTTCCTTTTCTGCATTTGGATCAATGACTCTTTCTCTAGAAATCTTCATGCAGTTTAATTGAACGTCCATTCCTACAGAGAGGACCTTCTTTTTCATAAGAAGAGGAGAAATAACTTTCATGATGAAGGCCTTGTCCTTTACAGAGAGATCACAGTAACCGGATTCGATGTAACAAGGTTTATGATCACTATAAGATTTTTCTTCGATTTCATGGCAGCTGCTGGATTTATCCAGAGTAAGAATCTTCTCTGTTAGACACTGACGGGCCGTGAAGAACCATGTTTTTCCCTGGGGACTCAAATTATCTAAGATGTTGTCAAAACGAAGGCAGAATCTCTCACCGAACCCTAATAAATAGCCATCGTCTCCACACGGCATTTCCTTATCTACACAACGATAGAAGTCGCATCCCAAGTTTTTGCTAGCACATTCTTGAAGATCGGAGGCCTGCAGGCCGGAAACAAAGGCCAAAAGGATAGCTGCTTTAAAAAAAAGTCGGTAAAACATTAAGTTGGCCTGGATGGAATACTACAATTAGCTAGATAGTACCCCCTACCAAGACAACTTATTTACTTTTTCCCTAAAATTACACACCTGTTATTTTTTAGACAGTGGCACTACTGTCCCGCTATTCCAAATCAACGAGATTCTTAAATCCACCAAATAGCATTCGCTTATGATCCCCGGTCATTTCCGCCATAATCGGCTCCATGGCAGGATCTTTGTGCATAAGCTTGAAGACCTTATCGCGATGAGCTTTCGATTTGAACTCTGCAAGGGCAACAATCACCACCTCACCTGCTTTAAGTTTAATTTTCGACGGAATTGATTTCTTCGTTGCATTTTCATCGTCAGCTACATAGTCACGACTAGCAAGAGCGCCGTGCTTGAGGAGAATCTTCCCGACTTTTATTGTAGTCTTTTTATATTTTATTAAATCTTTTTTTGGTAAAGGGATGAGACAAAAATCGATGTACTTCGCCATTGGTTTATTCCTTTTCTGTATGAGTTTTAAAGTTATTGAGAATCGCCTGCCATCCATCTTTTTGCATGTCGATAGGATGAATATTTTCAGCATCGAAGATCGTCACAACTTTTGTTCCGTTATTTGACGGTTCAAATGTCGTCGTCGCTTTTCTTCCATCGCCCATTGTATAAGTGATCTGTTTTTCCGGAAGTACTTCATCGTAAGTTGCTTCGAAATCAAAACCGAAGCTTCCGTCTTTAGCTTCCATGCGAGCAGCATAGACTCCGCCGACTCTTAAATCATTTGAGGCCCGCGGGCACTGCCAATCAGGACTCGCGAAATTCCATTGGGTAATGTGATTTGGTTCTGTCCAATTCTTCCAGACTTTTTTAATGTCGGCCTTTACGAGAGCTTCAATTGTAATTTTTGTCATAAATTCTCCTCTAAGTCTTATGAGTCCTTATAAAGTTTTACATGTTCACTTAGTGCGCGCTGATACGCCGGACGCGACTCCATTCTTTGCAAGTAATTGGCAAGATTGGGATGCGGATCAAGGAAATTGTTCATGGTCGAAGTTTTCAATACAGTCGTCATGACAATGTCAGCGATGCTGAAACTCTCCACAAAAAATTCATTCTCTCCTAACTGTTCAGAGAGTACCCGAATACGATTGCGGCAGATTTCACGGGCCTTCTCTTTTGTCCCTTCTGTCACTTCTTTATCAAACTTCAACATGAATAAGTGAAAAAGAAAGGGCTCAACAGAATTGAGAGCGGAAAACAACCATTGTAATGTGTGCGCGCGTTTAATTTCGTCCGAGGGAAGAAGCTTATTATACTTTAGGGCCAAATGAATTAGAATCGCACCTGTTTCAAACATCTGAAGATCATCTGATTTGAAATACGGGACTTGTCCAAATGGCTGCATGGAAAGATAAGG
Organism: uncultured Bacteriovorax sp.; assembly: GCA_946482295.1. The sequence continues at coordinate 12,833 of CAMLRB010000020.1, read as the reverse complement.
TTGTTTCTTTGTTTCAGGATGAGGATACACTATGGCTTCATAAGGAAGTCCCAGCTCTTCAAGCATCCAGCGAACACGCAGTTCGCGAACGAGGCCTTTGGTCATGTTTGGAATATCTGTGAGACAACTAAATTCTATCGTGGGCATGAGTTTTCCTTCTTTTATTTTCCAAATAACAGCTGAATATACTTTTCCAGGTGATCAATACTATCGCTTGCAAACTTCACGTCCCCTCCGGCCTTCGCTATAATGAATCCACCTTGAATCACGGCCTGAGTATGTAGAGCGAGACTTTGTGATGTCCATCGTGCACGAGGGACATACATTTTTTTTGCTTCTTCTATATCTATCTTCAAAGTTTCTGCATGCTGAAAAATAGAATCAAAACAGGCCTGATTGATTTCGGGATGTTTGGCGTAAACTTCCTGTGCCATCGTTCCCACGAGACATGTGAACTCCGGCAAATCCCCACGCAAAATCTCTTTGCGAAAACGAATGTATCCCAGCACTCGATCCAGTGGATCTTTTTTCTTATGATAAGCAGCTTCTTTAAAAAAGGCCGATGTCACTTCTGACCAGCGATGGGCGGCCGATACAGCGAGATCTTCTTTAGAATCGAAATTGTGGAAGAACGTTCCCTTACTTACTCCTGCTTTGGCACAAAGATCATCAACAGTCGTTGAAGTATATCCGTTAGTGCGGATGAGTTCCGTAGCTGCTTCCAGAAGAAGTTCACGGGAAGGTTTTTTTGCTAGATTTTTTATTGGTCTTGCCATATTGTCACAAATATACCAACTGGTCGGTTTATTTCAAAGAACTATTTATGGGAAAAATATATGGAAGGGCAAAAAAACGCAGAAAGAAAGTCAGATCGCGAACTTATCTCTTCACGCATTATCAAAGGACCGTTGCACCAAGTGTTTGAAGCATGGACCAATCCTGTAAAATTTAAGAAATGGTGGGTGCCTAAATCATTCCCGATAACTCTGAAGTCATGTGAGATGGATGTGCGCCCCAGTGGAACATATCGTCTTGTGTTCAGTGCGGGTGAGGAGACGGCGGAATTTTTTGGAAAGTATCTTGAAGTTACTCCAAACTCGCGTTTAGTATGGACTAATGAAGAAGGTGGCGCCGATGCTGCCAATATTACAACAGTGACTTTTGAAGAAGTGAATGAAGGGACGCTGGTGATCGTGCATGATCTCTATCCGACAAAAGAATCTTTGGATGAGGCGATTGACTCGGGTTCGAGCGGGGCGATGCCGGAACAACTAGAACAGCTGAGTTTATTAATTTGATTTTAGCGAAATTTTTACAGGCTTCCCTCACACAGAATTATTGGATGTTATTATATTCTAAAGCAATTATACAGAGAGTATTTATGAAGAATTTGATTCTATTATCTTTATTATTTTCATCATTTTATGCGAGCGCTGAGGATTGTTCAGTAGATTGGAAGAGCTTTTCAAAAAGTACTAATTGCGAATTTATTAACTACCAAACTCACGTCACCTACCCTGTCACATCAATAATTGGATCATCTCCTACTGAAGAAGTGGTTTCTGCAAAAATACGTGCAGGATTCATGGAAGAAAATAAATTGGTTCCTTTTAAAGGTAATATCATTTATTTCGAAGGTCTTGCAGATTCCATGTTAAATCATAAACCACTTTTTTCTAAACTTACTGCTGCTGGCTTTAGAGTGATCGCCTTTGATTACATTGGACAAGGTGGATCTACGGGATCCATGAATAGCACACGACTTAATGACATTCCGCGATTGGGTAGCATTATTTATAAACGATATGCTCGCGACTTATCAAAGTACGCAAAACCAATTGTCCTAGGTTGGTCTACGGGCGGATTGGCAGCATACTTAATGGCCATCGATAATTCGGCCTCAAAAGTCATTTTAATAGCTCCTGGTATTGTTCCTAACTTCATCATTGGAGAACAAGATTTCAGAGAATTTGAATTTGATAAAATTACTTTGAATACATTGACCAGCAAAAGATATGAAATAAACGAATACAATCCACATGTAGATAGAATTTTTCCTTCTTCTCCGTTAAAGATAAAAGATTTTGCTGTTGATTTATTTGCCACATCAATCAAGGCACGTAAGATGAAAATCAATCCTCAGGTTAAAGGTCTTGTTCTTTTATCTGGAGAAAAAGATTCTTACGTTAACTCTCGTAAAGGAAGTAAAATTTTAAAAGCAAAGGCCCCGACTTTTGCTCAAATTTATTATCCAAAATCGTTGCATGAAATCGACAATGAAGTGAGTGTCATTGCTGACGATGCCCACAGACAAATACTTGCCTTCTTACTCTAGTCATTAATAAGGCCGCTTCTTAAACCAGAAGCGGCCTCATCATAAATAACCTTTTTACTGAATCGATTTGATAAATCTTTTCAATATTGTCGTGAATTGGTGAGCTTTTTCCCACTGAATGGCATGTCCAGCATTGTTAACAAGATAAACTTTTTGTTGCCAAAGAGTTGGCATTGATGGAGCTAGTGCATCCAAGAAACTTTTTCTGACAAAGGCTTCTTGATCGCCCACGACTAGCGCAACTGGAACAGAAAGATTTCTCACAATCGCAATCTCATCTTTAAAGCTCGCATCTTGTCCAGTTACTGCGAAATAAACCGCAAGACGAGTATTTGGATCTGTGTTTAGACCTTCAGCGATTAGCGATTGAGGCACATTGTAATTTGGTCTAAAAAAGGCCGTTACATAGTCTGCAATCTGTTCAGGTGTGAGGGCCGGATTAAATCCGTAATAAACAGCAGCTCCCGCATACGATTCTTCTGGCGTTAAATACGATGGTGGAAGTGATGGATCAAATCCAACTGGGGCCGTTCCAAATAGGAAGTAACCTTTAACGTGTGGAAGAAGATGAGCGGCCTGAAGAGCGAGATCTCCTCCTAAACTCCACCCAGCAATCACTCCATGATCAACTCCTAAAAGTTCAGCAGACATCGCAATTGTATTTGCAAAAGTTCCAGCGGTATAAAAAGGTTGTCTCGATGATCGCCCGAAACCTTGCAGATCAATCGCTGCCACTTTGTATTGTTTTGCAAATGGTGACGAGAGAACTTTTTCAAAAAATTCAGCACTAGAAGTGTTCCCATGAATAAGTAAGACACCAGGACCTTTTGTACCTTCACTTTCATAAGCAGCGATTTGCATTCCTTCAATGTTCAGCATGCGTGAAGGCGTGAGTGCAAAGGATGAGGCAGACAATAAAATAAACGCGAGTGTAATCAAAACTTTCATTTTTAAACTCCTTTTTTAAAATGAATCGAGCTTTATGATTGTGATTCCAATCGGATTTTTGTCAATGAGAAATTAACAACTCGCTGCGCAATTTTATAATGAATCGGTTTTACTTAAGAGAGCATTTAGGCCTATTTTGGTGTTTGAATTTCTGCATAAGCTTTCTCAAGTTTTTGAAACAATTCTGAAGCATTCGGGGCGGCTTTAGATACGATGATATGTAACTTTGCAGTCGTGATCACGCTGCATTTAAGGTCAATGTTTTTTTGTTTTTTCAAGTATTCTTCACCGGCATCTAAATAATCGACCAGGTACTTTGCTCTTTGTACCCTAAGCATAGAAATGCCATCGTCATGTGCAGTGGCGTAGTGAAGATCCATTTTGTTTTTTGGATCTTTAAAATAATTGATAAGACCAGCGTAGGAATAGCCTCGAACGAGGATAACATTTTTACCATTCAAATCTTCTTTTGAATGAATGAGCGGCGTTTCCCCTATAGAGAAGGCGCAGAGTTTAATTGTGGTGACTGGTTTTTTACTATAATAAACTTTTCCCTCATACTCAGGAGCATTTTTTACGCCTATGAAAACATGTTTCTCGCCACTCGCAAGAGCGAGATAAAGCCTTTTGACAGGATACATTTCCATTTCGTATTTAAGATTAGCTTTTTTTAAAATCTCATGGAGTAACTTAACTAAGGAACCATTGAATTGTTTAGAACCGTCGTTAATGTAAAAAGGAGGAAAATCAAAGAGTCCGACTTTAACTGTTTCAGCTTTCACAATAGTATTAAAGCTTAAGAAGATAAGTAAAAAGATGAGGTTAAATTTTTTCAGAAAGTACACCTTTTAAAAGTTTCCTTACAGTAACGTTCATCTTAAAAAAAATCAATTTAATCAGCAGTTCACCTTTAACGCTGGCACAGCTCCAGGTTCTTAAAAGAGGCACGAACTTGTAATCCAGTCTTTAACGATAGCGCATCCACTGTCCAATCCTGGATATCTTTTTGATAAAGCTTCTCGTAAACATACGCAAGTGTGCCAACGCGAACTGTATTTCCGATAATCCCCTGTGTGAGGTATCCCCAAAAATGGTACTGAAGCCCAGGAATATCATCTCCCTCGACGAGCTTTTCCATTTTATACGAAACGACAGATGACGTTCCACGATCAACCGTCAGCGCATCTCCACTGAAAATCCAAGGAATAACTCCCAGAGCAACCATGGGGTCACCATAAATCTCTAGGGCCTTGCTGAAGAGTTTTTCGGGAGTAACTGAATAGTCTTTTTGCCCCAACAACCACATAAACAATGGTGATGAAAAATGATTGTATTGTTGAGACTCATACACAAATTCATTATAGCGTTTATGGTTATGATTACCGATAGCTAATTTATACAAATCTTTTTCTTTAGCACCGGCTTTTTTCTGCACTATGGGCAAACCATCACTCCCACGAAAAGGGAAAGAATAATTGGCCACATTAGGTAGATGCGCTTCTATTTGTTGAAGAAGATTTTTCTCATCTCTTAATTTAAATTTCTTTGTCTCTCCATTCAAATAAGCGACATGACGCTTTCTCGCCAAGTGGATGAAAGAGGCAAAGGTATTTTCTACTGGCCCATCCAACTTTAAAGTTGGGTTACCATAAAGGATAAAAGCATTTAGAAGATAATATTCTGATCGATCCATTGGAAACCCCGGAAAGCCCGTGAGCTTCTGCACATACTTTGGCAGAGAAAATCCTGCGGGAATTGGATAAGCATCAACCCAAGGATCAATTTCCGTTCGCAAAATATCCAAGATCTCTCTTTTAAAATCTCGAAGATTTTTATCAGGGTAAGCCCCCTTAATAGACCCCGCAACCTGACAAGCAAAACGCTCCATGCGTTTTTTACTGAAGTAGATCTCATTAGCAAACGAAGACGTTCCTACGACTAATGCGAGTACCGAAAATATAATCTTTTTCATTGGGCCCATTCCGGAAAATTACTATTAAGTCGAGATTATCTAATTCCCAGCACAAGCACTGAATTTTTGAAAAACTTTCAGTGGTGTAAAAAAAATGGTCAGGTTTAGGCATAGAGTAAAGATCTGGAAACAGTATGGTCTGCACAAGTTTATGAAAGGCATCAAGATTAACGGGTGATGCTGAAACTAACATCTTAGATGTCAGACAGGTAATGATTTCAGTTTCCACGACTCTTCTATAGAATTGTTTGTAATGTCTATTAGAAAAAAACTACATTCCGCCATTCAAACCTATGTTCAAAAACTTGAACAACATGCTGATCGCAGCTGGTATCCTCCACTCATTGGTTTGCTTGCGGCCCTAGATAATCTCATTATCATCATACCCAACGATGGCATTTTGGTTGCGAGCTCCATGCTTCTCCCAAAACGTTGGGCGCTTTTTGCTCTTAACATCACTATTGGTTCAACAATCGGAGCACTCGCTCTTTTTTATCTCGTTGAACATCAAGGCTTACCCTGGGTCTTGAATTTTTTTCCTGGCCTTGAACAAAGTCAAATGTGGATTATAACAGATCAGTTTTTTGATAAATACGGCTTGATTGTTGTCTTTGTCGTGGCCATCAGCCCACTCATGCAACAACCTGTGATTATTCTCGCAGCTCTTGCTCACATACCACCACTTGAACTGACAGTGGCCATTTTCATCGGACGCTTTATCAAGTTCAACATTCTCGCCTATCTCGGCTCACACTCCCCAAGACTTCTGAAGAAATTCTGGGGAATGAAAGATGAGTTGGCGGATGCGGGAGTCAAACTCTAACGGCTAACGGTGCCACTATACTTTTGGTTTCGCACTTGCGAAACAAAAGGGATAGTGGCACCTCCAACCTCCAAAAGAGGGGGCTAAAATATTCGTCTTCTATATTCAGACAACGTCATCCCAAATTCACGCAGAAAGATTTTTCTGAATGATGAAACGTCACTCATACCTACTTGTGATACAACATCTTCAATACTTAATTTTGAATTTCCTAGCAGTAAACGTGCTTTCTGAACCCGCTTCAATTGGAGAAATTTCTTAGGAGGGTACCCATAAGATGAGATGACTCTTCTTTGAAAACTACGCAAGCTCATGCCACAGCGGTCTGCCATTTCCTGGATTGAAATATTCTTGTGAATATTCAAATCAATCCATCTTTCTAAAGACTTAAACTGATCTACTTCTTGAGTGCTTACTATTAACTCTGCCGCATAAATAGATTGTTTTTCTCTCGCACTGTCGGCAAGTAAAAGCTTTCCTATTTCTTGAGTAACCTTTTTTCCACTTGATCTTGATATGATATTAAGTGTTAGGTCTACAATCGCAAGGTAGCCGCCAGCTGTAATAATGGATGGAGTCTCGCAAAGCATTTTCTGCATATTCCATTGAACGTTGGGAAAATTCTTTTTTGCAAAACTCTCACAGGCCCAGTGAGTTGTTGCTTGTTTACCATCAAGTATTCCAGTGCTGGCCAGAAGCAGAACCCCTAAACAGGCCGATGCGATCACAACATTATTCTCGTGCAATGATTTAAGAAGTTCGCTCTCTTTATGCCAATCAATGAGCATATTTTCATCCATCCCTTGTGTTGGACTAACTATCACATAATCATAATTCTCTTTGCTCTTTTGTAATTGAATTTGGAAAATGTCAGTTTTAATGATTCGTTTCTTATAGCTAATAAAATCTATCTTGTAGGTTTCAGTTCCTAAGACATAATTTGCGGCTTGAAAAATTTCTTTAATTAAAATAGTTACACCAAAGGCTGACCTGTTATGGACAAGTACCCCAATATTCACACTTTTTCGCTTTGTCATATTCAACCTCATAAATGGCATTTATGCCACTATTGTACCAGCCCAAATTGGATTAAAATAGTTAAAAAAAGGAGCCATCTATGAATACAAACGAGAAAAATTTAAAAATTATTAAATCTTATTTCGATCACCTGGCCAAAGGGGAAATGGAGCAAGTCGGACAACTCATTGCAGATGATGTCATTTGGCACCAACCAGGAAATCACCAGGCCTCTGGAACTTATAAAGGAAAACAAGAACTGTTTCCCCATTTGGGCAAAATGATGGAGATAACCCAAGGTACTTTGAAGCTTGAGCCGAAACATATTATGGCAAATGGAGATTTAGTATCAGTCATTATTCAGTTTTCAGCTCAACGAAAAGGAGCAAGCATGTCAATGGCCGGAATTGACCTATTGAAAATTCAAGATGGAAAAATAAAAGAGGTTTGGCTCTTCTCTGAAGATCAAGAAGCCGAGAATAATTTTTGGAGTCGTTAAAAAAAGCCATCAACAAGCTTTAAGAAAATAGGAAATACTATGAACACTGAAGATAAAATCAAACAAATTGCTTCAACAGCATACCAAAAGATTTTTGGAGATTTAGATGTTACGGCTGTAGATGAATATATGACTAAGAACTTTATTCAACACAATCCAACAATCGCGGATGGAGCAGACGGTGTAAAAGTGCTTCTAAAAATGCTTATATCGCAAGGAGTACCAAAACAAAAAATCAGTTTCAAACATATTGCAGTCGAAGGTGATACTGTTTTCCTTCACTCACGATATGAGATGGCCGGAAAAGAATGGCGATTTATCGATATTTACCGAATAGAAAATAACAAGTTAGCAGAGCACTGGGATGCTATGATGCCAATGCCAGATGCGCGTGCAAACAACAATCCAATGTTTTAAGCAAATTTACTCCAATGAATGAAAAAGCAGTAAGGTTGAATATGAGAAAAGTATTAGTCGTTATTGATATCCAAAACGAATATTTTCCAGATGGAAAGTTTCCATTGTGGAATCCCGAAAAGACATTAAATAGTACGTTAGAGCTTATCGACCTGGCCAAAAAACAAAATATTCCTGTTGTTCTTATCCAACATGTTCTTGGTGAAGATGCACCATTATTCACCCTTGGAAGTAGTGGAGCTAGGATACATCAAAAAATTCTTGAGGCAGTTCCGAATGCTCCTGTGGTAAGTAAACAGTACGCTGACTCATTTTACAAAACCAATCTTGAAACTGTCCTAGATAAGCTTGGTGTCGAACACATTATTATGTGTGGAATGATGACACAAAACTGCGTGACCCACACTGCTCTTTCCAAGAATGCAGAGAAGTACAAAGTCTCTATCGTTGTAGATGCTTGTACAACAGTTAATGAAATAATTCATAACATAGCAATCGAAGCCCTTGGCCCACGTCAAATACTTACCAACTTGAATGGTGCCACTATACTTATGGTTTCGCACTAGCGAAACCATAAGTATAGTGGCACCTCTTAAGAAAATTTTCTAAGTATTTTATAATCAAAGAAAATCATTATCGTTAAACTAGATAAAAAGAGGAAAGACATTTTCCAAAAAGATTCTAAATCACCCGCTTTCAAGACCCAAGTAGCAAGCAACATGTAGGGAAATCCTACTAGCGATAAAAACGAAAAATAAAAGCGTTTTTTAACAACGAGCAGATCGCGATATTCTTTTAATAAATGAGTTCTAACTGATAAGTCTCTAGAGAGTTTTGCAAAGATAAAAAAGGTTATAAAATTTAAGCTCAGAATTAGACCTAGAGGTCTGGCAAGTAATTCCTTATCTTTAAAAAACACCTGCACGACTACTGCAAGAATAAATAAAGAAGTTAGACCAAATACTATCGCAACAAAAAGATAAGCTCTTTTTTCTGAAGTCCGCAAATCATCAAAAGTGCAAGGTAGCTTAAAAAAATTAGTTATGAAATCCAACATAGATAAACTATAAATCCACTTTAAAACGGTAGATAGTGATTTCAAGTCACAATATAATTACTCACACTTAACAGTCAAAATCGACTGCCAATGGTGCCTTCTAATGGTGCCATCATACTTATGGTTTCGCTCTTGCGAAACCATAAGTATAGTGGCACCTCTTACCTCTTACTGGCCTGCTGGCCAAGTTTCTGGCAGTTTTTCACGGACATATGTCGCTGACAGAGATCCTAAGGCCGTGCTCTGATCTACAAACATTAAACCATCATAGCGCTTGGCGAGTTCGGTAGGAACATAATTACCTTTTGATTCGTGGTCGGGATCATACACAACACCAACAGCTCGATGTGGTAATTTTCGGTTTAAGAAACTATTTTTTCCTACGGATTTGAGGTCGATAAGAAGTTTATTTGATTTCAAATTGACTGATGCCTGATGAAGGTATTCTTCATAGGAGCCTACTTGAGCTTTTGGAAGATTCATTTTTATTTCTTCTCCTCCCCAAGCATGACCCGCAGTAACCGTCCCTTGAAAAGTACTAAATCCTAAAAGAAAAACGTTCTCCATTCCAAACTTTTCGCGAGCAAGTCCCCCTAGATTGATATAGCCATTTTCCAGCATATCTGTTGCGTGATAATCGCCAATATGTGTGTTATGGGCCCAGATAATTGCTTTTGAATCCGGACCATGCAGTCTGAGGAGCTCTTCGAGAGTTTCCAACATGTGATGGTCTCTGACATTCCAGGATTCAGCACCACCTAGTATCATGGCCCGATAATATTTTTCCGCATTGGTGATAACTCGCGCATTTTGTTTTGCACCAAAAAATTCATCAAGATTAAATGTTGTCTCTTCCAAGCGAACTCTTAAAAGTGATCTCAAATTCGTGACGACTTCGTTCAGACAACCTTTAGGCACTTTCAAAAGCGAGCGTGCATAAGCGTATTCATCGAAGCGATAAGCTTCGAAACACTTATATGTTTTCATAATGTTCATGGAGATAACGGGATCAACCTTTTCGATGCATTTTTTTATTTCATCAAGCGAGTCATAGAGTGAGTAAACATCCAATCCATAAAAAGAACCTTTGCGGTTTTTTTTCATCCACTTTATAAGAGAGGCCACTTCTTCGTTTGCCCACATCCAGGTTGGCCAGCGATGAAATTCTCCGCAAACAATGTCTTCATTCCTGTGATCGTTTTGATTATGAATGTATTGATTTAATCGGATACAATCCGGCCAGTCCCCTTCAACTGCTATAAAATTAAAACCATGGTCCTTTAATAGTTTTTTGGAAATTTCTCGTCTTAAAGAATAGAAATCCCTCGTGCCATGAGTTGCTTCGCCCAACATGACAATTTTATGCTGACTGATTTCTCGAATCCAGTCATCGAGATCCGAAGTAATCGAAAACGCCCGCGCACTTTGTTCTATTTCATTAACAATGTTTTCTTTGACATCAAAATGAGTATCAATGTTTTTTTCAAGATGCAGTTTGAGACAACTTGATAGCCAGCTGACGGCATATTCTACCACTTGCTCCAAGGTTCCTGCCTCTTCAAAGAGATGACCTGCATGTGGGATTAAAATCATTTCTGAATTCTTTAAATGTTTTTTTGCTAGCTCATTTAGTGGAATGACAGGATGATCTTCCTGTCCCACAAGTAATAAAGTAGGCGCATAAACTTGTGGCAGAGAATCCAGGGCAAGATCAGGGCGCCCACCGCGACTTATAATAGAAAAAATATCCAGTCGATCTTGAGCTGCTTTCAGGGCAGCAGCTGCACCAGTGCTCGCTCCAAAATATCCAATTGGCAGGTCAGGATTAACTTTCTTTGCCCAATCAGTAGCAACCAGCAATCGACTGGCCATTAAATCAATATCAAAAACATTTTTACGATTTAGACTTTCATTTACTGTCAGGAGATCAAATAATAATGTTCCAAATCCTGCTTCATTTAGTGCCTTGGCAACGTACAAATTGCGGGGACTTTTATGCGAGCTCCCTCCTCCGTGAGCAAAGAGAACAAGTCCTTTTGCCTGTGCCGGAATGCTCAACACTCCTTGCAGGCGAGCTGCTCCATCTTCAATCCAAACAGTCTTATTATCAGTGTCTGATTCGTTACCTTTTTGCTTCTGGAGACATTCCAGAACTTCTTCATCACTGACTTGGGAAAATTCTTTATACCATCTTCCGACGGCCATCATATTGTCGGGAACTATTAAAGAGATGAACTCATCTACTCTGGAGCGAATGTCTTCGGCCGCTTCCCATGATGAGACTGGAACTGCGACAATAATTTTGTCTACCTCTTGAGAGCGCAGCCATGTAATGGCCGCCGACATTGTTGCACCGGTGGCTAATCCATCATCAACAACAATAACACTTCTCCCCTTTAACGCTACGGCAGGATATTTCTCTCGATACATTTTTGCACGAGCGCGTATTTCAGAAATACGCTTATAAACGACATTTTCTATTTCCACTGGATCAAATTTGTACATTGAAATGATCTGGTGATTCAATATAGGTTTTTCATCTTCTGCAATGGCACCGATAGCGAATTCCTCGTGTCCAGGGGCGCCTATTTTTTTTACTAAAACGACATCCAGTGGTGCATGTAGTTTTTTTGCAATCTCATAGGCCATGGGAACAGCACCACGTGGGAGTGCCAGCACAACAGGGTCTAGGTTTTGAAAAGATAAAAGTTTATCAGCTAAAATATTCCCTGCTTCAATTCTGTTTTTAAAATACTTAATCATAACAACTCCTCACAACTCCTCAGTTTACTTTAAAAAATATGAAGTCATTCCCTTCCCGATGAACAGGGCGGAAGAATGGGGAAATATTCCAGGCAAACAGAAGTTCTGCTTCTCGTGGGGATGCTGTTAAAGTAACAGCATCCCTGATAAGAACTACATTTTCTTAGATATTTTAATTAAAGCATCATCGACTTCTTGAGGGCTAACATCAGTTTGAACTAAATTTCCAAGAGACAATATGCCAACTAATCGCTTCTGACGATTTAACACTGGCAATCTTCTCACTTGATTCTCTCCTAGATTTTTAATGACTTCATCAACTCGTTGGTCATCGTAGCAATAAAGAACCTTGCTGGTCATGCACTCACCGACCTGAACGTTTTTTGGGTCTTTTCCTTCGGCGACGGCACGAACGGCAATGTCACGATCTGTGATCATTCCCACTAACCTATCTTTAACGCCAATTGGAAGAATGCCAAAATCACCTTTTTTCATTTTCATAGCAGCTTCTTGTAAGGACATATCTGGTCTTCCGATTTCTACATTTTTTGTCATGCAATCTTTCGCTAGCATTGTATCCTCCCGGTTACATTTTATTAATCATATGACTGCAATTCGAGTCATGAAAACATGTTGAATCTTATTTTTAGATTAAGATCAGGAGAGAAAAAAAGTTTCGATTCAAGGCGATTCAAGGTGCCACTATACTTTTGGTTTCGCACTTGCGAAACAAAAGGGCTAGTGGCACCTCTTAAGAAGGTCATTCACAAGTAATTCCTGATCGTGAACGGAATCAGCTTCAGGATTTGAGTTGTGAATTTTTTGGTGATGAAAATACTGACCACTCACAAGAGCTGAAGGCGCAAGACTCGTAGCTAACCAGGCCTGTGTCTCTGCACCTTTTTGCAGATCATCTGGAGCACTACTTCCCCCCATGCGAGTCGGAACCCATCCGGGATCAACCGCATTCACAAAACAATCACTCCACTTTCGAGCAAAATA
>CAMLRB010000019.1 GCA_946482295.1 uncultured Bacteriovorax sp. | reverse complement strand
TTTCCCAATCTTTCTTTGAGCTTTTCTTTTACATAATCACTTTTACTATTTTGAATTCTGTATTTTAATTGCTCAATTCGATCCTTTATGGCCTGCTTACTTCCATGCCCGCCAACTATAGTTGTACTTTCTTTTCCTATAATGACTTTGTCAGCTTGCCCAAGATCTTCCAATCTCAATTTATCTATCTTTTGACCTAACTCTTCACTGTAGAATATTCCCCCAGTCAAAGCAGCAATATCCTCTAACATTTCCTTCCGAGGATCACCGAAACCGGGTGCTTTTACAGCTGCACAGGCCAAAGTAGAGCGGAGCTTGTTCACAACAAGCATGGCAAGTGCTTCTCCTTCAACTTCTTCTGCAATGATGAGTAGAGGACGTCCTGTCTTAATGAGTTGTTCAAGTATTGGTACAAGTGGCTCTATGCTTGAAATTTTTTTTTCATAAATGAGAATATAAGGCGAATCAAATCGCGTCTCCATTTTCGCAGCATCTGTGATGAAATAAGGAGAGAGATAGCCTCTATCAAATTGCATTCCTTCTACAACTTCAACAACCGTCTCAATACCTCTGGCTTCTTCAACTGTGACAATTCCTTCGCCTCCAACTTTTTCAATTGCATCAGCAACAAACTTTCCAATATTCTGATCATTGTGAGCTGAAATAGTGGCCACTTGTTCTTTTTCTTGTCTGGTAGTAATTTTTTTGGACATAGCTTTAATAGAAGACACTGCTACAATAAGGCCACGTTCCAACCCTCTTTTTAAATCAATTGCACTTGCACCTGCGGTTACATTTTTTAATCCTTCACTAAAAATCGCATGAGCAAGAATAGTAGAGGTGCTTGTACCATCTCCGACTGCATCTCCTGTTAACTCCGCCACTTCTCTTAACATTTGGACTCCCATATTTTCTACCGGGTCCTCAAGTTCCATTTCTTTGGCAATTGTCACTCCATCATTACAAACAATGGGCTTTCCCCATTTTTTACCGATGAGAACACTTTTTGACTTAGGTCCTAAAGTGAGTCTAACAGCGTCTGTTAGAGCAGTGGCCCCAGTCAATAATTTGAGTTGCGCATCTGATTTAAAAAGTAGTTTCTTCATTTTCACCTCTAATAATTTTTATATACTCCAGGTATTATGAAATCTACTGAGCTTAAAGATCTTAAGAAAAAAAAGAGATTGTCTTCTTCTTCCAATTCTTCCCAATTAACGAATTACGTAAAATACAAGAAAGATCATCTCGTGAAACGCTCTATCATTAAGCGGTTTTTAAATTGCATTTTCTTATTTAGGCAATGGCCTTAACAAAGGAGCGGATTTTGAATAAAGAATCAAGCACTGAATCAAGTCAAAGAAGTCTTTCTCTGTCTCAAAGAGGAAAATTTCGTTGTACAAAAAATCATTAATACATGCTTACTCAACTACCATTTAAAGCGATTATTTTAGACATGGACGGTGTGCTTACCAACACCAGAGAGCTTCATTTTAATTCATGGAAAATTGTATTTGAGACCTTTCTGAAAGCTAAAGGATTGTCAGTACCTTTCACAAAGGAACATTACCAAGGTTATGTAGATGGAAAACCTCGAAGTGAAGGTATTAAATCTTTTTTGGAAGCACTTGGAATATTGCCAAGTGAGTCTGAACTAGAAGTTTTAAGCAGAGAAAAAAACCTAAACTACTTAAAATTTTTAGAAACAAATTCTCCAATAATGTATTCGGATGTTCTTGAATCTTTGAAGCTTTGGAAGTCTCAGGGAATTAAATTGGGTGTAGTTTCATCTAGTGAAAATTGCCGAATTGTTTTAAAGAAATTTAAATTGGAGGATTTTTTTACTACTTTGGTCGATGGAATTGATGGACAACAAAAACATCTAAGAGGAAAACCATTCCCAGATTATTTTCTCGAAGCCGTTGAGCAAATAGGTGTTCAATCAGAGGAATGTGCTTTGGTAGAAGATTCAGTTAGTGGTGTCATTGCAGCGAAGAAAGCACATTTTAAAACTATCTATGGGATGAGTCGAGAAGGGCAAACACCTTTTGCTCAATTATATGAATCTGGTGCTGATGCAGTCATAACTTCGTTACTTGACATCGGCCATGCACCACATGTCTTAACAGCTTGGGACGATTTTATTGCACATGTAGGGAGTAGAGATATTGCTCTCTTTATAGATTATGATGGAACACTATCCAATATAGTTTCTCAGCCGTCTGCAGCTGTTATATCGGAGCAGACAAAAAATATTCTGGAATCTTTATCAAAGGCCTTTAAAGTAGCGATAGTAAGTGGGCGCGATAGGCTTGATATTAAAGAACGAATTGGTTTGGATAATATCTTTTATAGTGGATGTCATGGATTTGATATCAGTGGTCCTGGATGTTTTCACTTTATACAAGAAGATGTTCAAAAATATCTTCCGGCCTTAGAAGAAGCGAGTATTGCCGCTTCTAATTTGCTCGGAGGAATTCATGGCCTTTTAATTGAAAAAAAACTTTTTGCAACTGCAATCCATTACCGAATGGTTGAATTTAAAAGCAGGATGGATATAAAAAATCAACTTAAACCAATTATTGAAAAATATCCTCAATTGATTTTGAAAGAAGGTAAAAAAGTATTCGATATTCTTCCCAATGTGAACTGGGATAAGGGAAAAGCTGTCAATAAAATATGCGAGATTCTTAGCATCGATTCTACACAAACAGTTCCATTATATGTTGGCGATGACTTAACTGATGAAGATGCTTTTTTAGCTCTTCATGGAAAAGGAATCAGTATTAAAGTCGACTCAGGGATGTCCGCGACAATGGCAGACTACCATCTTAATAATCCAGGAGAAGTTACTTTGTTTTTAGAAAGAATTTCGAAACTATATTCAGGGAAATATAAAAGATGGAGACCTGGACCTTAAAATTTACAGATTGGGATTTGAAAGAAGAACTGCTAAGAGAAACCCTCATGACTTTAGGGAATGGTTATTTCGCCACTAGAGGAGCAGCAGAAGAAAGTCTTACAGGGGAAAATCATTATCCTGGAACATACTTAGCGGGTGGTTATAATCGACTTCAAAGTGTCGTGGCCGGGAACTCCTTAATTAACGAAGATCTCGTGAATTGGCCAAATTGGCTTTGCTTGAAATTTCGATTCCCATTTGAAAGTTGGTTTGACATCGGGCAGGTAAAACTTTTGGGTTATATTCAGGAACTCGATATGAAACAAGGAGTATTGCGACGATTAGTGCATTTCCAAGATAGCAGTGGGCACGAAACCAAAATTGAATCATTTCGTATTGTCAGCATGGATAATCCTCACATTGGAGCGATCTCATGGACAATTGAACCAATAAATTGGACTAGTGAAGTTGAAGTAAAATCTACGATAGATATTTCGATCAAAAATGCTGGTGTAAAACGCTATTCAGGCCTAAGCAACAGGCATCTTAAGATCATGAATAAAGAATGGGGTGACGATGGAACTTTTATTTTGGATTCCATTACTAGTCAATCGCAGTTACATCTTTCACAGGCAATACGCACGGAAGTTTTTGAAAGCAAACAAAAATTAAACGTCTCTCATTTTCCAATAGATACAGAAAGAGAATTTGGAGTTGTGTTGTCACTAGATCTTAAAAAAGGTGTCAAGACTAGTGTTGAAAAAGTGATGACTCTTTTTAGTTCCAAAGATCATGCAATAGCTGATCCTCGATATGAGGCGGAAAAATTACTTCTTAGACTTCCTACGTTTTCAGAATTGCTCAAGAGGCATGTTCGAGAATGGGAGAGGATTTGGAAACATTGTGACATTGATCTTTTTGAGAAAAAGCGAGAAACACAACTCATTAGACTTCATATCTTTCATCTTTTACAAACAGTTTCTTTTAAAAGTATTGATTTGGATGTTGGCGTTCCTGCTCGTGGACTTCATGGTGAAGCCTATCGCGGACACATATTCTGGGATGAGCTTTTTATACTGCCATTTTTAAATTTACGTATTCCCGAATTAAGTCGCGCACTTCTTATGTATAGATATCGAAGGTTGGATGGAGCACGAAAAAATGCGAAAGATCATGGATTTCTTGGAGCGCTTTATCCATGGCAAAGTGGAAGTAATGGAGAGGAAGAGAGTCAGATTTATCACCTAAATCCTCTTTCTCAACGTTGGATTCCAGATGCAACCAGCAGACAACGTCACATCAATGCTTCAATTATCTACAATATCTGGCAATATTATCAAGTTAGCGATGATAGAAATTTTCTCTCCCATTACGGAGCAGAAATGGCTTTAGAAATATGCCGTTTTTGGATTAGTTCTCTTACTTTCAACGAACAAAAAAAAAGATATGAAATTTTAAACATTGTTGGCCCTGATGAATTCCATACTCATTATCCGAATGGGGAAGAAACAGGTATTAATAATAATGCTTATACTAATTATATGGCATCTTGGTGTATCAAAATAACCGTAGAATTACTTTTTTCATTGAGTGAAAAACGGCAAGAAGAAATTCTAAAATCGATTGATCTCACTCTTCATGAAATTGGTCACTGGCAAGATTTAAGTCGTAAAGTTTATCTACCTTTGGGGATTGATGGAATCATGAACCAGTTTGAGGGTTTTGAAAACTTAAAGGATTTAGACTGGAAAGCATATAGATTAAAATATGGGAATATTCAAAGAATTGATCGAATTTTGGAAAGTGAATCAGATGATGTTAATTTTTACAAAATCAACAAACAGTCAGATGTACTGATGCTTTACTATTTATTTTCGCCAGAAGAATTGAAACAAGGACATGAGTGGCTTGGATATCCTTTTGAAGAAGAATGGATTAAAAAAAATATAGACTACCATCTTGCTCTTTCTTCAAACGGATCAACTTTGAGCAGAATTGTTCACGCGTGGGTGCTGGCAAGATATGATATTGACAAATCCTGGGAGTGGTTTTATCGCGCATTAGAAACAGATGTCGCTGATATTCAGGGAGATACAACACATGAGGGGATTCATTTAGGAGCAATGGCCGGAACAGTTGATCTCGTTCAAAGGTGTTTCACCGGTATTGAAGTAAGACAAGATACTATATACATCAATCCTAGATTGCCAAAAGAAATTAACAATATTCAACTTACAATAAAATTCCGAGGTCATACACTATCAATAAAATACCAGAAAAGAATCATGGAAATTATTGTAGATAAAAGTTTGCAGAAAAATGCAAAATTAGCAGTTGGAAAAAATATTTTTTGTATTAAGCAGGGGACTGTTTTCAAATTTCCTTTGGATTAATATGTTATTTATAAAAACTAACTTAAAGATTGTTCTTTAAGTTTCATTACCATTTTCCAGTTGATGTAAATGCATCACTTCCGATCTGGAAATTAATTTTAATGTTTTGTAGAAAACATCTGGGGAAACGGAGATTGAATCAATATTTTCATCGATCAAAAATTGAGTGAAGTCTGGGTAATCACTTGGTGCCTGACCACAAATTCCAATTGGTACTCCACATTGTCTTGCCTTCATAATGGCCATTGAAATCATTTTTAAAACAGCTGGGTTTCTTTCATCAAAAAGATCGGCCAAAATTTCTGAACCTCGATCAATTCCAAGTACTAATTGTGTTAGATCGTTTGAACCGATAGAGAAACCGTTAAAAATCATCGCAAAATCAGAAGCACAAAGGATGTTTGAAGGTATTTCTGCCATTACATAAACTTGGAGGTGCTCTTTTCCTATTTGTAAGTGATTTTTTTTCATTTCTTCTATTACTGCATTCCCTTCGGAGGGAGTACGACAAAATGGAATCATAACTTTTACATTGGTTAAACCTATTTCCTCTCGAACCTTTTTAATTGCCTTGCATTCAAGTGCGAAACCTTCACGATATTGTTCACTGTAATATCGAGATGCTCCTCTAAAGCCGAGCATCGGATTATCCTCTTTGGGCTCAAAAAATTTGCCGCCAATTAAATTTGAATATTCATTTGTTTTAAAATCAGAAAACCGAACAATGACTGGTCTTGGGTAAAATGCTCCAGCTATTGATGAAATGCCTTCTGCCAATTTATCGACAAAAAATTGTTCAGGGTTATCTGCATAAGATCCAATAATTTTTAAAATGGCATCTTTCGTTGATTCATCTTGTAGATTTTTAAATTTTACCAAGGCCATCGGATGAATTTTAATTGTATCACTAATGATGAATTCAATACGTGAAAGTCCTACTCCTTGTGCTGGTAATCTTGAAATTTTCAAAGCTTCATTGGGATGGCCAACGTTAACCATCAATTGAGTGCTCGTCTGTTTAAGCAACTCTAATTCAATTTTTTCAACTGAATATTTTAATAACCCCTCTAGGACATATCCTTCATCACCCTGAGCGCATGTAACTGTGACATTTTGATTATTTTTTAAGCTCTCCGTTGCAGTGCCAGTACCAACTAGGCAAGGAACACCATGTTCACGACTTATGATGGCAGCATGGCAAGTTCGTCCTCCACGGTTGGTTACAATGGCACTTGCCATCTTCATGACTGGTTCCCAGTCTGGATCTGTCATATCAGTTACTAAAATTTCCCCTGGAAGAAACGACGATAGCTCATCAACATCGCGGATAATACGCACCTTGCCTTTACCAATTTTTGCACCTACAGCTCGACCCTTAAGTATAGTTTTTCCTTTTTCTAATAATGAATAGATTTCATTTTGATTTGTTAAAATTTGACTATGAACAGTTTCGGGCCTTGCCTGCAGGACAAATAATTCATTTGTATAACCATCTTTTGCCCATTCAATATCCATTGGCATGTTAGTGTGATGGATTTTTGAATAATGCTGTTCGATTAACTTGGCCCATATTGAAAGTTTTAGAACATCATTATCCATGATGGAAAACTGATTGCGATCAATTGGGGAAACTTCAACATTCTTTGTCGTTCGTGTTCCATGTCTTGCATATACAAGCCTCATCTGCTTTGCACCCAATTTTCTTTTGATAATGGGGAGTGGGGATTTTTCAATTAGTTCTTTTTGAACAATGAATTCGTCAGGATCAACTTTACCACCAACTATGTTTTCTCCGAGCCCATATGAGCTACTAATGAGAATGACATTTCTTGCACCCGATTCAGGATCGAGTGTGAAAATTACCCCCGAAGAGGCGAGATCAGAACGGACCATTTTTTGGACACAGATTGATAATCTTATGAGTTCATGCTTAAATCCTCTACTAATCCTGTAGCTGATTGCTCTGTCCGTAAATAAAGAGGCAAAACAATTTTTGCAAGCTTCAAGTAGATCATTTTCTCCACGAATATTTAAAAAGCTTTCTTGCTGACCAGCGAATGAAGCATTTGGTAAATCTTCAGCAGTTGCAGAAGATCTTACGGCCAGATCACAATTTTCCATTTTTACTTGATTGCTCAGTTTTTTGTATGCGAGTAATATTTCGTCTCGCAACTCTGATGGAAATTCAATGCTCTTTATTAAATTTCTTATTTCTTTACCGGTCTTAGCAAGCGTTTCAATGTCATCAGCTTTTATATTTTCTAGTTTCTGATGAATGATTTCATTTAAGTGACCTTTATCAATAATCGCCGTAAACGCATCTGCAGTGATAGCAAAACCTGGAGGTATCTTAATTCCTAATGGTGAAAGATTTTGAATCATTTCACCTAAAGATGCTGTTTTGCCTCCAACAAGTGAGATGTCCTTTATAGTTAATTCATCTAATTTTTTTATAAATTTCATTTCCACTCCTTGTGTGCAGTTCATCACCATCACTACAATTTCTTAGAAAATTTTTTGCATACCTTACTCATTGGTCATCGCAAGAAATACTGTTTATAAAATTGCACTTCTTATGCCAGAACGGAAAAAGCGGACATAGTGCCATTGTTCCGAGTAGGCCTGGAGCTTTAAAAGCATGTAAAAAATATATTCTTTCAAGGGGGAGCGAATTCATGTGATATTGTTTGGCCCATGCGAAATCTGTGGCTTCAGTCTGTGTATAAATTTTTATTAATCCACATAGTTGGGTTATTAATCGTTCTATCAGCTTTTATCGGCGTTGGAATTTTCACTAAAAAATCTCAATCAGACGCTATCACTTCAGGCATCAAACAAAACTATCTCGTGGGTGATTTTAGGTCCGTAGTTTCTGTTCTTAATAATGCACTACTTTTTAGTTTTGAGCATATTGAAGTTAGTAACAGTAAGGACGAAAAATTATTTTCTGTTGGAGGCACCGGAGAGAAGAACAATGAGTTCCAGGTTCAATCCAAAACACACATTTATTTGGGGAATAATAATGAAAAACCATATGGAGAGATAACTTTTTTTTACAGTCTGTGGCCTATGCTTTTTTATGGCAGCCTTACATATTTGCTTATTATTTTTCTCAGCGTTCCTTATTTAATTTATTTGAAAAAGAAAATTAAACTTCAATACGATTTGGAGTTGAAGAAGAAGCAAGACGATTTTCGCGTATCGCTTGCTGAGCAAGTTACTCATGATATTCGTTCGCCGCTCACGGCCTTGAATATGGTTATTGATCAATACAGTGATATTCCGGAAAGAGATCTTGCAATCATCAAAAGTTCAACTCAAAGAATTAATGATATTGCCAATAATCTCTTGGCCAACAATAAAAGCAATACCTCTTCAGAGGATGATATCAAATTCAAGTTAAAAAATGAGAAAGTTGCACCTTTGATAGAGGCAATTATTACTGAAAAAAGAATGGAGTATCGTCACTATCCTGGTCTTGAGATTGAAATAGAACTTAAGAACAGTCAAAACTCAATTGTTTACATTAATGCGTATGAATTAAGTTGTGTCGTTAGCAATCTTATCAATAATTCCATTGAATCATTCGACACTAAAGAAGGAAACATTAAGGTCATTGTGCAGACACATTCTGAGAATGTTGAAATATCCATTATGGATAATGGTAAAGGAATGCCCGCGGAAATCGTTGCACAGTTAGGTAGAGAAGGTTTTAGTTTTGGTAAAGAACATTTAAAGCATAAAGGAAATGGGCTGGGATTCTTTAATGCTAAGAAGATTGTTGAAGGTCACTTCAAGGGTAAAGTTGAAATTCAATCGACACCAGATGTAGGAACTATCATTTCAGTTTTTCTCAATAGAGTCAGCGAAAAAATCATTCTATTGGATGATGACAAAATAGTTCGAACTCATTGGGAAAAACGAGCAATGGAAGAGTCAATCGACTTGTTGTCGCTATCTACTACTTCTGAGCTTTGGAATAAAGTTTCGTCTTTTGAAAAAAATACTACATTTTATATTGATATGGATTTATCAGAAAAAGAAAATGGCCTTGACGTTACAAAACAACTTTATGAAAAAGGATTTACAAACTTGTTTTTGGCCACAGGATATGAAGCTCATAAGTTCAATCATGTTACCTGGATTAAAGGCGTAGTTGGCAAAGAGTTTGTGTTGAGTAGATAATTTAAAAGGAGAGAAATATGACGATGATTAAAAAGCTACTATCAACGATTTTCCTGATTCCTTTCACTGTTCAGGCCACGGAGACATTAATAGAAATAAAAATTACTGAAAACGAGATTGTAAAATTACAAGAAGCTGAAATCCTCGATGAAGAAAACATGATTCGACTAAACACAGTAGATCAAACCATTGCAGGTCCTAGCGAATTAATTAATGAACTCAAGAAGAGAGGGTTTATTAAGGAAGAAAATGCTTCACAATCTACAGACTGTAAAAGAACTTAGAAATGAAGAAAGAAGTTTTTATCTTCATTGGATCGTTAGTATTGCTTGGTACATTTATACTGTTGAGCTTTTATATGAAAACAAATAGCACGATGAACACACCGAATATTCTGAAGGTCGCATTCCATACAGAAAGTCCAATCAGTCATTATGATACTGCTGACATTCAAACAGCAGCTCAGGCAAACATCCTGAGGGCCCTCTATTCACCACTTCTTGGAAGAGACAGCGATGGTAATATTATTCCTGCAATCGCTGAAAGTTATGAATGGATCACGCCCCAAAAGATTCAATTTAAAATAAGAGACGGGCTTACAACTATAGATGGAAAGCTGATAACAGCAGAAGATGCCTACAAGTCTTTTAAGCGTCTATTGATCAGAGAATCAAATTCGCATGGACAATTAAGTAGTTTTTTATGTGGTAAGTATGATGTCAAAGCTGACAATTGTTCAGGATTGAATTTCAAAAATAATGTTTTGGAAATTACTATCGAGGACAAAATCAAAGCACCTTTTTTCTTGAGCCTCATTACGAGTGTTGATTTTAGCATCATTCCTAAGGACTCCATCGACTGGCAATCTAAAGAATTGAAGATTATTGATTATCGAAATACTTCTGGACCGTTTTATTTATTGAAAGATAGCCAACAAGGTGAATTCATTTTCAAAGCAAATCCGGCAAACTTTTTGTTAAATGAAAGCACTCCGAGTGAAATTCATTTCATTCATACTGAAAAATCAAATTCAATTGAGATGATCAAAAATGGGCAAATTGATCTTATAACTACATTCGACCCTGCCGATGTAAATCTTGTTCATGAATTAGCGAAGCAGTCAGGATACAATGTTCATCAAACAACACCCCTGGACCTAAACTTTTTAAGATTTACTCCCACGAAGTTTAAAGAACTTTCGAGAGAGAAGAGACTTCAAATCGCTCATTATATAAAAAGCAAAATGTTGAAGCATCCTTTTTTTTCGAAGAATATGTCGGCAACAGAAGAGTTCTTTGCTAGTTATGGAGAGGGTGGGCTTAGCGAAGACAATAAAATAATAATTTCTAATATGTGGGAAAATGAAAAAAAAGGTGATCATCCAACTCTTCGCAAAATTAAGATCAGCGTTTGGAAAGAGCAAATTCATATCTATCAGGAAATTTTTAAAGATTCTAAGATGGTGGAGTTTATCCCATACACCATTGACCCTGAGTTTAAGACAGGCGAGCAAGAAGACGCTTACATACTTCCTGCCGATACAGGCTTCTACGAAAATATCTCATTGCTTTCTTACTATCTTACCAGTTCAAACATTACAGCAATGAATCGAGAAGAGGGTATAAAGTGGATTGAAAATTATATGAAAATTGAAGACAAGGAAGCGCGACTTAAAAGGCTCAAGGATCTTCACTTTGAAATTCTTTACAACGCATATGTAGTTCCCATCTCCGTTAGTGGTTATATCGCCGTAGCGAGAAAACCATGGAAGCCATTATTTTATAAATATTTCGCCGGAAGCCCACTGTGGATGATAGAAAAAGAAAATTAATTAATTGGGTTGTCGAGCATAGAAAACAGTTAGAGCTTTCTATTATCACTTACACCTGGCCTCAAAGATGGTTGTCACATCTATACGATTTCAAAGTAAGTCTTCACTATAATAATGAACCCTATGAAGGTAGAGGCACCGACAGTGACGAAGAAACGGCACTTGTTAAGGCCATTATGGAAGCATTTGAAAGAATGCTGATTAAAGAAAATAATTTAGAAAATAGTAGCGGTATAGCTCTTCATTTTGATTATGAATCTGCAAAATCAAATGCACTAGCTGAATTAATCGAAAGAGATTCTTTTCTTTGTCACTTTTTAACTAAAACTCCTGGCGATAACATCGATCATTGTCTTTCAGGCACGCTCAAAGAATTTATTGCAAAAACGACAAACGAAAAAGTTCAGACACATGTTTTAAAATTACGATCTACAAATAATCATTTTGTAACGATGACCATAGCAACAGGTATAAAGGCCAATAATCCATTTGGCCTCTGTTTAGGTCTTGCAGCAGATTTAGATTTGGATAAAGCGATCTGGAAATCGTCGATTGAATGTGCCAGACATGTAACTTCTTTTCTTGAATTAGATGCAAGTGATCATTCACTTTTTACCATGCGTGATTTTTTGGCCATTAAAAAACCTGATGTTGTCGATCACATTCGCTATGCCAATAATCCAGCAATTGGAAATGAGTTATTCAAACAATTGACGAAAGAAAATAATGCAAGTCATTCATCAACACAAGCTGAAGTGAACTTCACTGAATTAAAAATGCCCAAATTTATGGAAGAGTTTAAACTCTCAGGAATCAGGGCCCATTCTTCAGAGTTGCAAGATTTATTTTTCGGGATATCCACTCGAGATAATATTCATCTCAAAAGGCTTAAGCAGTTCGCTGATCAAGGGATTGAGTTTGATCATTTGAACAAACTACCTCATCCATTAGGCTGAGTAGTCTTTTTGGGTAGGGAGAATGAAATAGAAGTATTCGCAGTATCTTGATCGATTTCCAATTTTCCCGAATGGGCCTTAATAATGCCCGCAGAAATACTCAGGCCAAGTCCCATTCCTTTACCCACTTCTTTTGTTGTGTAAAATGGGGTGAACATTTTTTCTTGGACTTCATAGGGAATTCCGTTTCCGCAATCAACAACTGTGATTTTAACATAATTATCTAAATCAGAAACTTCGATGCGAATCCACTTATCATAGTCAGGAACTGTTGGAAGATTTTCAATGGCATCAACTGCATTATTGATTAAATTGAAAATGACTTGGCTTATTTGAGTGGGATTGCATTCTAAAGTAAGAGTAGGTGTGGGTATTACAACTTCCAACCTAACCGAAGAATTAGTGATTTTAAGCTTAGATATTTCCAATGTTTCATCAATGATTGCTCCAATTTCTGATTCGACAAATGGATCACTTTCTCCATCTCTAGCGAAAACTCGAAGTCCTTTAATTATCTTAGTTATCCTTCGGCTCATCGACATGATGATCAAAATATTTTCATCCAGATTTTCTTTAGTTAGTTTTTCGCTGGAAGAAAGTCGACTAAGTTTTTCTGCCTTAACTTGAATGACTGCGAGGGGATTGTTGATTTCATGTGCAATACCTGTGGCCATTTCACCCAAAGCAGACAATCTTGAACTTTGTATGAGAGTTAGTTTTTGAACTTCTAATTTTTCTCGGGCCTTTTCCAGCTCTTTGTCGGCTCTTTCTTTGAAATAAGATAAAAGATAGAGATAAAGGCATAAACATATAACTAAAAAGACTGAGATGAACTCAAATCTTTTTGTAGCTTTAAAAGCAATGAGCATTTGTGAATATCTTTCTGTTCCATCTCCCCATAACTTTGCTTCAACTTCTCCGAGTTTTGTGTAGAGGTTATTTACTTTTTTTTCAAATTTTAAAATTTCGGAGTCGAGAGAATTTTGGTCATTTGGTTTTTCCGAAAGGGCTACAATTTTTTCCGCAATCTCTAAAATGGAATTCAATTCATTTTGAAGGAATTGGGGATCTATTGATTTATAATCATTACTAACTTGTGAGAGAGCTGCTTCAATTGAGGTCAGACATTTTTCAGACCATTCGGCATGTGATGTATGACTTGAGTGAACAGCTTCATGACAAGCACCAAATGCTTGCATAATTTGAGAGCGAATTTGAAAAACCATTCTAGATTCGCGCTTAATAGCAAAATCTTCATTTCCATACTTCTCAACGATACTGTTAGTACGAATGATCGTAAATAATATGGTAACTAAAAATGCCAAAATGAGCGCAAACATCACTCCACGTGCTAGTAGCTTATTCTTCACATGTTGAATAATTTGCAGGAAGCTCATTTAGGTTATTTTAAAAACTCTATTGAGATAGCTTGCCAAACTGAATTGGTGTCTAAAACAACCTCTACAGCTGGATCTTCTTTGTATTTATTATAATCGTAAACCACCCTGAATGTTCCGCGAGTTTTGGTTGGGATAACTTTACCGTTCGACTTGAAGGCCAAGAGAGCTTTCCAATCGTGAATATCTTTTTCTGTTAAAGTTTGAGAGTAATTATTTGTCGCAGAAACTTTGACCTTCGTAGTACCAGGGGGTGCATATTTTTTCATGAGATCCGAAAAAAGCACACCTTCGAAGAGCTGAATCTCTTCTTTTTGTAATGAAGTTTTATAACTGGCCAGTTTTGGAAAATCTTTTTCAAGAGTTTCAACTGTTAACTGATCAACATGACCACCCGTAACTTTTAACTTGTGTCTTCTTTCTGCGGCAGATGATGTAAATGTAAAAAAAATTAACCATACAATGAGAATTGTTTTCATCATAAACTTTACCTACTTTTTTTCGAGACTATTAGCTGCCTGGAGGAGACCAACGAATTTCATCGCCCGCCTAACTTCAGCAGAATTTTCACCATGCTTTTTTTTGAGTTCGGTAATGTTTTCGTGAGAGTTAGAAATTTGAAGGACACGCTGAACACATTGTCTTACACTGTCGAAAGTAAAAGGCTTCTCAAGAACATCACTCACACCCAGTCGTATTGCACTTAATGCAAGTTCTTTATCAGCATGTGCAGTCACAAGAATAACAGGGATATTACTCCCAGCGGCCCTGATTCGTCTTATAAGTTCTACACCATCAAATCCAGGCATTTTAAAATCAGTTAAAATAATATCAGGATCAAATTGAGCAATCTTTAAAATTGCGCTTGGACCATCTGTGGCAGTTTCCACGAGACCAAAGTCTTCATTCATTATCTCGGCAAGTGATTCACGTAAATGAAGTTCGTCATCAATAACCAGTGCTCGTGATTTATCCAAAGGAGCCTCCAAATATTTTGATTTTAAATTTGTTCATCGATCGGACTAATATTTAAAATTCTTAACAGCATTTTTATTAATGTAAAAAAATTCATTTCTTAAGAAAATGTAAAGGTTTTAAAGAGTTTAGTTGAATAAGAGCTTGTTCTGAAGATGAAAAGTTGAGAGAGAAATAGGAGAGGAAGGTGCCACTATCCTTAGGTCTGTGGCACCTTATTTTGTCAGGAGTTTGTTAGATTAAGGATTTTTTTCCATCGTTTCTTTGATCCACGCATGTCCAGAGGCCACGCTAGCGTAAAGCCCGTAGTACTTCGCTCTCGCGCAACCTTTACCCCAGCTTACAACACCAGCAAGAACCGGTTTTCCGTCTGTTCCTTCAATAACGAATGGTCCCCCGCTATCACCTTGGCAAGAATCTTTTCCACCTTCTGGTAAACCAGCAGCGATCATCGTGCTGTCAACTTTTCCATTGTATGAACCAGGAGCGTTTGCTGTTTCATTGCTTACGATTGGAACTTCAACCATTCTCATAAGTGATGTCACGTTTCCATTTTCTCTCATTGCTCCCCAACCAAGAGTTGTCGCAATTACACCTTCTGCAATCGCACCAGTAGTTACTTGCTCTGGTTCAAGAAGTTCAATGCTTCTTAAATTCGTTGCTTCAAAATCAATTGGAGTCTTCAGTTCAAGAAGAGCGAGATCGCTTGCGAATGTCGAAGGATTATTTTTTGGGTGAATATATGACTTTTTTACTTCTAAAACAATTCTTTCAGAATTGTTTAAATCAACTGAACCTGCTGTAATTTTACTTTTGAAAAGTGACTTACAGTGAGCAGCAGTTAAGATCCACTTTGGAGCGATGATACTTCCTCCGCAGCCTCTATTTAAGCTTACGATGTATCTTGTTTCAGTTTTTCCTGGATCTACTTCAACACCGCCGACAATTTTGTCTACTGAGCGAGCGTTAGCGTTGATCGTGATGAGTGATGATGAGAGAAGAGCTAGAGATAAGATTTTTTTCATGTACCAATCCTTGTTACATTTTTCTTGAGGTACTAATAAGAATAATCTTCTCTTCATGAGGAGCAATTAATTTGCACGAATGTAATGTTTTGTTAGCGAGTAGTTGACCTATTTTGAAGGGTAGTACCAACCTTGATAGCGCCCAGTTGCTGAATTATTGATTGATGGATTTTGAACAATCGTTGCAGAGATCGCAACGATTACAAACAACGGAATAAAAATTAGTGGTGATTTCATCAGGTACTCCTTTTGCTCTATATTCTCCTAAAACGGGCCCATTCTCCTAAAAGACAATATGAAGATTCATTCAAGAGTTTAGAGATGAATAATACACTTCACTTATAAGTGAGGGCCTTTTTTAACCTAAAGACTGCCCAAGGACTATCTAAACGCGATGGGAAGGATCATGGTTTCAAAATGCCATAATAATGGGCTGGCTAAAGTTGCGGTTAATAATCTCAGAGGCATGGGGCGGTGGCACCATTTGCATAAACAAAATAAAAACAAAGGAGTATTTATGAAAAGAACATTCACCGCACTCGCTTTTTCCACAGTACTATTTTTTTCTCCCATGATTCACGCTGCTCAAAATCTAAATGCCTTTGATGTTGAATGGATGAAACAAATGGCCGAAGGCGATTTGTTAGAAATTGAACTAGGAACACTCGCGAAAAAAAAATGTGTAGGCCCCAATGGTCAAATGTTTGGTGAAATTTTAGTTCATCATCATACGAAACATTTGAATAAATTAAAAACGATTGCCGCTTCAAAAAATGTCGATCTTCCAACTTCACCCAATCCCACACAAGTGTTAATCACGCGCTACTTCGTAACATCAAAATCACCTGACTGGTGTTACGACTTCGCCAATTGGCAAATCGAAGATCACAAAAATGCCATCGCACTCACGGAAGATGAAACATTCTTAGGTGAAGATGTTGATGTGGTCGACTTCGCCCACAAGACTTTGCCAGTGTTAAAAAAACATTTGGATATGGCCACTGATTTAGCTTCTCAAGAGTTATAGCGTCGAGAAGATCAACGTATGGGTTCTAAGAGGTTTTCTGAGGGGTCTTCTGAGGGGTCCACTATACTTATGCTGTTGCGAAACCAAAAGTATAGTGGCACCTTCAGTTCTTTCGTTGTCTAAAGTTTTGACAGGTAAGAATTGTTTACATCCCTAAAAAGCTGATAATCAAAAACTCGGTATGATGGGGCCTATGAAAACAAAATTTTTATTAGTCATGGCGGCTTTCGCATTAATCAATCATTCTGCAGTGGCCGGAGCTCCGGGCATTAAAGGCAGTCCGATCAATACACATCCTCAATGTGTGGTGAATGCCAATGATCCCTTTGAACCACGTGTTCGTATGACCAAAGGTCCAGATGCTGGTGCCTGTATTAATTCGACATTAAGAAGAAGTGCTATGCAATTAGCACCAGAAATAGCAGCACGCTATTTTAAACCAGTTGCCGGAACAATTGTTGTGGCGAACGTAAGTCACAAAAAGAAATTTTGGATTGCTCAAATTCCTATTAATGAAATTTCAAATATGGTCCTGCAGTCAGAGCATTTCCCAATGATCAGCTCTCCAGTAGAAGTTGTTATCGATCATACGCAAATCAGATTTGATTTCAAAAAACCAATTTATCTCATTCCTCAAGATCTTAAAGAAAAACGTGAAATCGTCACGCTTAAAAATATTATACTTTCAGTAGAAAATATTGGCCCAAGAGGGGAGAAGTTTAACTTCTTTAGCGGTCTAAAAGGTCACTTCAATCTGGCCTACAGACTTGTTTCCGTTGAAGAAAAATTCAACTGGATGGTTTTAGAAAACGAAAACATCGTTTCACAAAGACGTTTTAAACTCTCACAGAAAAATCAACGTAGTGTTTTACTAGGTGGTATTAGAAGAGGAACGGCTTACGGATCTTCACGTGCCTATCACTCGATCACTCGAAACTGTTCATCAGAGCTACTCGATCTCTTTAATGAGCTGTTTGGCACGAAAAAATTTAAAGTCACTGGCTTCTATTCAAACGTACTAGATTCTCATTTAGAAAAGATTGGTATGCTCTCAGATGAAGAGATGCCAGACTTCAACCAAGAATATTACCAACTCAATTAGACGCGGTGGACGGTGCGGAGTGATTCTTGCGAATCAATCTCACCGGTGACAGAGTGGCCCTAGCAAAAAACTGGGCCTTAACAAATCTCTCTTCTTAACGCATTTCTCATTAAAAAAAGTTTTGGCGCTTTTATTGCTCTTTCTGCGCGAGTTCTAAAATTATTATCTCGGGGGGGATAAAATGAATCGCTTCATAAAGGTGCTGCTAACCTGCTGTCTGATCTTGCAAACAAACATTGCTTTCACTGAAACATTCAAAAAAATTGAATTTCAAAACCAAGGCGAAGAAGTTTTTGATCTCGAAAATTTTCTTAAGCAGATCACAATGGTTGATCAAGAAGTAAAAGACACTTGTACCCGCAAAGTTCCCTATGAAGAGAATGTTTGTCGTGAAGTCACGAAATATAAAAAAGAATGTAAAACAATCCCGGCCCACGAAGAATGTCGTCAAGTAAACAACCCCATCTGTCGTACAGAAACAAGAATGGAAGAAGAATGTCACGATGGACCGAGCAGACAAGAGTGTCGCCAGGTTCCGGATCGTGAATGTCATTACGAAACAAAATACGAACAAGAGTGTTCAACAACTCCAGATCGTCAAGAATGCAGAAATGTTTCTGAACAAGTTTGCCGTAATGAAACTCGTTACGAAAGAGAATGTCGAACAGTTCCAGGTGAGCAACAATGTCGTGTAGTCGTTAACTACCGTCGTGAATGTTCAACTGTTCCTGGTGGACAGCAATGTCGAACAATTCCTGGAGATATCCAGTGTTCAATTGTTAACGGTGAAAATCGTTGCGTGAAAATTCCACCTCGCCAAGAGTGTACAGATGCTCCTTCGAGACAAGAGTGCCGTCAAGTTCCTTACGAAGAAAGAGAATGTTCAACTGGTCCAAGCCGTCAGGAGTGTACTCAAGTTCCTCGCACTGAACGCGTTTGTGAAAACGAAACTCGTCAGCAATGTACAACAGTTCCAGGACGCTATGAGTGTCGCCAAGTTCCTCGTCAAGAACAAGTTTGTCGAGATACAACGAGACAAGAATGTACGACGATTCCAGGGGATGAAATTTGTAGAAATGTTCCACGTCAGCATCAGGTGTGTCAGGACAACTACAGCACTAAGTGTGAAATGGTTCCTGCAAAAGAAGAATGCAAAAAAGTTCCTTATAAAGAACAAGTTTGTAAAATGGAAACTAAATATAAAGATGAAGATTATGAATGTACGAAAGTGATTCAAGTTCCAGAAGAAAAACTCCTTAAAACTCACAAAGCAAATGTTAAAGTGGAGTTTAGTGTACTTTCTGAAATTCTTGGGCCTGAGTTTACAGTCGGTCTTGATAAAAACGGATCAATTGCGATCCATGCAAAATCGAATGATGATGAGTATTACAACAATGGCTCTAAAGCAGCGGTCTTTGTAAAAAAATCTGTTCAAGCTAAAGAAGAAGGTGAGGTAAATAACATTCAAGCTAACTATAAAGTTCTTATGATGAACTCGAATGTAAATCTTGCTTATCTTGATACGTCTACGATTGAAGGAACTCTTAAAAAGCATTCTTTGACATTTGTTCTTGATGGAAAAGTTGATCCAACGAGAGCTGCTCTAGGATTAAAAATTGTAAGAAAAGATATTGTTGAAATTGATAAAGCATCAATCAATAAATCAAATATCAAATACAATTATGTTCCAAACAGCAACATCACTGAAGTGACTGTTGACCTTAAAGCTGAAGGTGCAAAAGTTGGTTCGATTATCACTGGACCAAAAACGGAGTACCACACGACAATCACATTCTCGCAGAACTACAGCGATGCCGGAGAGATGATTCTGTCAAAGGTTTCAGATTTTACTTGGAAGAAGTCACGAATCCTCTACCTTTCTAAATAGGTAATTTAAGCAGACCGGCCCTTAGGAATCTTGGGGGCCGGTCTTTTTTGTTGTCTAAACTTTAGACGGCCCTGTAAAAACTCCTCTTTGCCCCTCTGGAAGGCGACTTCCAATGTTAGTATGTCTCAAAGCCAACTTTAATGAGGACATGCTATGAAGCTAATTTTAACTTTTATAACTGTTTTATTAAGCCTCAATGCATTCGCCTATGGCGATCCTATCTGTAAAATCTCAACTGAAGATGCTGGTGGCTTTTACGATAATTACCCTGGAAACGTTAAAATCATTTCTAAAAACGTTTTGGATAAAATTGAATCAAATGGTGATCCTGTAAAGAATTTTAAAATCTCTGAGCACGATGCGGTCTCATGTGAGTCTTGTATTATTACCACTAAAAGTTCAATGATTACGGCAATGACTGTTTATGTTTGTATGGAGGCGAGAGTGGAGATGTGTGATCGTCTCCTTAATCAACCACAAGATTTAAGATGTTCATCAGAGACAACATCACTCCAGAGAAAACAATGCAAAAACTGGAATGATAGAAATGAACGTTTTAATAAATTGCTGGCACAAGCTGATTTGTTAGATACTGCGAATGGAAAATGTAAGCTGATTCAAAAACTGTACGACAAAGAACACTCAAAATAAGCACCACCTCGAAAGAGATGGTGCCATAAAATCTATTATTTATTGATTCCAACAAACTCTAGATTAACAAGTTCAATTTCACCCTCAAATGGAGTGTGGATAGTTACTGTTTCACTAGGTTGTTTTAAGCAACGAACACGTTGTGATTTTTCATTGTGGATGTTTAGAGCGCTAAAATAAAGAACGCCTTTTCCATCTATAACTTCAAAATTGCTTGAGTAACCACCTAAACGGTCAAGACATCCGTGAAGGGCAACATTGATTGTGACTTGAGATCCTATCGCCATACAAGAAAGACCATTTGGATTAAAAGGACAGATCTCTTTTACTGAAACAATCGTTCCTTTAGTAGCAGAAAGACTAAGGTCGCCTTTAATTAAATTAGTTCCAGTTTCAGCGAATGCAGTAGCAGAAAAAAGAGCAAGTAAAGTGATTAAAGCTTTCATGGGTTCTCCTCATAGAATTGATGGGGGGAAATTAGTTCATAGGCACTTCAAAATCAATATAAATATGTTTAAGATTATCTTTAATGGCACTAAACAATCTCGACTTGAATAAATTGAAATGTTTTCACGCAGTAGCAGAAAAAGGCACCCTTTTAGAAGGGGCAAAACACCTCAATCTCACGGCTTCGGCCGTCTACCAATCTATTAAAAAATTAGAAAGCGACATGCAGACGAATCTTTTCTTTCGTTCTGGAAAAAAATATATTTTGACTGAAGAAGGAATGAACCTTCAGCAACTTTTCGAGCGTTTCTTATGGGACATTTCAGAATTCCAGGATAAATCATTGTTGTCTGGTGAAAGTTTTGAAGGAGAAATCAGAGTAGGGTTGCCGCTTAATTTTTCGAAGTCAATTTTCATTCCAATCTTAAAGAGTTTTCAACAAGAAAATCCCAACGTTCGTTTTCACCTCACGATAGCCGAAACGAGAAGGCTCGTTGATCTCATTCTCAATTTTGATATGGATTTTGCAATCACTGATGATGCGATTCCTCACGAAGCCCTAAGTAAACTGGCCAAACGAGAAGTTTTTCAGGAAGAACTCGTCATGGTTTGCTCCAACGCTTTTTACAAAGAACACTCCAAAGCAATGAACTCGATTTCAACATTGAAAGAGCTGCCGCATTTGGATTATTCACGAAATCTTCCGCTCGTTCAACGTTGGTATAAATTGCATTATAAGCGCCAGGTTAAGATTTCATACTTCAACACCATCGATAATGTTGAGACGATGCTGGCGGCCTTAAGAGAGGGATTGGGGCTTGCTGTTATTCCTGAGAGTCTTCTGAATCAACAGCTGCTTAAAGAGCTTAAAATCGTCACCAACGATAGTGGTCTTCTCCACAATCAACTTTATCTCGTCCAGGAGCAGAATTACGTTAATAACCGATTGATGAAAAAATTCTTGCAGTACATGGAAGAAAAAATCTAAAAAGGCACAGGCCTTGCTCATCTCTCCTTTGGTAACTTCCAAGGAGAAATATATGAAGCAGACAAAAAAAGTCCTCATTATCGTCACGAACGTAGCTGAATACCAAAAGAGTGGTGTGCGTACAGGTCTCTGGCTCTCAGAGCTCACACACTTCTACGATGTTGTCGAAAAGGCCGGGATCAAAATAGACATTGCTTCACCTCAAGGCGGTTTTGTGCCTCTTGATCCAGCGAGTTTATTGCTGACTGAAGTCGCGGGCAATATGGGGTATCAAAATGCTATCGCCAAAAGATACGAAGACAGAAAATTTATGGATCTCTTGAGCGACACTATGGAGCTTACAGAAGAAATTAGTGCAGACGATTATGATGCCATTTATCTCTCAGGTGGACATGGAACAATGTTCGATTTTAAAGATAACGAAGTTCTTCAAAATCTCATCGTAGAATTTTATGAATCGGGAAAAATCGTTTCTGGTGTTTGTCACGGACCATGTGCGCTTTTGGATGCAAAACTTTCAGACGGCAATTATCTTGTGATGGGGAAAAAGTTAACTGCCTTTTCCTGGAGAGAAGAAGAAATCGCAAAAAGAGACAAAGCAGTGCCTTATAATTTAGAAGACGAACTAAAAAAAAGAGGTGCTCAATATTCTAAGGCCATTCTCCCACAAACGGCTCATGTCGTAGAAGATGATCTCCTCATTACTGGGGAAAATCCAGCAAGTGCTATTGGGGTTGGAGAGGCCGTAGTGAAGAAACTTCAAAAAGTACTAATACCACCTAAAAAGGCTCATCATGATAAATTCCATGGAGACCATTCGCATGCTTAAATTTGTTCTTTTTATATTCGCTTTTAGTTAGCGATTAGATTCTCTAAGATCTGAGAGACTTTTACTGCGTCTTCGAGATTGCCGTGCTTTTGATATCCTTTCAAAAGAATCTTTCCTTTTGTTTGCATTGTTGCAATTAGAGCAGAAAGTGCAGAAAGATCATTTACAGGAAGTGATCTGCTTATCAATAGATTATGCATTGATTTTAATCGCCACATGTCCATTGCGAAGTACTTAGTTGAGAGTTGGTCCTCATGACCGCCATATTTAATAATGAGTGGATGTTCGATGAAACCAATTTCATACTGAGAAGATATTTTTATCCAAAGATCATAATCTTCACAGACCACAAAACTTTCATCAAATCCTTTAAATTCATCAAAGAGATTTTTTTCAAGCAGTACCGATGAAGGTGCGATTAAACATTGTTCAAGACATCTCTCAAAAATTCTTCCACCTGATTTTTTATGATGTTTTTTCTGATTAACTCGCATCCCATTTCTTATCCACGTTTCTTCTCCGTAGACAATTTTTAATTCTGAGTTTTTTTGGAGGAAATTAATCTGATCCTGGAGTTTGTGAGCTAGCCATTCATCATCAGAATCAAGGAAGGCCATCCACTTTCCTTTGGCCTTTGCCGCACCAAAATTTCGTGCGGCGGCCACCCCCGAATTTTCTTTTTTATAATAGTGTATAGACGGGTTAGTGGTGAACTGTTGAAGACGAAGTTCTGTATCATCAGTCGATCCATCATCAACAATAATGAGTTCAAAATTCTTGTATGTTTGATTGAGAACCGAGCGAATCGCTCTCTCGACCAATTGCGATCGATTAAAAGTTGGGATGATGATGCTAACAAAAGAATTGGAGAGATCCATTTAAGGAATTTCGCGTGTACAGCTTGCGCTGTCAAATTTTTTAGGCCGAGATTTTTTAATTTGAACAGTGCATGTCCATTGAGTGCTATCACCTTGCTCAGAACAAGTTTTTGTTTGATATTTCGTATAAACGATAAAATCTTTAGAATTCCACTCTATACATCTAACCCCAGGAAGGGTGAGATAGAGATCGTAAGCTTCTTGTCCTTCGAGCATCTGAAATTCAGAAGCCTGAGCAAGCCCACAAGTAAGTAATGCTAAAATCAAAGTTTTCATAAAACCTTTATACCTGATTTTAGCATACAAGTGGGCTTAACTATAAATTTTTCAGGACTTAAACCTATTTACAGGCCATTTTTCCAACTAAAGTGCCACCACGGATTTGTTTAAATTCAGCAATGATTTTTCCTTCAGAAATGGCCTTCGTTGTGATTTCAATTAAATCGGATGTCCCGTTAATGTAGCCAATACATTGAATTTGATCGGCCTCTAACCCTGAACAAACCATGAGATCAGACGTAAAGAAGTTATGGCGAAAGTTCGCAGTGATCTCGCTAACAGACTCCTGTGACCTAATGATGATGTATTTTCCATTACCCCCTCCACAGTTTAGAGAAATGTCATCTGCGGCGGTGAGAGAGAGTGAAAATGTTAAGCTTAGGAATGTCATGAGAATTTTCATAGGGCCTCCTTTTTGGTAGAAGCAAAGTACATGGTTTTTGTCATGAATAATAATTATTAATGTGTATGCCTGACATTAATATTTTTTATGATTTAAAGTCTTAGTTGCGACAACGAATGAGGGCCTTGCCGATACAACTAGTATGAATAAAAAGACAAAATCCTAAATAGAAAGTTGATTTCATCACTCTTTTACACCTATCAGAATATGAAGTTTAGCATATTGCTTCTCAGACAATTGTTTTGAAGTATTAATTTTGTTTAAAGCTATTTTCTGTCAACGTTTTTTCACTTAACACTTTTTATGTTTCTTACGATCAAGCTGTCATAATAATTGTTTTCCGCAATTTTAAATGGAGCATATTTATGAAAAGTTTTAGCTTTAAGGTCAAACTTCTTCTCATTTGCATGTCCATGGCCCTTGTTAGTATTGTGATTGGTGGACTCTCATATAACGGTCTCAAAAAAGTTAAGGTATCAAATGATAGAGTGATTGATGGAGTCGCTCCAAATCTCAAATTAGTTAATTCAATGGGGCAGCATTACTTAAGACTAAGAATCCTGATCCGAACATTAGGTTTGCCGGGGCTCTCTCAAAAAGAAGCTGATCAATCCATTCATGATGCCTTAGAAGAAATTAAACAGTATGACGAGGATGCTAAAACATATGATTCAATTCCATTTGTAGACGGTGAAAAAGAAATTTATGAGAAAGTTACTGCTAACTGGATCTATTTTAAGGCGACTGCTCTTAAGGTCATCGATTTGTATAAAAGTGGTAAGCCTGAAGATCATGCAGCAATGATAAAAATTTTCTTAGTCGATTGTCCTGCTGCTGCTGAAAAATATACGGACTCTCTTAACACACTACTTGAATTTCATAAAAAACATTTTACTGAATATTCTGCAGAGTCAAATGAAATTACTAATAATACCAACATTACTATTCTGGTTGTGACTCTTATCGGGATTAGTGTCAGTTTACTCTTTGGTTACTTTTTTGCTGATAGTTTATCTAAAACTTTTGCTAAAATTGCTGTTAATCTCGAAAAAAATGCTTCAGCACTTTCAAGTGCTTCTTCGCAAATCGCGAAATCATCTGAAACTCTTTCACAGGCCACGACTGAACAATCTTCTTCACTTCAAGAAACTTCTTCTTCGTTAGAAGAAATAAATAGCATGATTAATATGACGACAGAAAATGCTAAGTCTTCATCTTTGGCCTCATCAGAAAGTCTGCAAAATTCTGAAAAAGGAAAAAAAGTTGTAGAGGATATGATTTTTGCCATTAAAGAAATAGATGTGAGCAACCAACAGATAATGAACCAAGTTCAAGACAATAATCAAGAGATGCAGGAAATCATCAAAGTTATTGAAGAGATTGTTG
>CAMLRB010000018.1 GCA_946482295.1 uncultured Bacteriovorax sp. | reverse complement strand
TTTGGTATTTGTTTGAAAATAAATCGGCATCGATTGGATGTCGAACAGGTAAACCTTCTGAAATTATCGGAATGGCGAGACCTGCTATTGCTAATTACAATCTTTCGACAGTTGAACATTCTGGTGTCATTGCTGAAGTCAGTTCACTTCGTGGTTTTTCACGCGGACAGACTGCAGAGTTACTCGTGGATACAGATGAAAACGAAAGTGGAGCGACCGTGAGAGTGGAGGCGGTTTTTGCCAATGGTGAAGCACTTATTCAAAAGAAAGGATTAAATCTTTTGGACACTTCGGGACTTCTCATTAAGTATTCTGTAGAAAAAGTCTCACTTAATAATTTGAGGAAAAAATAATGAACACAGAAGAACAAAAGCAAGAATCTAAAAAAGAAACGAACGAGGCTGTTCACGTCCATGGCCCCCATTGTAACCATGGACATCATCATCATCATGAGATCCTTAAACCACTTATGAGAACTGCACCTAAAGTTGGCCGCAATGATCCTTGTCCTTGTGGCAGCGAAAAAAAATATAAAAAGTGTTGCGGACAGTAATCTAATGGCCAAGGTGTTGCATCTTTCTCGTATAAGAAATGAGGGAGGTGCAACATGGTTCATGACGTTATCAACGATATTCAAAATCGAGCCATTCCGTTTAAGTCCATAAAAGATCTTTCACCGCTCATTCAAAAAATAAAAGATAAAAAAATAGTCATGCTTGGAGAGTCAACTCACGGCACGAGCGAATTTTATAATCTTCGGTTGGAAATATCACGTGAGCTTGTCGAAAATCACGGCTTCAATTTTATTGCAGTTGAAGGGGATTGGCCTGCTTGTCAAAGCATTAATCATTTCGTGCATAACAATTCTAATCAGACAGATCCTTTAAGCGTTCTGCAATCTTTTTCTCGTTGGCCAACGTGGATGTGGGC
Organism: uncultured Bacteriovorax sp.; assembly: GCA_946482295.1. The sequence goes on along the minus strand of CAMLRB010000018.1, from coordinate 24,820 downwards.
CAATTATGAAATGTTAAATTTGATGGAGTGGTTGAGCGAGTTTAATCAAAACTCATTAAATGAAGATGATAAAGTTGGTTTTTACGGCCTTGATGTTTATTCTCTCTATGATTCAATCAATGCGGTTGGTGATTTATTGGAAAAAATCAATCCAGTTCTCGCTTCAAAAGTGATGAAGTATTATTCATGCTTCGAACCCTATTACAGAAACGAAAAGGCCTATGCTCGCTCACTTTATAAGTATCCCGAGGGATGTGAATCTCAAGTGGCCGATGCTTTGTTTGAGTTATTCAAAAAAAATATCACTGATTTGGACGTGCTTCAGAATGCAAAAATTGTTCAGCAAGCAGAACGTTATTATCGTACAATCATTTCCGGCGAAGATGCGTGGAATATTCGAGACCATCATATGCTGAATACTATGGACTCACTTCTGCATCACTATGGTAGTGAATCTAAATGTATCGTGTGGGCGCATAATACTCATATTGGTGACTACCGTGGAACTGATATGCTTTTTCATGGGCAAATTAATATAGGTGGCCTTGCCCGTGAGAAGTGGGGAGCTGATAAAGTTTCACTTGTTGGTTTTTCGACATTCAAAGGTAATGTTATTGCATCTCCTGCATGGGATGGTAAGATCGATGTCATTGAAGTTCCAGAGGCGAAAGAGGGAAGTCTTGAAGATTTTCTTCATCGATGTATACCACAAGTCGGCCATTCTCAATTTGTAGTTGATTTGAGTGATGTTGAACTTCAATCCACATTGCATGATTTTATGGGCCATCGTGCAATTGGTGTAGTTTATCAATCCCGCTTTGAATCGCAAAGCAATTATGTTCCGACGGTTCTGACAAAACGTTACGATGCTTTAATTTATATTGATGAAACAAGTGCTCTTACTCCGTTAAGGGTTGAAGCAGAAAAAAAGAAAATTCCTGAAACATGGCCTTTCGGAGCAAGAGTTTAAATAGAAAGTTTTATAATGAAGAAGTGTCGTCTTCATTTTCATATTCGTCAAAAAGTGAATCGTCTTCATCGTCGTCGTCATCGAGGTCAGCACTTAATTCATATTCAAATTCATCTTCAATTTCTTGGAGTCTTTGTGAGTCATTAGAGTAAAGTGAATATCCTAAAAAATTTACAAATTCAGTATTAAGTTTTCCAGCTTTCATGTTTTTTACCTCCGTACATTAGGGCCGATCATTATTGCTCAGTCTGTTTATTGAGCGGATGCCATTCCTATGGTTTCACTATTCAAATTGAGTTCCTTTCCTGTTTGGCATCAGCGCTTAAATCGCCTTCATAGTCTTCTTCATCATTGGCCAATTCCTTAGAGAGTTCCTCTTCATATTCTTCATCGTATTCTTCATCATATTCTTCATCATATTCTTCTTCACTTTCCCCTCGAGCATATCTCGCATCTTCATCTTCTTCCTCCGATTCACTTTCTTCATCAAAATCATATTCCATACCCATAAGTGTTTCTTGAGCAGGATTATTATTTTCATCTTGAGGAATAACTTCTGATGGCGGTGGATCGTGGTGGAAATCTGTATGGTCGATAATTTTTGTAAATTGATCATGAGATATGACATCTTGCTTTGATTGCTGGTTGTCTTGTTGATTTCGGGGTTGACTCGAGTCCATCGTAAACTCCTTTTTGAGAGGCAAATTACCTCGCCAATGATTCTTGGCCGCGTACCACTTGATAAAAAGCAATACTGAAGCCGTCTTACAAAATAAAATTGATCAAGCACCACTTTGTCATTTGACTGCGTCCAACACAAAAAAAGTGTTGAAGTTAGATGGACGACCAAGTGGAAGAGTCATATATTTTTTTTTGAAAGTCGCAATCACGCCCAGGGAGGGAGTCATGATTAGTAAATTACTTGTTCTCCTCAGTGTACAATATCTTTTTTCATCCACAGCTTTTTCTCAAGATGCATTTATCGAAACTCGTGAAGTTTCCATTGGAAATAATCACGCTTGTGCGCTCACTTCATTAGGAGTGAAGTGTTGGGGGGAAGCTGAACAATCAACTCTCAAAGCACCTCTTGAATTAGTCACTGGCCCTCGCTCTCTCGCTACAGGAAATCGTTTTTCCTGTATGATCATCGAAGAAGGAATTCGTTGTTGGGGAGAAATTCCAGAAAGTAGCAAGACTGATGTTTTGTTTGAACATAAAGATTTGAATCAACCTAAACTTTTGGCCGTTGGACATAATCATGCTTGTGCTGTTTCTGCAGAAAACACCATTAAGTGTTGGGGAGAAAATCTCTTTGGTGAAACATCTCCTCCAGATGGGCTGGGAAATATCACAGAAATTTCAGCAGGGATGAATAATACCTGTGCCATTGGTGATGGAGTTGTTCGCTGCTGGGGATTAAATAATACTGGATCACTTGATGTTCCAGAAGGATTAAAAAATCCCCGCAATCTTACTTCGGGATGGTGGCATCACTGTGTGGCCACAGATGAAGGAATAAAATGCTGGGGGAATCCCTATAGTAAATACATTGTTCCTGAAGAAGTAAAAATGGCCAATCAATTTTCTTCAGGTGATTTTTACAATTGTGCCGTTGCTCCTGATGGAGTGAAATGCTGGGATCATAAAGGAAAAATCAAACTCGTGGAGGAAAGTGTAGGGGCCACTAAAGTTGCTGTAGGTTCTTCTGTTGGATGTGCGATTTCTCCTGAGAAAGGACTCTTTTGCTGGAAACTCTATGGAGAGAACGCTTACAAACATATGATGAGTTACGTTCCTTCTGGTGGAATTAAAAATATCAAACATGTGGCCGCTGGATATAATTCTACTTGTGTCTATGGTGACGACAATAAGTTGAAGTGTTGGGGGGCCAACCCTTATGGAGCTCTCACTGTTCCGGAAATTTTACCAGGGCCAATTTCTAGAATTTCTCATGGCTCCAAGAGAACATGCGCTATTCGACATTCTCAGTTATCATGTTGGGGAGATACGGATAAGTATTTCAACATTCCAGATAATATTGGCAACATCTCCTATGTGGCGGTTGGTGGCTATCACATTTGCGCCGCTAGCCCTGATAAAGCACGTTGTTGGGGGGAAAATGATGGGGGCGTTTTTGAAGTTCCACGTTCAGTGACTAATATTTCTAAACTTGCTTCTGGAAATTTTCATGCTTGTGCTGAAGCCAACTACAATGTTGTTTGTTGGGGAGGAAAAACTTACGTGAGTGGAGTGAATCCACCAGAACAAATTAGCTATCCACGTGCTCTTTGTGCTGGTTCTACTTTTTCGTGTGCGATTACTGTCGATGGTGATGTTAAATGTTGGGGGCGAAAAGAAGTTCCTGCTGAGCCACCACCAACTGAAGATAATCCCCCATCATTTATGGAAACTAACTTTGCCCAAAATTTTAACTCCACACCGAACAGTGTGAAAAATGCGACAGAACTTTCATGCGGTAATGCGCACGCTTGTGCCATTTTCGAAAATAAGGTGAAGTGTTGGGATACAGATGGAACAAACCTGAAAGTTCCTGAGAACTTGGCAAATCCTCGCCAATTGAGTGCAGGTGCAAATCACACTTGTGTTCTGACTGACGAAGGACTTCGCTGTTGGGGAGGCATGCTCAACATGGAGATGCCAGATTATTCCCTTAAGAAATAAGTTTGTGTTGAATTTTTTTATAGGCCCAGAAGCAAAGGAGGGTACTTTGGAGACAAAGTATTCCTCCACTTATTAATAGTGCTTCACCAATATTTTTATCCCAAAACATGGCCTGTGCTAATCTTACACCATGGATGAGTGGAAAAAATTCTGCCACCCATCGGACAATAGGATTCATTTGGGCAATAGGAAAAAAAATTCCCGAAAGAAAATATAAAGGAGCAATTAGGAAAGAATACACACTTTGGAATTGGTTAATGTTATTGACCATAGCTGTGGCCAGAAGGCCAATGGCCCCGCAAGGTAGCGCCACTAAAAATCCCACTAGTGAAACAAGTGGAATCAACCACGGGTTGGCCATCAAACCAAAGAGGGCAAGCACGATGGCCACGCCTACGGCCATGAGAGCACCTTTAATTCCCACCCATAACATTTCACCGATAACGACTTCTTTCACACCTATGGGAGTTGTTAGCATGGCCTTAAAAACGTTTTCGTATGTCATGCGGACGTAAAACCCATAACTACTTTCAAAAAAAGAAGTGAAGAGTGCCGTCGCGACAGTTAATCCAGGGGCAAGGTATTGCATGTAACTCATGCCTTCCACATTAGTGATGAAAGCACCAAGCCCTAGTCCCAGTGAAACCATGACGAGAGCTGGATCAGCGACAGTGGGAGAAATGTTCGCTATGAGGTCTTTTTTATAAACAGTCCAATTACGACGAGTGATATGAAAACTTAAAAATAATGATTCAAGCATCTGCAGATAACTCCTGTCCTGTTAGTTTCAAAAAGACATCTTCCAAGTTTGAAGGTCTGATTTGCAGCGGTGAAAGTCCATGCTGAGTATGAAAAATCGTCAAATCGTTCAAGTGGTTTGTTCGGATGTAAACACCGGAACTATCTGAATGATGATGGATATCTTTTTGATGTTGAACCAATGATTGGATTTTTTCATGATCGTTAGGTGAGAAAATCCCAACGTAACCGGGAGTGTGGGACTGAATCATCGAAGCAGGTGAGCCTTCGGCAGCAATATTTCCACCATTCATAATAACGAGACGATCACAGAGAACTTCTGCTTCGTGCATGTAGTGAGTTGTCAGAACGATTGTGACACCTTGCTGGTGTAGCTCTTTCACTTTACCCCAAAGGAGATGGCGAACGGCCGGATCAAGACCTGTTGTCGGTTCATCGAGAATAAGAAGTTCTGGTTTTCCCAGTAGGGCCCGCACAAAAACAAGTCTGCGCTTCATTCCACCTGAAAGAGTTTGTATAAGAGCATCTTTCTTATGAGCAATGTTCATATACTCGAGTAAATCCATGATACGTTTTTTTCTTTCATGTGATGGCATGCCGATAAAAGCACAATAGATCATCATGTTTTCAAACACGGTTAACGATTCATCAAGGGCGTTTTCTTGAGTGACAACACCTAGTCTTTTTTTTATTTCTCTTGAGTGGGTTTGAGGATCATGACCAAATACTTTTAATGTTCCACTCGTGCGCAGAACAGTTCCGTAGGTCATACTTATGAATGTTGATTTTCCCGCGCCATTTGGCCCGAGAAGGCCAAAACATTCTCCAGGGCGAATGTCGAGACTGATATCATTCACTGCCGTGAAATCACCAAATTGTTTTTTCAAGTGAGAGGCAAAAATCATAATGGATTCCTATGAACTGGCACTGCTATAGAAAGTTAAGGCAAAACGCCAAAATCGATGAGTCATATAAAGCAGAACTGGTACGAGAATAATTGGCCAGGCCAGATAAAAAAGATCTGGAGGATTTAAGAGTGCTCGCGCAGGTAGTGAAATAATAACCCCCACTGGGATGACTGTAAGGAGAACCCATTTAATGGCCGGACTATACATAGAATCTGGTCTCATTCCCAAGCGATAAACCTGCCACCATAAAAACTGTAAATTTTCTGAACGAGTAAAAATAACGGCCGTAGCTGAAAAAATAAATCTCATCGAGTAGATTACTACCAAACTGCACGGAATGAGGATAATAAGCCACAGTAGTCTGAGAAAATTAAAATCAGGAAGACCATTTAATGCATAAATCAGCCAAGTCAAACCAATGATGAGATTTCCAAAAAGCGCAGTGTTTGCTTTTTGGAGAGTAATCATAAATTGTGAATTGACAGGTTTTGCGAGGAGAAGATCCAGATCACCTTTACGAACTTTTTCCGAAAGATTTTCCAGATTCTCATGAATGATAATCATGTAAAAAGCATCGATGACAAATAGAATTCCGAGAAAGACGCGCATTTGGTAAACATTCCAGTCACCAATTTTGTCAGTATGCTGGTAGAGAACTTCAAACGTTAAAATCTGAGCGACATACCAAAATATATCAGTGAGAATTCGCGAGAAAAAGTTTGCACGGTATTCAAGGTCAGCAATAAAACTTGCTTTGAACATGGAGGCGTAAAGGGCCGCATACTTTTTTAACGTTTTTATCATGCTCCGGTCCCCACATAAGTATCCATTCCTTTTTTCCACAGGTAAGCCCCCAGGAGATTAAGAATGATTAGGCCAACTGTCACGGACAGGAACCCCTCCCAAACAGTTTCTATTCCAATTCTTCCCGTTATATATCCAACAGGAATGAAGACACCACTGGCAAATGGGAGTCCAATAAAGATTTTTTGCCATGGCTGTGGTAGTAGATCGAGAGGAAAAAGTTCTCCCATCAAAATCCACATGAACAAATTTTTGGCCACAGTAAGAGATGAAATTTTTGTGTAATGAAACGCCATGCTCGAGATAATGAAGCTAATTGAGTGCACGAGAATCAGATAATAAAAACATAATACCGTGGCGAGGGGAAGTCTCGAGAGATCTGTTGGTAATGCAAACAAACTTACTGCAAGCACAGGTATGATGAGTGAGATCAATGTCGTGACCAATTTATATCCAAGCAATTGCGAAAGATAATATTCATAAAAACTCATCGGGCGAACGATGATGCTATTTATGGAGCCCGAGCTCACTTCTTCGACCATGCGAAATTCATACATCCAGCTTGTTGCAATACGAGCGAAAAAAGCAGACCAAAGGGCATAACTTAAATAATTGGCCTTTGTAAATCCGGCGATAAGTTCAGTGTTGGCCCCTTTGAAGACAGCAATCCATAAGAGAATTTCAATTCCCGTAGTGAGTGTTGGCTGAACTAGGGCATCGATAAAATAATTCAATCGATATTCTAAATTAGAAACAATCGCAAGATTAGCGAATGCGAGATTCCGTTTCCAAAAAACGGCGAATGACTTCTTCAAAATCTACCTTCTCATCGTGAGCGAGTTCACTGTTACTATTTGCGACGAATTCATCAACTGTTCCTTGATAAACAATATTTCCTTTTGAAATAAGAAGTAATTTATCAGCAAGGGTCGCAATGTCGTCCATGTAATGGCTTGTCAGAATTACTGTTGGTTCTTTTTCCTTAACGTATGCGCTCAGGAAGTTTCGAATGTTTTCTTGGGCCACAATATCGAGACCTATTGTCGGTTCATCGAGAAATAAAATCTTTGGCTCATGTAAAAGTGCACCAATGATTTCCATTTTCATTCTCTCCCCCAGAGAGAGTCTTCTTAATTGAGTGTGCAAAACGTGAGTACATTGGAGCATCTCTGCCAATTCTTCTACTTTTTTACGGGTACGAGTAGGCTCTAAATCATAAATACGTGCGAGAAGGGCATAAGAATCCATCGGGGAAATGTCCCACCACAACTGATTTTTTTGTCCTAAGAGAATACTGATTTGACGAAGGTACTCGTTCTGGCGCTCCCAAGGTTTAAATCCTAGAACTGAGGCATCACCTGAGCTCGGAGTGACGAGACCGGAAAGAATTTTGAGCAGTGTAGTTTTCCCCGCTCCATTGGCCCCGACGAGGCCTATGATTTGACCTGATTCAATTTTAATTGATGTTTTATTCAGGGCAATTTTTTGGTCGTACTTTCTCTCCCAAATTCCTTTTATGGAATTTCTGAGACCTTCTGGTTTTTGATAAGTTTTATAGATGCGGCAGAGATCGTGAGTTTCGATGACGGTTTTCATAGTACGTTTAGCTTAAAGAAGGCACTTCACTCTGTCAAAGAGTGTGCTAAAATTGTAAGGGATAAAGGAGTCACGTTTATGTTAAAAATTTTACCTCTTTTTTTCATGTTTTCACTTCCCGTGTTAGCAGAAGATATTTGCCAGAAAAACAAATCTATACTGGAAAAAAAGGCCATCTCAGAATTCTTAAGTTCTGTGAAAGTAACTGCTGTACAAGAAATTACAAAGCACTATGCTAAAAATAATCTTACACCTGTAAAACACATTGACGTTGTCACTCAAACTTTGGATCAAATTCAGCTTAAAGTTCATGCGGGAGCAGATAGTGTAGGGCTAACTGTAAAACTCAAGGAAAAAATAAAAGTGGCTATTTGGCCGGAAGATCCTGCAAAGAAGGAAGTGGATGCATTAGGAAGACCGAAAGTGGCCGGAACAAAATGTTCTGCGCACGCTTATATGTTCGCAACGACAAAAGAGAAAGTTTTCCTGGATGTCATCAATACTCAGACAAAAGCAACTGTCACAAGTTTCTCGATGAAAAATTTGGTTATCTTTGAACAGCGTTTTTAATCTTTTAGATTCTGTTCACGAATTTCATTCAGTTCGCGAATCTTTTCTTTCAGACTTTGAGAAGCTTCTACTTTCGAGTGGGCGGGAGTGGTGGTTGTTTGTTCTGCTTCGGCATCAACGGTATTCACCGTCAATTGCTCATGACCGATTTCGGGGCCATCCTCGAGATGAGAAATAATATCAGGAAGAAGGTTTAATTGTTCAGGCGCTTCTGGTTTTTTGAAGTCGCTCATTTCTTCAGATGACAAAACTTTTTTTCGTTTTTTAGATTTGGTCTCGCTTTTCACAATCTCAACATAATCACCAGGCCTTAAATCCCATTTTTCTTTTACTGAATCGGCCTCAAGGTGAATTTTTCCTTCTAAGAGAGCTACTTGAGTCACTTCTTTATTTGCGATTATTTGATTGTTTAATAAAAATTGTGTCCCGCGAATTCCCATCGCCACTAATGGAGATTTAATTTTCAGTTGATCTTTTTCTTTCGCTTTTGATCTGATCTCAGCTCTCATCTTTCCTTGCGCGAGCGTGAAAAGCGCATCGCGATCATTTTTTGTTCGATAAGACCACTTTTCAACCTGGAACTCAGATTTAGGGCCAATCGTAATTTGCGTTTCATCAATCAACTCTAATTTCAAAAAACTTTTTTCGTTTGTCTTTAAAACATCACGTGGATAAATTTTCGATCCCTTTTGAAGGACACGATCTTCGACGATGACCTCACCTCGAATTTCTTTAACCAGACCCACATACTTAGGAATTAAAGTTGATGTTTTTAAGTCGAGGACAAAATCTTTATCCGTTTGACCGAAAGAGAGGGGGATCGTGAATGAAAAAAGAATGGACGTCAAAAAGAATTTCATCCGCTTATTATAGCCTTAAAATAATTTTTACTATTGAAAAAAAATGTTAGGCTCAAGCAATGGATCTTTATGCCGAAATTTTAAATTGCTCATTATGTACTGAGCATTTACCTCATAAACCTAAACCTATCCTTCAGTTGGGAGAGAAGGCCAAAATACTCATAGTTGGCCAAGCACCAGGAAGACTGGCCCATGAATCTGGCATTCCCTGGAATGATCCCAGTGGTGATCGACTACGATTGTGGTTGGGGCTGACTAAGGATGAGTTCTACAGCAAAGAAAAAGTTGCCATTGTTCCCATGGGATTTTGTTATCCGGGCAAAGGCAAAACAGGCGATCTACCTCCAAGGCAGGAATGCAGGGCCCGCTGGCTGGATAGTGTGATCACTAAATGTGAAAGTGTTCAATTGATTATTGTTGTAGGATCCTATGCAAAAGATTATTTTTTTAGTGATGAAAATTTACCAGATCTCATAAAAAAATGGGCGAAGAGAGAAGAAGAATTTATAGTTCTTCCCCACCCATCGCCTCGAAACAATATTTGGTTATCCAAAAATAAATGGATTGAATCTGACATTATTCCCCAAATAAAAAAACGAGTTCGAAAAATTCTTAATGATTACTGATTGAATCATGACCAGTTTTATCAATCGATGATTTAGATCGGTAACCTGGAGGATCACTAGCGGGAAAACTTTCTTCACTTGCTTCATCAAGCATTTCATCTTCCGACATAACATGTGGCTGATCTTCCATTAAGTTGAGTTTTTTCGGCTTAGCGAAAATGTACTTCAGCTTGAGTTGCATGTTTCTTAATTTCTGTAACATGAACATAGAAACCTCCATCTTAATTAGAGGTGCATGTTCAATGCCTTTAAAAGTTAACTAAAAAGGTAATCTAAGACCTATTTGAATCTCGATTTGTCCATCGAGATGGTAATCAAGACGTTTAGGAAGTGCATTGATGAAAAGTGTAGGCTTGAGCCATACACCATGCCCAGATGCCAAAGCGTTGTAAAAATCTCCATCGTTCACTTGAAACTCAAGACACTTGTAAGAACAGCTGGGTGTTTTTTTGTAACTAAAGGCCGATGTTTTTACCTGGGGTTTGTTGAAGTTTAAACTCTCGATAAAGGCAAAATTCACACTGGGCCCTGCTTGACGGACATAGGCCGGGTTAAGTGTGAGATAAAGACGTTTGATTTTAATTGATTTGATTACATTAAAATCCAGGTTAAGATCAGGAAGCGGAACTTCAATCTCATCCATATCAATTTCATGTGTGCCTTTTAAAGCGACAAAAATTTTTGCAAATGTTCGTAGAAGTGAATTCCCTAAGATTTCATAACTATTCCCTAGATCCACTGACTCACTTAGATCTATATCCTCAAGCGAATATTTAATGTTGAGGAAATAGAGTGTGGGATCATTTTTACTTTCTTCTAAAGTTGATTGAGTTTCTCGCGAGAGTTCTGTATCACCGCCAGCTTCTATCGCTTGTTGCATCATGGCTTCACGTTGTATTTCGGCCATCGTTTTGATTGGAGCTAATGGAGCAATGCTTTCTGTTCTTTCCAGACAAGAGGATGCGGAAATCATCAGCATGATTAAAAGTGTCGAACGATAAATGTTTTGCATGAATGAATTCTAGAGATTTAATAGAAAATCACAAGTGGGAATTTTTTTACTTTTAATCTTAACAAATGGGCACAGTTTTCGTGACCATTCATTATTGTAAAGAAGTTTTAACTTTTTTTGCATGCTCAAGATGTGCATTAACGTTACTGCGTGTTTTTTCCAAGAGTGCCTTTAATTCTGGATTTTTGGCAGAAGGAATGAGTGTTTGTTCCAAATCATTTAAAACTTTTTGATGAATGTTCACTTGCGATTCTATATACGCTTTATCAAAAGCAGCACCTTCTAAATCACTTAGTTTGCTAATTGTTTTTTCGCTATTTTTTTTAAACTCTTCGCTTTTGTTGTTCGAATCAGGTTTAAGCTCCAACTTTCGAATGAGCATCATGGAATTTTTATTATTGTTAGTGTGCTCTGTAATCATATGTCCTGCGAATTTTCTAACTTCTTCGCTCTTTGCTTTTTTCTGAGCGAGTTTAGCAATATTAATTTCACCTTCATTTGTTGTCGTTACAATTTTCGTAATTTCAGCATCATTAGGTTTTGTCTCTGAAGCATATAAATGTGTAGTCATTAAGAGACTGAGCAAGGAGACAATAAATTGGCGTTTCATTTTAAGACTCCAAAAAAGGCCCGGTTACCCGGGCACAAATCCTTATTGCATAAGGAAATCAATTTAGTGATATGACGGCTCACTCACTTTATCTGAACCTTGTGTCTTCACAATTTTGTTATAGAGACCCAGTATGAGGAGAGAAGGTACCCATTCTCCCACGAAATTTGCCCATCCTTTACGTTTTTGGGTAACGGCTAACCCTAATGATAGGGCAACAGCTCCACCTGCTAGAATCAGGTAAAAAGTCGATGGTAGCTTTGCAGTTTGTCTTTCAATGGCCTTAGTTAAAGTTCCTTCTCTGTTGGCCTTATTATTTACAGTATCTTTGATCATAGTTTCTGGTTGCATAAATCCTCCTTGGATTGGTCATATTTTCCACGCAAGTTTTCAATGCAATTGAGGTTCCAGTGCACCTGACTATTTAACTCAAAATTCAATAATGAAGTCATGTTTACGCTGTAGGTTTTAAACTTGCATCAAAAATTAATGAGGAGAAAAGCATGACAAAAAATATTGCTGATAATGAAAGGGCCTTTAGAATTCTCGCAGGAGGATTAATCGCTTCGATGGCCTTTTGGGGACCACAGAGTTCTGCCTTCTTGTTAGGGATAATACCAGTGATCACAGGAATTGTGGGAATCTGTCCGCTCTATTATGCATTGGGGTTTAGTTCGCTTGATCAACACCATGATGATCAACCTAGGAGATATCAACGGCGCAACTACCACTAATGAAGTGAAGGATCTTCACCTGCGAGACGAATGGTGTATTGGCCAGTTTTTTCATCACGAGACATGATGAGAAGGTTGAGTCTTTGTGCATCTTCAACTAATTCGCGAAACGAACGATATCCAAAAGCTGTTTCTGTGAAACCAGGTCGTCTACGTTTCATTGTTTGTTTGACCATTGATCCCCAAAGTTTTTCTTCTTCACCTCTTTCCTCTGTTAAATCCTCGAGCGTTTCAACGATAAAATCGAGTGCCTCTTGTCGTTTGTCATCTGATTTGGGTGAATCAGTTTTAGGACGCGGAAGTTTTTTAGCAATTTTTCGAATAGGTTTTTGGTCGCGTACCAAATCATCATAGAAAATAAATTCATCACAATTATTACTTAAAAGATTAGACGTTGAATCTTTTACACCGATTCCAATCACGTATTTATTATTTTCTCTAAGTTTGGAAACTAAAGGTGAAAAATCAGAATCACCACTGATTATAACAAAAGTATCGACATGCAATTTGGTGTAACACAAATCCAGTGCATCCACGACCATACGTATATCAGCGGAGTTTTTTCCTGATTGGCGATAGTGCGGAATTTCAATTAATTCAAAAGCTGCTTCATGCATGCTCGCCTTAAAATCCTTATATCGTTCCCAATCACAGTAGGCCTTTTTAACGACAATGCTTCCCTTGAGTAAAAGTTTCTCAAGAACTTTTTTGATGTTGAAGCTTGCGTATTTCGCCTCCTTCACTCCAAGAGCGATATTTTCAAAATCACAGAAGAGAGCAATATTTGTGTTTTCTGATCCCATGAATGTAGTCTGGTCTTGAGATTGCATCTTGTAAAGCCAACCAAACTGACTTTAAATCATGAGGAGTGACACATGAATCAAATAGAACAAATTATGACTAAAAATCCCATCTGTTGCACACCCGAAACAAAATTGGAACAGGTTGCTGCGCTTATGGTGCAACATGATTGTGGAGAAATTCCAATTGTTGAATCGCAAAAAGGCAAAAAATTAGTAGGAGTAATCACAGACCGTGACATTGTTATTCGTTCCATTGCAAGAGGAATAAATCCCCTTGAGCTAAGCGCGGAAGATTGTATGACATCAAATCCTGTAAGTGTTAAGCGAGATACTGATATCGATGAAGTTTGCCATCTCATGGAAGAACATCAGATAAGACGAGTTCCAGTTGTTGATGATTCACAATGCGTTTGTGGCATGGTTTCCCAGGCCGATATTGCGACTAGTGTAGGAGTCAATGCCGTTGGCTCAGTTGTCAAAAATGTTTCTCAACCTTCAATGACCCATTAATGTAGTTCACTTATCTCTAGATGGATTTCATTTCTTCTCGGCCCAGTAGAATCATACTGGGCCATTTGAAATTCACCCGTGCGTTTGTAAAGGGAGTGGGAATCGATCCATTCTTGAAGAATTGTCATTTCTTTATCTCCCTCAATCTGATGATAACTCTTCGAAGCGTACTTTATAATCGCTTTTAAATGAGAAGGTTTTTCCTGGAGAAAAAGGCGAGGATCAAGCGGTCTTGGGGCGGAAGAAAGCGAGTAGTGCGAAGGTAGAACAAATGATATCGTCAGGCTTCCGTTGTTTTTGGATTGAAAGAGTGGTGCCGTCATAAAATAAGAGGTCATTCTTTCGTGTTTTGAAGAAAAACTTTCTTGTGCAATTGGCTGCGTTGTAGAGTTTTGACCATAAATATATTTGGCCAATGCAATGAACGCTTCTTGGTCATCCTCATTTTCTAGAAGGGAGATTGAGACGAGTGTTTGTGGATCGTAGTAGCGAATTTCAATGGGGCCTTCGTTTGCAATCACTTCATAATTAGGTTGATCGCCTAATCGAATTCCAAAAAGACCGGGAACAATTTGTGAGTCAACAGACGTCTCCACCATAAAACCCCCTCCATGTAACACTCTTGACATGAAAGAGACGTTCAACTTTTATGCCGAAACTTTATTTCATAGCAATGCTACGCGATTGCGAAAGGAGATTCATACGAATTTCTATTTTGCGAAGATAATCTAGTTTATAGCGGGTTGTATTGGAATGATAACGGGCATACCAACGACGATCATATCTTCCATGCCTCTTCTTTAAGATAGCGAGAATTTTCCCCATAATGTCCATGGCATATTTTTGATCTTTTTTAACGAGTTCTTTCTTGTTAATGAGAGGAAGTTTCATTCTTGTGAATTCTTTATTCCAAACGTCTACATTTACCTGAGCTAAAGAGAGATCTCCGGTTGAAGAAACATGAGAGTATTTAAAATTACTTTCAGTATCAACTAGAGCAATCATGATCTGCGGTTGCACCTTATGTTTTTTTGAAGCAAAGGCAATATCATTGGCGATTTTCTCACGTGAAATCAAATCAAGTTCAGGTTGAACGACGCCAATCATTTCTGAAATGATAACGGCATCATTGGGAATGTGAACTTTGTCGAAGTTTCCAAACTTTTCGTAAGCAATCTTGTTTTTTTGTTTTGGTAGTTTCTTAGGCGCGGTTGAACATCCTTGCAAGATCATCTGAAGGGTAGCAAGAAAGAGCAACAAAGCGTATTTAGAATAGCGTTTTTCCATTGTGCAGGTATCTTACAATGAATCTCTGGCCTAACATTCAAGATGAAAATTTTTCTCTGAGTGACTATTATTTAGACGATTTTTACTCTTAGTTAGGAGAGGAATGTGCTTTATTCGGACATTTTAAACTCTAAAATTCAACACTTTTGATCACTGGAGGCCGTCTTCGAATTTGATGTTGTATTTTTTTGGCAGAATCAGATAAGATTGTTTTGTTTATTTTTGATCCTATTAAATGTATGAGGAGACCATGGGTAGCTTAAAAGATGCATTGTTAAAAGCAGGGGTAAAACCAACTCCACAAGCAAAATCACAAAACGAAAGAGAGAAGATCGCTAAAAAGCAGATCACTGAAACGATTGTTCACCAAGAGCAGCGTAATTACTGTGAAGCTTGCGAACAAGTTCGTCCAGATGTCGAACTTTATAAACACAGAAATCCTACTACAGATGCTGAATGGATATGCGTTCGTTGTGCTGATCAACTTCAAATTTTGGATACGTTTAGAAAAACGGCCCAAAGTGATACGTCGATTAAAAAAATGTTCCGCAGAGAATATGGAGCCACTGCGAGTATTGCTTCAGTAAAAAGCAACTCGTCTAAGCCAAGTGGACCTGTTAACGGTAATAGATAATTATTTTCTTAAATAAGGGAGCCTGATTTTTAATCGGGCCCCTTCCTGAATGACGAAGTCATCCACATGCCCGCTTGTTTTTTGATCTGCTGAAAGAAAATGTAAATGTAGATTTTGTCCTTTATGTGTGAAAACACCTTCATGATTTTTTGAATAAAACCCTACCAGCATGACATTTTGATCACGAAGGGTACCGTTGAAATTACTCTTATCTTTTTTCACAATGTGATAGTCGAGAGAATCGACTTTGGCCTCAATGATGATGGCCGAAGGATCTTCAGTAATGAATCCATTTTCAATAAGTATTTCCGTCATTGAGCGGGCGAGATCCTGACGTGTTCTGATTTTTCTTTTGAAATCGACGGGAATCCAGGCCGGAAAATAGCCGTAGACGAGAAAAGGGGCCTTGAGCGAACAATCCTCACGAACACTTACATTGTTAGCATGATCGGCTTCTGCAATATAACATTTCCCATCGATGACAGTGATTTCACCACTCAGTTGGCTTACAGGACCAATGGCGTAAAGATGCTCTGCATGTGTGAGTTCACTTAAAAATGCATTATCAGTTAAATCGCCGTCTCTCATGACTTTATGAACCTCACCTTGCCAGGCAACACCAGGTTTTGGTGCTGAAGAACAGTTCATAAGAATTAAGCAAAGAAGTAATTGCGGTAAAAATGATTTAAAACTCATAACGATCCTCGAAGAACTTCAGAATGATTGGCCAGTTTAGCACTTTCTCCCTATTATAAACGACATCATGAAATTCTTTAATCACTTTTTTTTTCGAGAAGCATTAACACTCATATCAAAATCTAAAAACGCCTTTATTACTGAAAAGGACATGCTGCCTTTACCTGAAAGGCTTAATCCGCGCTATATCTCTTTCCCGGAAGAGAAACTGAATTTTTCGAGCGCAAGAAAGTTAATGCTTTCGATAATCAAAGTTTCATCAAAAGAACTTACTCCTGCTTATTCGTGGTATTTGTTGTCTTGTCTTTTTTCACTTTCAACTCCTTGGTTAATCAATCTCTTTATTTCTCGAATTAATGCCGGTGTGGATGCCCACAATCTTTGGGAGACTTTAGGACTTGGGGCTTTGCTTGGATTTTGTGGAATGGCAACAGGACTGACTCTACAACATTACTTTTTTCATGCTTTAGGCGCCTATCAAGTTTGTAACAGTATCCTTAATAAACGTATTTTTAATCATAGCTTGAAACTGACACTTCGTGCTCGACAGGACAATCAAATTGGTGATGTCGTCAATCACATGAGTTCTGATAGTGAAGCCCTGGCCGATTTCACTTTCGTTTTTGGAGATCTCTCTTCGAATGTCATCATGATTATTGGAATCGTGATCATGTTGTTTGTCTACCTCGGAGCTTCGGCCCTTGCAGCACTCTTGGTGCTTGCACTACTGGCCCCACTGACAAAATATATCGCCAAAAAATTTAGTAAACTCGATGAAGACATGATGGCGTTTCGAGATCAGCGTGTAACGCTCATGACACAAGTTTTGAATGCCATTCGAGTTGTTAAATATTTTGCTTGGGAAAGAAGCGTAGAAAAAGATGTCATGCAAATTCGCGATCGCGAACTCATGAGCCGTAAACGTCTGGCCCGGTCTGAAGTTCTCTCGGGCATGGCCTATATGGCCGTTTCAACAGTTGTTCTCTTTGTTGCTTTGGCCACTCACGCGTATCGAGGTGAAAAACTAGATGCTGCCCTCATCTTTACATGCGTCTCGCTTTTTTCATTGTTAGAAGGTCCATTTGGCGAACTCTCACATCTTCTCTCACGTATGACAAATGGTTATGTGGGGGCCGGAAGAATAATAAATTTCCTCAATCAGGAAACACTTCCCAACGTTCAAACACAACAAAATGTTGAGAGTGCAGTAGGTTTGGAACTCAATGGAGTCAACGCTCATTACTCTCTGGAGAGTTCTCCAGTCTTAAAAAATATTTCTGTCGCCATTCGTCCCGGTGAATCCGTTGCGATCGTAGGAGGAGTTGGTTCAGGAAAAAGTTCACTTCTGCTTACAATTTTAGGAGAGTTGAAAATTTCTTCGGGCTCAGTGACCTTTGGGAATGATCATTCACCAATTCGTCCGCAATTTGCTTACCTTCCGCAGGAAGCCTATATCGTCAATGCTTCACTTCTCGAAAATATTCTTTTTGGTGAAACATTTAATGGCGGTAGAGTAAAAAAGGCCTTACATACGGCTTGCCTGGAAAAAGATCTCAAAAACTGGAGCTCTGGTTTGCGAACTGAAATTGGAGAAAAGGGAGTGAATCTCTCAGGAGGTCAAAAGCAAAGAGTAGGTCTAGCTCGTGCTTTTATGCAAAATCCTCAAGCTGTATTGCTCGATGATCCACTTTCGGCCGTTGATGGTGCTACAGAAGATTTACTTTGCGAGAGATTGTTATTTGGTGAATGGAAAAACATTACGAGAGTAGTTGCTACTCATAGACTTGAACACTTAAAAAGATTTGATCGTATTCTCTTCCTTGAGAATGGAGTGATTACGGCCAACGGAAAATTTGAAGAATTGCTTTTACACTCTAAACAATTTAACGAGTTTTATGCAGAACATGCAAAATCTCGAGGAGAGGATCAGTCCGAAGTTGCTGAAGCTGTTCCTGCAGAAATTATTACTGCTGACTTAACCTATGAGCAGGTTCATCTTCATAATCCAAGTAACCCATTGGCCCAAGCTGTTGAAGAAGAAGTCACCCGTATTACAGAAGATGAAGACAGGGAAGTGGGAGCTGTTAAAAAATCCATCTATGGCGATTATCTCCTTTCATTGGGTGGTAAAAATCCACGTTTAAAATTTTTCATTCTCACGATCCTCACATTGGGAGCGGTTGCTGTCGCGCTCTCGCCACTTCTTCAAAAATGGTGGCTTTCTTATTTTTCTTCGCACACTAATGAATGGCAACCACTAAAAGGCGTAGCTGTTTATGGTGTGATTGGAATTCTTGTCTTGTTATTTAGTTTGTTGAACAGTTTATTCTGGCTTGATCGAGGCATGAAAGCTGGAAAGGCCATGCACGATGATATGCTCAAAAGCGTTTTGAAAGCTCCTGTGCGTTTTTTTGATTCAACCCCAGTGGGACGAATCATACAGCGTTTTTCACGAGATGTAGAATCTGTAGATATTTATTTGCAATGGAGTTTCGTTAGTGTAGTGAACAGTCTATTGCAAGTAGGAGTATCACTCTTTCTCATTTTAGGTCTAATGCCTTTGATGATTATAGTGATCGTTCCAGTTATGACTCTCTATTATTTTATTCAAAACAATTATCGAAGACCTGCACGCGAAGCAAAGCGATTCGACAGTATAGCGCGTTCTCCTCGTTATGCTCATTTTAAAGAAACGTTACAGGTGCTTGTTGTCATTCGCAGTTACAATAAAGAGCAGTGGTTCGTTGAAAGCTTTTTCCAAAAATTAGAAGAAAGTCATCGTATGTTCTATAACCACTACATGCTCAATCGTTGGTTTTCATCGCGCATTCCGATTGTAGGTGGAATAATTTCTATGACGACATCAATGGGAGTTGCTCTCTCTGCCTATCATGGTTATATGAACGCAGGAACCGCTGGGCTTGTGACTCTTTATTCACTTTCTTTCTGGGCCTATCTAAACTGGGGCGTGCGAGTCTTTGCAGATATCGAATCGCGTATGACGAGCATTGAGCGATTGAAATTTTTTGCTTCACTTCCTTCTGAGCAAGATGTTGTTGGAAATGTTCACAAACAAATTCCCGACTCATGGCCTGAGCATGGAGAGATTGTAGTGGATGATGTTCATGTCCGATATGCTCCCCACTTGCCACTAGTTTTGAAAGGAGTCAGCTGCAAAATCGAAGCGGGACAAAAAGTGGGAATTATGGGGAGAACAGGATCGGGAAAAAGTACTTTTTTCCAAACTCTGTTTAGATTCATTGAACTCGATCAAGGAGCAATCTTCATCGATGGGATTGATATAGCGAGTGTTCCACTTAATCGCTTGCGAAGAAGTATGGCGATTATCCCTCAAGATCCAACTCTTTTCATGGGAACAATCAGATCGAATTTGGATCGGTACTCTGAGTACACAGATGCAGAGATCATTGCTTGTTTGAAACAAGCAGAAATGTGGTCATATATATCCTCACTCCCTGAGGGCCTGCAAACCAAACTGACTGAAGGTGGAACAAATCTGAGCCAAGGACAACGCCAGCTTCTCTGTATGGCGAGAGCACTGCTTATTAAGGCAAAAATCATTGTTATGGATGAAGCGACAGCGAGTGTGGATGTTCAGACAGATGCACTTCTTCAGAAAGTCATACGCCATGAACTTCATGGCGTGACTCTCGTTATAATTGCTCATCGTTTAGGTACAATTAAAGACTGTGATCAAATTATTGAAATTCAGGACGGAAAGGCCAATCTTTTTAATTTAGCTTGAAGACTCCGAGTTCTCCGAGATCGAATTCAATCTGGCCATCAGAGGCCGTTTGAACTTTAAATTTGAGAACTTTTCTTGAGGCCATCTCAGTAATGATGTCAGTGTTTTCACGAGCCGTTTTAAACAGCATCGCATTCACTTCACCATTCATAATTTCATCCCCTGACGATTCATTCAGAACAAGAGCTTTAAACTTTATGCCGAACTGACAGCTTTGGTCTCGGTAGAAAGTTTTTTTAGGGGCAAATACTTGGTTTCCAGCTGAAATATTCAATTGAACATAAGAGATGCCAGTCGTTCCAACATGGAGTGAATCAGGATAATGAACGGCCTTTAACTCCGACGAATTAGTGACAGTGTGGACATCACCAAAAAAAGTGTAGTAGGTTGTCGAGCATTCTACGATTGGTCTTATTGAAGTAATTTCTAATTCTTTATCGCCCGTGACATTTTCAAATTTTAGACCAAGTTGGCCGGCCTTTATGTCCATTGAGGCGGAGTAGGTCTGCACGGAAAACAGGGCGAAAATGACCATCATTAGCTTTTTCATTAATCCTCCATATTAAAAAAATCTAAGACTTATTGCTTAGAAGCTGAAAATTAATATCAACATTAAAAAAAAATTGCAAAGAATGTATTTTGAGACCTTGACGAGAAAAAGATTGCTCTTATTTTTTGCTTAGAACGTTATGACCTAACAAGGAGGATAGATTATGAGAACAAGACAATTTGTCACATTGCTAGACCCGACTTTAACACCATTCCGTTTTGCACCTGAGTTTAGAGAACTTGAAACTCTCATTACTGAAAACGAAAATTATGTTGAAGCCGACGGACACTTTTTAACATCAATGGATATGCCTGGGGTGCATGCCAAAGATATCGAGATCACTATTGAAGATGGGCAATTAATGATTAGTGCTGAAAGGAAAAAGCTATTTGATAAGCGCGGAGAGCAAACTCTAAAGTATAGTAGAAATTTTGCAATTCCAAAAAACACAGACATTGATAACATTGATGCTCACTATGAAAATGGCGTCCTCACAATTGCCTTTCCTAAATTAGAAGAGAGTAAATATAAGAAACGCATTAATGTCATTAGCGGAGAAAAACCAAAAAAATGGCAAAATTTTTTAAGCTTCGGTAAAAACGATAAAGAAGTTATCAATTAAATTGTTGTGCGGCCCTCGTAAACTTTTTCTGACGAGGGCTGGCTTATTTCATACAATGATAATTGTATGAACAATTCCTACCAAAAATTCACTAAATCTTTTGAAAGTTCTTTGGCCCTCTATGCATTCGCCCTTAGCACTATTATCGCATTGGTGACCGCGAGTTTTTATGTCGAGAGACAAATGATGAAGAAGCAGAGTAAATTTGCCAGCATCATAAATATATCTGGAAAACAAAGAATGTTGTCTCAAAGGATTGCGGCCTTTGCTCACAGAGCTTATCTGACCAAAGATGAAAATCTTCAAAAGATTTACAAACAAGAGATTCAATCTAACTTAGAAGAATTAAGAAAAACTTTTCTTCTTTTAAATTCAGAAGGTCTTTTAGAATTGAATACTAAAGAAATTGCTGAACTGGATACAAAAGAGCGAAATAAAGTTTTAGAATTTTTTAACCTCATTGATTCTTTTACGAATGATCGGATGACTTCAGAAGGTAGTTTGGTTATTTTTCAGAATGCGACTGGCCCAATACTAAAATATTTCGACAGTTCGACTTTGATACGTGAAAAGCGGGCGAAAGAAATTTTCGATGAATATTTGGATATAAAAAACTTTCTCTATTTATGTACAGTAGTTCTCGTCCTTGCGGAAGGTCTTCTATTATTTTATCCGATGGCCAAAAGAAATCTTGCTAATTACAAAGAAATCATGCATCTCCACGAAGAAGAGGAGAAACTTAAAAAGTTTAGTGAACTTGGTGAATCACTCTCACGCATGGTTCATGAAATTAACAATCCTTTGACTGTTATAATGGTGAAATCTAAGCAGCTTATGTATAGTAATTGCAACGAGGATACCAAGTCTAATTTAGAAATCATCTTAAAAAATCTTGATCGAGTTATGAAGATCATTAAGAGTACAAAATCGATCTATCGTAAAAGTGATAATGATCCTCTTGCCAAAGTATCGATGAAAAAAATAGCACTCGAAGCAATCGACGCGAGCAGGCTACTTCGAGATACTGCTGATATTTCATATGACACAGACAATTTAGAAGACATGATGATTTTGGGAAGAGAGCATCAACTATTCCAGGTTTTTCTCAATGTTATTGTGAATGCCATTGATTCTCTAAATAGCACTGAACTCACAACAAAAAAGATTACAGTTAGTGGCCACATTGAAAACAATCATGGAATCACACGCATCTATGATAATGGTCCAGGAATACCACTAGGTTCCGAGGAAAAAGTTTTTCAATCCCTCTATACAACAAAGATAAATGGAACAGGTATGGGCCTTGCTGAATGTCGTCGTTTAGTAGAACTTGATCAAGGTACAATCAAAATCAATCGCGTAATTCACGATAGTTGTTTTGAAATAACTTATCCGATTGCTTAGGATGTTTTTAAAAGGGATCGCGCGTATACTGCCAAAGATTATTTTTTATGAATCCAGGCACAAGCAGTGAAGTTGCTTTGGCCAGCCTCTTAACTCTTGCATAGGCCTTCATGTCCCACGGAAAGTGGCTAAGGATAATGGCCTGATCAAGTGTTGTAAAAAAATAATCAAGTACCAATGACAAGAGAACGATGTCATCCATCAAACCAAAAACAGGAATCCAATCAGGGATGAAATCGACAGGTGAGAGAATTAGGGCCACAAGGGCCAAAATTATTTTTTTATCACGCGAAGGTATGCGCTCATCTTCAGAAGTCTTTACAATAAAATCTTTGAGATCATTAAAAAATTTTTTCATCTAAGGATGATAAGAATAATATGTTGTTGGGTCAACTGCCCCAACTGCGCAAATTTCTCAAGAAATTCGTAAAGACATTTCCAGTGCATGATGCGCCCAATTTTTGGGTACAGGCCTTGCAATTTAAGCAAGTAGTTAAGAGAACCCTTGCGAAAAGGGGCATAAAACATGGAGAGTGTTATGTTAAAAAAATGGCTTGTCCTCACATTGCTTACGAGTTCAGTTACAGGCTTTGCCCAGACATTAGGTGAGAGAATGGATCGTGTAGGGAACAGAATGGAAGGAACATTTCCAGAAGTTCGTGCCGCTGAAAGTGACGAATATCGTCTTCACATGGGGCTAACTGGAGGGATTAACAATCCTGAAGATTTAGATTCGAGTGCAGAATATGGTATTAACGTTGGATTTCAACCATGGGTTCCCTTTGGTGTAGCAGCTGAGCTAACAACAACTGAATTAGATAATGCAGATCAAGATCAAAGAACAACATTATTAGCGAAAGGAACTTACAATTTCGGCGGTGACATACCAGTACTAAAAAGCTCTTGGATTGGTGCAGGTGTTGGTCCCACAGTCATCGACGATAAGTTTGAGTGGGTCGTTGCACCTACAGTAGGTTTCGATATCCCACTGACCAACAAAGTACACGATGTTATTTCGTTGGGTCTAAATGCCAAATACATGTTTGTTTCGGACAACCCAGATTCACTGGTTGCGGCCGCAGCTGTTAAGTATTGGTATTAATCATTTTGAATCTCCCAGAACTTGGAAAAGGTCAGGGTTATCCCTGGCCTTTTTTTCTTTTGGCCGGCTATAATGCCTGCCATGATAATGAGATTAGTGTTGATGGGAATACTTTTTTATCTTCACGCTTATTCATTGCAGGCCGCTTATTACGATACACTTCCAGCTGGTGTATTTAATTTCACTTTTCGATACATTCAAACGAATGACATTACTGGAAGCTACGGCAGTACAGGCGACTTCAAAGGTTATAATGTAAAAGCAAACATCAATGCAGATGCAATCAAAGGACTTAATACGGCCGTAGATGCATATCTAGATTCATTAAATGCAGTCGATTATGCAGCCTTTTCGTTTGGAACATTTGAGGGACGTGCTAGCTCAAAAGTAACTGCACAAGTGTTCGGAGGCGGCGTAGGGCTTACAGATTGGATGACTCTTTATGCTTATGTTCCCTACTATAAGGCCCGAGTGGATCTTCATGTAGAGCGCACAGAGAAGGGAAGAAGTAATGTTGGTGGAGCGATTCAATTAGAAAATTTACCTGATGTTGATCTCAGATTGATCCAATCTCTTTTTGTAAACTACTACCACTATCAACCTTTGGGGCGTTGGGAATCAACAGACATTGGTGATACAGAAGTTGGTTTTATGACCAGATTAATGAAGATAAATGACGTAGGATTATTAGTTAATCCGGGGGTAGTCATTCCCACAGGGAAAGAAGAGAATCCAGATATCTTGCAAGACATTGCATTTGGTGACGGGCAGTGGGATACCTTTTTAGAATTAGGGGGAGGTGCAACACTAAACCCGTCAGTCAGTATCGATCAATGGAATCGAATTACTTATCAATTTCCTTACAAGACGCGAGTGCGTTTACCAGAATCAGAATCCTTTCCTATCACGATGCGATCTGGTGACGTCAAAATAAAATTAGGCAATAAGTTTCAAACCAATTTTCAAACGACATTTCATCTTCTCGAATTGTGGCGATTTAGTTTACTTTATACCTTTGATTACGTTGAAAAATCTGATTACCAGAGCGAATTTGCGGAGAGTGATCGCATTCTAGAATCGGATACAGAGAAACATTCTCATACTGCGCGGGCGAATCTCAATTTTAGTACTATTCCCCTTTATAGAAGTGGGCGATTCTTTTTGCCTGTTGAATTCAACTTGGCCGGACAAACAATTTTGGGTGGAAAAAATACTCCCAAGTATGAACGTTATGAGTTTGAGACGCGCTTTTATTTTTAGAAACTGCCCCACTACCGTGGTGGAAAATAAGGAAAGGTCATGAAGAAATTCATGA
>CAMLRB010000017.1 GCA_946482295.1 uncultured Bacteriovorax sp. | reverse complement strand
TGCTGTGCCTGTGAAACACTCCACTCCTAGACTTTCGTAACGCTCACGTGAATCATGTGGGGCAATTTTATTAATTGTTGATTGAATAGTATGCATGACACTTCTAAAGTCGGCCTGCTTGTTTTTAGATAAATGAATGATTGTCTTGCTTGGAACACATCCAGTATTTAAACAGTCACCACCCATTTTTTCTTTTTCGATCAAAGCTACTTTTGCGCCCAAGCTACTGGTGATATTTGCTGTAACTAACCCAGCTGAACCGCCACCTATAACAACAAGATTAAAGTCGAATTGCTTTGGTTTCTTAAAGGGTTTGTACAATTTATAGTTTGTTATGAGCCCTACCATCCAGTTTCCTAAAAATGGCAGAAATGCCAACAACATAAGAACAGAGGCTGTTTTAAAACTTAAAATGGATTGAATCGATTGTAGTTGCATAAAGGTTGTACCGGCTAAAGTGTAAACTACTAGACCTGGTATCATCCCGATCGCTGTATAGATAATATACTGTCTTACCGAAATGGAAGTTAATCCCATTGCTAAATTTACTAAAAAAAATGGAAACACTGGTGCAATTCTTAGTGTTAGTAAATAGAGCGATCCCTTGTCATCGAATTCATTTTTAATGACCAGTGCTTTGGCCTTAAAAGTGTGGCTAAAAAAGTCTCCAAGTAAAAATCGAGATAGGAGAAATGCGAAAGTTGCACCAATAGTTGAAGAGACTAGCGAGAGAATCATCCCCTCCCACAAACCAAACAATGCACCAGAGAGAAGTGTTAAGACAGTCGCAAAGGGTAGAGAGAGTGCAGCAATCGCAATGTAAGTTGAGATGAAAAAAAATACAGCTTTCAGATGGTTATTTTCGACAAAACTTTGAAATTCGCTGAAGTGAGATTGCAAATATTGCAAGTTTAAATAGTCATTAGGAATAGTGTTAATAACCATAATAGTAGAGGCCATCAATACTAAGGCTAGAAAAATCTTAATTGTTTTAAATGAGTGTTGGTTCATTATACAATCTCATTAGAGGTTTATATGCGACTCTTAAGTATTGTGCTTCTCTTTTACTTCAACGTAAACAACTTGCATTCAGCAGAGCTTAAGAAGCTCGTCATGGGTGGTGGGTGCTTTTGGTGTATGGAGCCACCTTTTGAAAAAGAACCAGGAGTCATAAGTGTAGTTTCTGGTTACACTGGTGGTAAAAAGGCCAATCCATCTTATGAAGAAGTTTCATCTGGAATAAGTGGGCACCGTGAAGTTGTAGAAGTGACTTATGATGCGCAAAAAATTTCGTTGTCAAGATTGCTTAGCATCTATTGGGAAAACGTCGATCCACTTGATTCATATGGCCAGTTTTGCGATAAAGGTGATCAATACAAAAGTGCTCTCTATTATGCAGATGAAACAGAAAGAAACGAAATTTTAAAATCCAAAGCACAAGCTGAATCTAAACTAAAAATTAAAAGCGCGATTGTTACAGAAGTTATTTCACGATCAGCTTTTTATCCGGCAGAGAATTATCACCAAGACTATTATAAGAAAAATCCAGTTCGATATAAGTTCTATCGTTTTAATTGTGGAAGAGATAAAAGATTGGAACAGCTATGGCCTTAACATCGCAGTGGATTTTACTCATTCTTTGGTTTGCTCTTCTCATTGTAATTGAGAAACGACGTCCTCTGAGATCACGATCCTATTCGTTCAAAAATCACTCCATACTCAACTTAGGTTACTTTGCTTTGAGTGCACCATTTAACAGGTTAATGTCTTTATTTCTTTTGGTGTTTGCTGAAAATCAAATGTCCATTTTTACCTTGCCCAGTTTTACTGGAAGATCATTTGTTCTTCTGATTTTGTTAGATCTAATTCTGTATTATTGGCATCGTTTAAATCATGAAGTCCCATTTTTGTGGAGGTTTCATAAGTTTCATCATGCCGATCGAGAAATGGATGCCACAACTGCCTTACGTTTCCATTTAGGAGAATTTTTTTTCTCCTCTCTCTTTAAAGCGATAGTGATGTTCGGGTTAGGAATTAAAGTTTTTGAGTATGTTCAATTTGAAATTTTCGTAACTTCTGCAGCACTTTTTCATCATTCGAATATAAAACTGTCCTCGAAGCTAGATAAAGTTCTTTCAAAGGCCATCGTCACGCCTAATTTTCACCATGCACATCACTCAGTAGTGGTTAACGAAACAAATTCAAATTATTCAACACTATTTAATTTTTGGGATAAAATTCACGGAACTTATACAAACAAGGCCACTAGCGAAATAACTATTGGCCTTGACGATTTTCCTGTTACGCCTTCTTTTTGGGACGGTTTGAAGCTCCCTTGGAAGAATTAGGACGATGTCTGTTGTTTGGTCGTCTTGGACCTCTGTTTTCAGCATCAATTAACGATTTTGCCTTTCCTGAAGAGAGTGTTTTTGCTTCAACAACGGCAGTTGAGTGAAAAGGATGATCAATAACGATTTCAATTTTTTTTCCAATCAGTTTTTCAATGTCTCTAAGAAAGGCTTTTTCCTCATGATCACAAAATGAAATGGCCGATCCTTTTGAGCCCGCTCTCGCAGTTCTCCCAATTCGATGTACATAACTTTCTGGATCGTTTGGAAGATCAAAATTTACAACATGAGTAATGTCATCGATATCTATTCCACGTGCAGCGATATCTGTCGCAATCAGTACTCTAATCTTACCTGTTTTGAAATTTTCAAGTGCCCGCTGACGGGCCGTTTGTGATTTGTTTCCGTGAATGGCTTCAGATGTTATTCCACTTTTCTCTAAAAATTCAGAAATTCTGTTGGCACCATGTTTTGTACGACTGAAAACAATAACTTTTTTTAAGTCGGATTTATCTAAAACATGTTTTAAAAGTGAACGTTTCTTTTCACGATCAACAAACATTACAGATTGAGCAATGAGTTCAGCAGTTGATGAAACAGGAGTCACCTCAATGCGTGCTGGGTTTGTCAAAATAGAATTGGCAAGCTTCTCGATCTCAATTGGCATAGTGGCAGAGAAAAACAGATTATGCCTTTTTGGTGGAAGTTGCTGAAGAATCTTTTTAATGTCGTGAATGAAGCCCATATCGAGCATACGATCAGCTTCATCTAAAACGAAAACTTCGAGACCATTCAGCTTTAAGAAACCTTGATTTATTAAATCTAATAAACGACCAGGAGTCGCGACTAGAACATCAACTCCAAAGGAAAGGGCCTTTACTTGTGGAGCTTGTCCCACTCCACCGAAGACGACAGCGTACTTTAGCTTGGTGTTTTTTCCATAGTCACAAAAACTTTGATGAACTTGAATCGCTAACTCGCGTGTAGGAGTTAAAACTAGTGTACGAATATGTTTTGGATGAGGTTTACGATTGCTCTTACAAAGTTCTTCTATGATTGGTAGTGCGAAAGCTGCCGTTTTGCCTGTACCAGTTTGAGCAACACCTAATAAATCTTTTCCTTGAAGCAAAAGAGGAATGGCCTGTTCTTGGATTGGTGTTGGACGAGTGTAATTGAATTCTTCGAGTGCTGTTAAAAGAGGGGCTGACAGCTTTAAGTCAGCAAAGGTGCATTTTATATTTTCCATGATTTTTCAGTATCACTCTTCTATAGCATCACGCAACGATTTGTTTCCATAAATATGCTCTAAATAAGAGTCCGTTTCCCTATGAATCTCTATACTTCGCTTAGGAAAGGATTCAAGGCACCTTTGTTTAAACTGCAAAGCAGTTTCAGATGGATTTTTCTCTATACCCATTTTTTGCATCTTCTTCAAAAAGCGGCGGTATTTCTTCTCTGCAGAATGCAATTTATTTCGATCAAAAAGCCAAAACAAAGCATAGAAAAAAATGAGAAATGATACTACTGTGAAACTGAAAAACCATCCTGGCTTAATATTCAATAAATTGATCCGTCTTAATAAATCTGCTTGGGCGTCCCTGTCAAAACTGAAAACATTTGTCGAAAATTTAGAGTTTAAAGAATCTATATAAAGTGAAATGTTTTTAACTATGTCGAAAGTAAATAACGATCGATCAATTTTTAAATTGAAAATCTCTAAGAATGGATTGAGTTGTTGAAAAAATTCCCCAGCATTCATTAGCAATCTTGAAGGGACAACAAGGCCAGTTGGATCGACCCTTACCCATCCTCTTTCTGCCAGATAAATTTCTACCCAGGCGTGTGCATCTTGTTCTCGCACAATCAAAGAACCATCAAAAGGATTTTTTTCTCCGCCTAGATAACCTACAACGATTCGACTTGGTAAGTTAATTGTTCTTGCAAGGAAAGCAAAGGCAGCAGAGAAATGCGTACAGTATCCTTCTCTGCCAGACATTATGAAATCTTCAACGCTGTTATACAGAGGTGGATTGAGGCTATATTGAAATTCTCTTTCTTTAAATTTCTTTACAAGTATTTTTAAGCGACTTGCTTCATCAAGAGTTAAATCTATATTAGGGAAAAACTTAGAACGGACTTCATCTGCTCTGGTTGAATTTAGCTTTAAACCTTTTCGTTTCATCAGATCATTGTAAAAGATTTGGGTATCACCATAATTTCCTTGAACATCGTAAATCAACTCACCACGAAGAGGCTGTTTCAATCGATGAGATCCATCTAGATAGCTATTGGTGCTAAGGGGAGAATAAACACGATTTCTTCCGTCTAAGGTCGGCAAAAACTCTTTTACCTTTTCTAATAGTTCAACACGATATCTATACTGCGAAACCGGTACATCGAGCGGTTCTGATTTTAAATTGTGATAACCGCTTTTCCAATCTTGGTTTTTGTTTTCCCACAAGAGGTGAGATCTCCAATATAAAAGAGTGGGATTTAAATTTTCCTTTTCAAGACCAAATACTTTAAAGACTTGAGTTGTAGATGGGTTTAGGGCGGTTAATTCTCTAAAGTTAAATTGAGTACTCGTTCCAGAGTAGGCTGATTGAAGTTCGCCAGTGTTGATAAAACCTTGAGTAAAGCGAGGAAAAGTAAAGAAGAGAAGAATAGCGAAAATTAGGGCCGGAAAGACAATAACGAAAATGCGCTTAAAACTTAGATTGCTTATTTCATAGTTGCGAATTTTGATAATGTAGTAAAAAAAGAAAATCATCTTTAGGAGACCAAAAATGAAAACGAGAAAGGATGAATTTAAGAGAAATAAACTGCATTCGGTGAGTACTAATATGAGAAACATGTTGAAGTGATCGCTTTCCGTATCAAGTTCCCACGATTTTAGCGAAGCAAGGATCAACAAAAAAGAGACAGCACATTCTGTACTTATAAGTTTTTCAAACAAAACTCTCAAAACAATAAATGAACACAAGAGCAGACCAACTTTTATAAAAGCTCTAAGTTTTTTATATGTAAGAAACCAAGCGAAAAAAAGTGATATGAGCGTGAATGCAATAATTTGATAAGGGACTTCACTGTACACAACCAGGGCGTTAAGAACAATAATGAAAGTTGTATAGAGTTTAATTTTCATATGTCGCTAACAAATCCATGCAATGATCAAAATGTTTTTGCGAGCAATCTGGAAGAATCTCCAGTTTATTTCCTATTTTTAGGCCATAAAAACTTTGGGTCATCTGAAGTTTGTGAATCGCAAAAGAAAGTGATTTAAGTTTTCTTTCTAGGTCGGATTTATCATCAATTGATAACATAACAACATGTTTATTCTGTTGATTATAGGTCCTGAGATATTTTTCTTTGCTTTTCGCAAATTTCTTCCAATCCAACTGTTTCATTGAATCACCAAGTTGATAATTTTTATAACTGAATTCATCGGCAGACTCATTGTCTCCAGCTTGAGTTTCCTCTTCCATATGCAAGTTCAGGTTGACTCTTTCCGGATGAATTAGCAGCTTTTGGTCGATTTTAAAGTAGGTAAAACAACGAAAGAAATTTAAGGGAAAGGAAGATTCAATTCGAATGGCCATCGCGTGTCCGCGCCCTCTTTTTAATCCATGTATTTTGATTTCAACCATTCGATTTATTTCGTTAATATTGAAATTATTGGAAGAAAAGAATTCGACGTTAGCCCCAATTATTTTAGCATTCAGAGAAAAGTGTCCGTGATTATTTCCAATAAAATATAGTTTGCACAAGCTCCACTCTTGGTCATAGAGCGGATCTATACGAAGACTTTCTAGCTTTAGTTTGTTTAAGTTATAGTGCGAATAAAACATTGAGCTTAAGCATAAGCAAAAGAGAACAAAATTAAACAACAGTACGTAGTTATTAGCATAAACAAGACCCATGATGAGAAGTAAAAAATTTAATGCGAGAACCTTTAATCCATCACTTGTAGGAAGAATGTATACGGGATGCGGGCGATCTCTTGCGGCCAATTTATGATTGAATTTCGCCTCAAGTTTTTTGATCACGGATGGTCGACCTTAACCAAGTTCATTAATCTCTCGCAAAGTAAAAATTCTTGCTCTGAACTTTGCTGTAAATAAGGTGAGAGGCGATGTGAGAGAACATTGGGTAGCACTGCTTTAATGTCGTCGGGAAGGACAAAAGATCTTCCATCGATAAAGGCCCAAGCTTTTGCAGCATTTATAAGATCCTTTCCGGCCCTAGGGCTCAAAGCTTGAAAAACTGGGTCTCTTCTACTGCACATTAATAATTCCATAACGTAGTCGATGATTTTATCAGCAACAGCAACGGCCTTGACTTCATTTCTTAAATGCGAATGATCGTTTTCATTGAAAATGGGTTTCAAAGATTGAAGACCATCAATGTGTTCAAAATTTGAAATAATACTCCTTTCATGAAGAATATCGGGATAGCCTATTTTCATTTTAATCATGAATCGATCAAGCTGTGATTCAGGTAGCGGGTGTGTACCAATTTGATGTCTTGGATTTTGAGTAGCCAGAACAAAAAATGGACGAGGAAGTTCGATTGATTTTCCATCGAGAGTCACTTGTTTTTCTTCCATGGCTTCGAGAAGTGCACTTTGAGTTTTGGGAGTTCCACGATTTAATTCATCAGCAAGAATAAATTGATTAAATATTGGGCCAGGAATCAAATTAAACTTTTTTGAATTTGAATCATAGATTTGAATACCTAACAAATCAGAAGGCATGAGGTCATTTGTAAACTGAATACGAGCAAATGATAAGTGCAAAAGTTTTGCAATTGTTTTGGCAAAAGTTGTCTTTCCCATCCCAGGAACATCTTCAATCAGTAGATGGCCTTCAGTGAGAAAACAACAAAGCGCGAGTTTCACTTCTTTCTCTTTCCCTAAAATTGATTTAGCAGAAGAATTTATAAAAGACTGTATGCTTGGATTCATATAAACTCGTTGTTCAAGGCTTTTGAATATTATATTCGCGTTCGAGAAAAAGATGATTGAAAAATTAATATTAACAATGATGGGATTTTTAACTGGATTGATCTACTCGGTCGTGGGAGGAGGTGGACTGATTTCATTGCCTACTCTTTCAATCGTCATCGCTCCTGGTGCGCCGGCCATTGGGACTAATAAGATTGTAGGTGTGACTGGTGCACTTATTGCTTTGATCGTGTATGCGCGCAAAGGTCATTTACAAGTCAAAGAAGGCCTTCTTTTTTGTGTCTACTGTGCTATTGGTTCATTTCTAGGAAGTTCACTCGCACCCTTTGTGGCCAAAGAATTTTTTCGTTACCTCATGATAGTTATGTGTCCTCTTATTTTGTCGATTGTCTGGAACAAGGAAAAGTTTTTCAGACAGCGACCGGATTTTAAACGCCCGCATTACTCACTGTTTTTTGTCTGGGGACTTCTGAGTGGATTTTATGATGGATTTTTCGGACCAGGGGGGGGAACTTTCATGTTTCTAAGTCTTTTTATGGGAACAGGATTGCCATTACTTCCATCGATAGCAATTTCAAAATTGGCCAATACCTTTTCAGCAGGGACAGCTTTAATCACTTATTCAATGAATGGATATGTTCACTGGATAGAAGGCGCAGTGATGGCCATTGGAATGTCAATGGGCTCATATATTGGTGCAAGTTATGCGAGTAAGGCTGCTGAAAAAATAGTTCGCCCAATGCTCATGTTCATTGTCTTACTTTTGATGGTGAAACTATTGTGGTTTGAAAATTAAAAGGCCGGTTATCCGGCCTTTCATTTTTATTTTAGAGATGATGTTAATTTTTCACTCATTTTTTTTGGGAGAGGTGCATAATGAAGTGCTTCAGCAAATGTTTGGCCTTTTGTTAGGGCCCACTTTAAGAAAGCTCTCGTTTCTGCAATCGCAGGTGATTTAGTATCTTCAGGTAGAAGAATATAAGTAAAAGCTGAAATAGGGTAAGCACCTTTTTCATTAGCATTGATAATCGACATTCTCATGTCTCCTTTTAAATCTTTAATACTATTTCCAGCACTCGTAATAGATTTAACGTTTGGAGAAATGAATTCTCCCTTTGCATTTTTAACTTTTGCCATACTTAGTTTGTTGTTTAAAGCATAAGCTAATTCCATATACCCAATCGATCCGTCTGTCTGAGAAACCATGGCCGTAACACCTTCGTTACCTTTAGCCCCGATTCCTGCAGGCCAATTGACGTTTTTACCAACGCCAACTTGTGTTTTCCATTCCGGAGACACTGAGCCTAAATATTCTGTGAAAACAGCAGTTGTGCCTGAACCATCAGCTCTTCTTACAACCAGAATGTCTGTTGCTGGAAGTTTTGATTTTGGGTTTAATTTAGCAATTGCAGGATCATTCCATTTATTTATTTTTCCTTGGAAAATCTGAGCCAGAGTGGGTCCATCTAACATTAAATCAGCAGGGATGCCTGTAACATTATAAGCAATAGCAACAGCACCCATAACTGTAGGAATGTGTTTGATTGGAAGTTTAGCTTGTTTTAATTCAGCATCAGTCATCACAGCATCTGTTGCACCAAAATCTACTGTTTGGGCAAGAACTTGTTTAACTCCTCCTCCACTTCCAATGGATTGGTAATTAAATTCAACGTCGGCCTTAACTTTTTTATATTCAGCAAACCATTTTGAGTAAATAGGATAAGGAAATGTAGCACCTGCACCGTTAACTTTTTGAGCAGCAGAAACATTAAGAGACATAGACAATAAAAGAAACATCAATAAGTTTTTAAGCACTTTTAACCTCGCATTAAAAAAGAACGATTTGTGTCCTCATCATAATTGAAGGCGATGGAAATTGTAATGTTAGGATTGAGTTAAGAATAAAAAAGGGAGCCCGAAAGCTCCCTAACTTCAAGCAGGAAAAGACGTGTTGATTAAATGTCTGCTTTGAAACCTAGCCAAAATCTCTTGTCAGTAACTTTACCAGAAGCAGCTGTATCGAATTTCTTTACATCGTTTGAGAACATTGCATGGTAACGGAAGTTGACGTCTGCCATTGGCTTCCAGAAAGTACCAACAGCAAATGCATTACGTTTGTAATCTGCAGTATTTGTTTCTGAATCAAATTTATCATTAACATAAAATGCAATCGGAGTGAACTCACCAGCGTTGTATGAAACCATTGTATAAATTGATTTTGTCTCAGTTTTTACATTGGCAGTATTTGTTCCAGCATTTCTGTTTTCAACTTCATTTGTTTTGTAATCAGCATCAACAGTGAAGCCAGCAACTTCTGAACGGAAACCGACGTTCCACATTGAGTTGTCTGAGTCTTTCGTCTGAGCAGTTACGACAGCATCTTTATCACCGTTTTGCTTTCCTGTTGTATAACCAACTGTCGGTTGGAATGCTTTTTCAGCAAAGCTTCCTGTATAGTATGCACCCATTGCTAGACCAGTGTTTTTTTCTTCAACACCAGTTGTGTCAGTCATTGTAGCGTTAGGATTTGAAACAGCTAGAGTAATGACATTCGTGTCGGCAAGTTTCATGATTGCTGAAACACCATAGCGATATTCTGAACCAAAAGCAGTTCTGTAATTTGCAGCAGCACCTGTACCAATAAATGAGTCAGTTCCTGAAAGGTATCCTTCGCGTCCGATTGCATCTACCCAGTTTTGTCTACCGAAGCGAGTAGTGAAATATTGATTCTTGTGATCAATATAAAGATAATCTAGGCCTGTAGTCGTTGTTTCACGAGATGTTGTAGCACCAGTTGGGTTTGCTCCACCAGAAACAAAACGGTAACGAAGTCTGTATGAAAGGTTTTCATTAACATTCCCCATCATGTTTAAACGAATAATACCGTTTGAAAAGTTGTTAAATTTTTCAGTGGTTGTTGTTGGTGTCGCACCTGTTGTCGTTTTAACGTTACCGTTAACGAAGTCTGTACGACCTTCAAGATTGAATTTGTAATCAAATGCAGATGCAGACGTTGAGAGAATCGCGAGCGATGAAATCGC
Source organism: uncultured Bacteriovorax sp. (assembly GCA_946482295.1). The sequence goes on along the minus strand of CAMLRB010000017.1, from coordinate 16,301 downwards.
AAGTACCTTTTTCATTTTCCTTCCTTGAAAATAGAACACGTTAGTAATTTATACAAAATGTATAGATAAGATTAGAACAGAGAAAAAGAATTTGAGGAAATGAATTTTTTATTAAGATTTTTTAATTAATTAAAGAATTCTCACTTAGAATAGAGTCATGGAAACGTTGGAGCAAAATTTCAAATCAGAGACTAAAACGATCAAGTTTTTGTATCGTGCATTCTTTTTTATAGTTCACTTGGCGATAATGACAGAAATCGTGGATAATCCCAAGTTTCGATTTGGCCTACGTCTTGTTTTTTTCTTATGGTTTGCTAAGCCCTATTTCAAAACAATAATGAATCGTTATTATACATTTTGGACGTTTTCTATATTATTAGTATTCCATCTTTCATATAAGGCCTACGAGCAGTATTTCATTCATCCACACCCTCATATTGGTTTCCTCTACCTAACAGCAGTCCTCATTCTCATTTTGAAAATGTATATTCTCTCCTCACCTATTTATTATCCACAAGTGAGTTGGTGGGAATATGACTTTCGCTACCGAGATGATCTCAAAATCACAGTTAAAGCAGACGATGGTGAATTACCTGCGCGCCTAACGGATCTTCGTAGACAGGCCGGATGTGTGGCCCTTTTTAGAGAATTAAAACTCGGTCAAGAAATTACTCTTTCAGCAAACATGGACAATGACAGTGTACTTCTAAAAGGACAAGTCATGAGTAAACGACGAGACCTTATAGGTAGACCACTCATTTATGGTGTGCAGTTTAAATTCGACAGCCGTAGTAATAAAAAACGCTACAGTCATTTAGAAAGATTGTGGAAGAAACAAAAACTTTCAAAAAAGAAGATGAAGTTTGCCAATGCATGAAAATGTAACAGATCAATTGTGGCTCATGGATGAAGCCCTTAAGGAAGCAGAAAAAGCTTATCGTGAAGATGAAGTTCCTATAGGGGCAGTAGTCGTTGATGATAAAGGAAACATTCTCGCTCGTGCGCATAATGAAAAGGAAAAAGTTTTCAACCCATGCGGCCACGCTGAAATTATCGCTATCACAGAAGCATGTAAAAAAATCGGAAATTGGCGTTTAAGCAATTGTGCTGTCTATGTGACACTGGAGCCATGTCCGATGTGTCTGAGTGCTATGATTCAAGCAAGAATAGGTAAACTATTCTTTGGGGCTTATGACCCAAAAGGTGGAGCACTCAGTTTGAATTATAATTTTTATAAAGATCAAAAACTAAATCATTCGTTCCCGGTTCTAGGAGGACTTAGACATTTTGAATGTTCACGTCTTCTTTCAACATTCTTTAAAGAGAAAAGAACGAATTACAATAAATTCTAAAATGGCGGAGAACATGGGATTCGAACCCACGATACCCTTTTGAGGTATACTCCCTTTCCAAGGGAGCGCCTTCGACCACTCGGCCAATTCTCCGTACACTCTTTTTATCATGAACTTTAATTACCGGAAAGAAATTTGAGTTCCTCTTCAGAGTAAGGCAAAAGATTGAAATGCTCGTCACGCGTTTGCAGTGGTGCGAATTCGAGAATGACATATTTTTCGAAATTTTCTATTTTTTTTATTTCTTCAAGCATATCAAGTGTGATTTGCAGCTGTTTTGGTTGGATCATAAATTTTAAAACAACACATTTCCCGAAATGAGGATTTTTAAAAGAAATCCAATTTAAAATTGTCGTCATTTTTTTTACGAAGACGGTGCCTTTTGTGAAATCGGTGTGAACGGAAATATGCAGACAGTCTGTTATTTCGAAAAGTCGAATCAGATAATCAGCAGATTTGCTCGCATTCGTATTTACAATTAGGCGGTGTCCAAAACTTTTTGCATACGTGAGAAATTCTAGCAATTGTGGGTGCATAGTAGGTTCACCACCAGCAAGAATGAACTTGGCTTGATGAAATCTTCCATATATATGCTTGTTTATTTTGTCGACGAATTTTTTAAGTTGTTCAAGAGTAAGATCCGTTTCACCTTTTGATCTTGTTACACAATACGAACAAGTGAAGTTACAGTTTTTTGTAATATCCCAAGTGATCGTGTAAACATCAGTTGGGTGTGTTGATTTGACAACAATCACATCGTTGAGTTCATTTACATTTTGAACTTCGTCTTCATCTGTTGAAGCACCAAGAAGAAGAGCATAGCGGCCTTCTTTAATTTTAGGTGTGTAAAAATCTGCAGCACAATGACAAATGCGATCGCATTTGACCCAGTCGCGAGCCTTAGGTAATTCGAAATCTAAACTTTCATAAACGTTGCCGATTTTTTCTCCAATTTGACAAACTCCTTTATAAACATCGCCTTCAAAGTTGATATGTAAAGTGTTTGTTCCAATTGAACAAAGCCAACCCATCCACTTGTTTTCACCTCTTGCGACGACTTCAAAATGGTTCGTTTTTGCCGAACGTCCATCTGAATCAATGTAGATAAGATCTTTAACTGACATACATTTCACTCGCTTTTTTGAGAGACAAATTAGTGAATACTGGGTATGTAAACATTCTAATGGAGAATCATATGAAGTTAATAGTCATTTTTTTAATCTCGCTCTTTGCCTCACCTGCTTTCTCAATGGTTTCATCGGTTAATTGTCCGAGTGAAATCCACGTTGATTTTATGAACATTAAAAAAAGCGAAATGACGGAGGAGATCCAAAGTAATTTTTTTCTCCAACATTTTTGGGAGAAAATGATCCCAAATGATAGATACACGGAAACTTTTAAAATTCTTACAAGATCAGAATCAACTCTCTGTGTTTATGTAGGAAATGGGAAAGTCGCTTATTTGCAAACTAATAATTTTGAAGATGAGTTAATGGTGACCTATGATCGTGAGCAAAACTCCTATTTCCGCCTGAAAATCGCATCTTTCTCACCGAAACATATAGAACTTGCCAAACAAAATTTAAGACTCTTATCCCCTATTTTGAGTGTTGGTGGAGATTCAATCTCTCAGATCGGAGAAGGGCAAATCGGAGAGGCCGCATCAGTTAATCTCAGCGTTTTGCCTTGACCAAAAACATCCCATTGAATAGTATGGCGAACGGTAGTTAGGGAGCGGCAAGGGTATGTTCAGTGAACCCCGCCAGGTCCGGAAGGAAGCAACGGTGTCTGTTACTGCCTTGTGCTGTTTTCCTAGCTACTTCTTTGTTCTCTCACTCTCAAATCAATTTACTAATCCTCCAAAATTCATTACCTTTTAAGCTGAAAAAAGTTTAAAGCTGCAAGATTTTCAAGGGATTAAATGGCCTATCAAGTTCTCGCCAGGAAATGGCGCCCCAAAAAATTTCAAGATGTCATCGGACAAGAGCATGTGACGAAGTCACTTCAAAACGCTATTGCTAAAGACAAGATTGGGCACGCCTATATGATGGTCGGAACTCGTGGTGTTGGAAAAACATCTGTAGCAAGAATTTTTGCAAAGGCCATTCGTTGTGAAAATCTCACGAACGATGTTAATGCCTGTGGAACGTGCAAGGCCTGCTTAGACTTCGATACAGAAACTTCAATGAACGTCATCGAGATTGACGGTGCTTCAAACAATAGCGTTGATAACATCCGCGAACTCATCAGTAATGTTCACTATCTTCCAACCTCTGGACGATTTAAAGTTTACATCATTGATGAAGTTCACATGCTTTCAACCAATGCCTTCAACGCTCTCTTAAAAACCCTTGAAGAGCCACCAGCTCACGTTGTTTTTGTTTTTGCGACAACTGAAGCTCAGAAACTATTAGGTACTGTTCTCTCTCGTTGTCAGCGTTTTGATTTTAGAAATGTTTCAGTGGCGAGACTTGCTGAACATGTAAAAGAAATTTCAAATGCTGAAGGCATTCAATTTGAAAACGACGAACTTGCTCAGCAATTAGCCATGTTGGGGCGTGGGTCTGTAAGAGACACTCTTTCTTTGCTGGATCAAGTCTTAACGTTTTCTGAAAATAATTTCATTAAAGAGGAATCCTTCACGACTTCACTTGGAGTTGCAGGTCCGAAATCAATTCGAAAATTAATTACAATGTTGTACCAGGGTGATACTGAGCCACTGAGCAGACTCTACAATAAATTACTCGAAGAGAATGTTCCTGCTAAGAACATTGCTTCATCTTTACTTGATGAAATGTATAATGATTTAAAGCAAGCTCAATTGCCACAAGATCTTTCTCGAGCAGAGCTCATTTGGGTTTACGAAACAATTGCCAAAGAAACCCCATGGATTTTTGAATCAATAACCCCGGAAAAAACACTGGAAGTTCTTTTTTATAAAGTAGCCATGAGAAGAAGTTTCTTCAATCAGTCGATTGTTGGAAGCGTGGGAGCAACAAAACACAATTCTTCACAAAATGCTCCTGTTTCAGTAAGTCCCGTAGTTGAAGATAAGAAAGAAACAAGTGTAAGTGAGAAATTACAATCACTCATGCAAGAAGCAGCAAGTGAATTGAAACAAGAAACGAAGATAGTTACCCCAACGAAAGAACAAGAAATCATTACGACAGTACAAACGGAAGCGAGAGATCTAACGTGGGAAGGATTTCTTTCATTTCTCTCTACAAAATCCCCAGCGTCAGCTTCAAACCTAGAACAGGGAAATACTCTTTCGCCGCTGTCATTGGAAAATGGAAGATTACATATTGAGCTTGGTTTCAGTTATTCAGGTTTGGTTTTTTTAGAATACCTACGCGAAGAATCTGTTTTCGAAAAACTGCTCAAAAATTTAAGCGATTACTTTAGTGTGGATAAAAAAAATATCCAGCTAGAACTTAAAGAAGTGTCTTCGTCGGAAAATTTTGTTTCAACTGCTGATTTGAGAGAGCAGCAAGAACAAATTTCTTTGCAAGACAAAATTGAACAGTTCAAAAGTAATCCACTCCTGAAGGAGGCTGAGAAAATGTTCAATGCAAAAGTTGATAAAGTTATAATTGAAAATAAAAAATAGGAGTTAGTGATGAAAGGTATGCAAAACCTCATGAAACAAGCGCAACAGATGCAACAAAAAATGGCAACTCTTCAAAAAGAATTAGAGAGCCGTGAAATTGAAACTTCATCTGGTGGTGGAATGATTAAAATCAAAATCACAGGGAAACAACAAATTGTTTCTATCGCAATCAATAAAGAATGTGTTGATCCTAATGATGTTGCTGGCCTTGAAGATCTTGTAAAGACTGCTGTTAACCAAGCAATCAAAGAGTCTCAAGATATGGTTTCTGGAGCAATGTCGAAAATTACTGGCGGACTTAACATTCCTGGAATGTTCTAAGAATGGAACTTCCAGAAAAATTGCTCAAAGTCGTAAAGCAGTTTTCACGCCTACCTGGTGTTGGTGAAAAGACAGCGCTTCGCCAATCCTTGATCATGACAAAATGGAATAAGGCCGACTTGGTGGAGTTTGCGAATGCTTTAAAAGGTCTCGCAGAACTTAATCACTGTGAAAAATGTGGAATGTTCTGTGACGAAAGACTTTGTAAAATTTGTATGGATTCTGTACGCAGTCACTCCAAAACTTTGTGTGTGGTTGAATCCGTTACAGACTGCCTGGCCATTGAAAGAAGTGGACATTTTAAAGGAAAATTTCACATTCTCTTTGGTGTTCTAAACCCATTGTTGGGAATAGGTCCCGATGAACTCAAACTCGATTATCTTGTCGAGCGAATCAAAAACGAAAGCGTTGATGAAGTTATCTTAGCGGTTAATCCTTCGGTCGAAGGTGATGCAACCTGCGCATATATAAAGCAGTCGTTGCCAAATGAAGTTCGCGTTGATCGCATCGGATTTGGTATCCCAATGGGTGGAAGTTTAGAATTCGTTGATTCATTAACTATAACCAAAGCACTAGAAAACCGCAGGCATTTATAATTGAGGACTAATGAATAATTCTTCTCGCATACCTAAATATGTTGAAGCCTTTTTTAAATCCTGCGAGATTGACGAAAAGATCAATCGCTTTTCATTTTTCATGATTCGTTATGATGGTGTCGTTCTTTATCACAATAACAATCTTGGCAATTCGATGACGAAATCATCGATTGGCGCTCTTCTTGGAGGAGTCTGGCAAGCTGCAAAGGCCCTTGCTGATTTTATCCCAGAAGAAAAACGCGGAGAAGGTTATCGATTAAGTTTCGATACTTCAGATCAAGGAATATATATTGTTCCAATCACTAATAATTATGAAGAACTTTACCTCGGACTTATTTACCACGATGAAGTCAATCCAGGTTTTATCAAAAGTAAAATGAGAGAGATGGCCGGAAGTTTTAGTGAGTTTTTAGAGCATGAATTAACAATGCATGCGAAAAAGCAAGGGAAAGACCAGAGTTCAAAAGCTTCTGGTGAATTTTTATTCGGTGATATTTCCGATGCAGAAATGGACCGATTATTTTCATTCGTATCGAACTAAGAAGGGTTGATAGATGTCATTTGTAAACTACGTTACTAAAGAAGTGAATTGCAAGATTGTCTACTATGGACCAGGTCTTGGCGGTAAGACGACAAACATTCAATACGTTTATCAAAAAACCAGTGGTGATTCCAAAGGAAACATCATTTCACTTAACACCGAAAACGAACGCACTCTCTTCTTTGATTTTCTTCCGCTTGATTTGGGAGAAATCAGAGGATTCAAGACTCGTTTCCACTTGTACACTGTTCCAGGTCAAGTATTTTATGAAGCCTCTAGAAAGCTCATTTTAAGAGGTGTGGATGGAGTTGTTTTTGTAGCTGATTCTCAAGTTGAGAGAATGGAAGCCAACCTAGAATCACTGAAGTCACTTGAAAAGAATCTAACTGATCAAGGTTATGATATCAGCAAGATTCCACTAGTCATGCAATGGAATAAACGCGATCTTCCAAATACTACTTCGGTAAATGATCTTCACAATGCTTTAAATAAATGGAAGGTGCCGGAGTTTGAAGCAGTGGCCATGAAAGGAACAGGAGTTTTTGATACTCTTAAAATGATTTCCAAGTTGGTGCTGATGAATCTAAAAGGTGGATTAGAATAGCTTTTAGAGTAACTTTTTATACTCAAGGAAAATAAGATGCGCTTTCATTAGAGCTTCTTGATCATAGAAACTTGAACGACTACCAACCAAGTGATGTCCTTCTAAAACGCCGAGATTGATTCCTTTGAAGTAATACGGAAATTGAGCATTCTCAACATCTACGACACCATCATTAGATTTCTGACTTCTAAAAATGGCCTTAGTAATCATCATCCAGACATGTGAATTATGCCATTTTGATTCAAAAGCAATGGCGGTGTAAAAAGGTGCTTTTGGTAAGAGAGAATGATTTTTTTTGAACCAGCTCTCACGGTAATTTTTTGAAAGTGATTTTTGAAGTTCTTTAGCGATGAGATCAACGTCTCTTCCAAGGAGTTTCTTAGTAACATTCTCTGGAATACGGCCAAGAGAATTCGCCATCTGTAACAGACGATTATTGATATGATCACTTCCCATAATAGGCGTTGCGATGAAGGATACTCCCACAATATTTTTTGATAATTTGTCACCCTTAGATCTCAAGTAGTGAAGAGTATCAATTCCCCCTTTAGAAAAACAGAAGAACCATAAACGTTCATCGGGGTTTTTTTCTAAATAGTCTTCGATTTGTTTTTTAAGCAGAAGGGAGTTTTCCCGAGAACCTTTTTTCCCATCAACAACTGGGGCAATATGTTTTACACCACATTCATCTAACAAAGCTTCGGCTCCTCTTTGGAAAGCAGGAGTTGAAAAGATCTCGTTCAAGACTCCAGAAACTAAAACAATTGTGACATTAATTTTTGGAATTCTTAATGGGGTTGAGTAATCATTGGCCAGGTGATCATGGGCCAACTCGTGATAGATCGTTTTAAAAACCTCATGATCAGAAGCTTCAATCGATCTTTTGTTCACAACACTGGCGATGATTTCCTGAGCACTCTCGCTCTTTAGATTGATATTCTCAAGTGTACTAATATCAAAAAAGGATTTTAAAACAGAAAAGGCGGAACGAGAAAGCCAGATGCCTGAATTTGTAATTGAAATGAAAGTTTTAAGAATTTCTCGTTTTGCTCTCAGTGATTTAATTTGTTGGATATTGAAAATGAATTCCGCCATTGTCGTTTCTTTGGCGTAGTTTAACGTCGCAGTGTTTTTCTGAATCCGAGAAACATAATGTGAGAAAGATTTAGAAAGATTATTCAAAGCATTCATCCAATATATTTTTAAATTCCCACAGAGACCACTAAAGAGTATGATTGTTGCATAGTGAAGTTTTAATCGTCAAATCGAGGTGTTTGTGAACCCAATTAAATTAGGTATTATCGGTGGAAGCGGCGTATATAAAATTGAAGGAATTGAAGTCGTAAAAGAGCATAAGGTTACGACACCATTTGGAAATCCTACTTCAGAAATCATTGAAGCAAAATTAAATGGTCATTCATTTTATTTTCTACCTAGACACGGAAAAAATCACTCTTTCACTCCAAGTGAAGTCAACTATCGTGCAAACATATTTGCTTTAAAAAAGCTTGGCGTAGACACAATCATTTCAGTATCAGCAGTAGGCTCTCTTAAAGAAGAATATCCACCAACGAGTTTTGTCATCGTTGATCAATTTATTGATTGGACTAAAGGCAAAAGAGAAAGAACATTTTTCAATAATGGTTTTGTAGGACATGTATCTGTTGCAAATCCTGTAGAGAAAAGTCTTCAAGAAATTCTCATTCAGGCCTGTCGTGATGAAAAAATCAAACACGGTGTAGGAGGTTCATATATTTGTATTGAGGGACCTCAGTTTTCATCAAAGGCCGAATCAAATATTTATAGAAGTTTTGGAGCTAGTGTAATTGGGATGACGAATGTTCCAGAAGCCTATCTTGCAAAAGAAGCAGGAATGGCCTACGCAACTATAGCTATGGTTACAGATTACGATTGTTGGAAAGAAGAACACTGCACACTTGAAGAAATTATGAAAGTCATGGCCACTAACAATCAACAGGCGCATGCTGTATTGAAGAGATTGATTCCACAACTTTCACAAAATCCTTTGAAGTTTCAGAAAGAAAATACATATGCAGTTCTTTCGAAGCCAGCTCAAATGACAGCAGAGCAATCTGAAATGTTAGAAGTGTTGATGCGATAATGACGTATACTCAGCACTATACGGTACTCAAAAAAGAGTGCATCGATCTTTTGACAGAAAAAGCACCAGACGATGAAAAATCGTTTTATGCTGACCTAACTTTTGGCGGTGGAGGACATTCGTTTGAGTTTCTCTACCGTAATCCCCTTTTTAATGTTCGTTCGACAGATCAAGATCCAGATGCTTTGAGAAATGGACATGCTCGAATAGCTAATGAAAAAATGGAAGATCGAATTCAATTAATCACGACGAACTTCGTTCATTTTCCAGAAATTATCAAACAACATTCTCCAGAAATTTTTGAAAAACACGGTGGCTTTCAAGGAATATTGCTCGATCTTGGAGTTTCTTCTCACCACTTCGACGAAGCTGATAGAGGCTTCTCGTTTCGTTTTGATGGACCTCTCGATATGCGGATGAACAATGTTTCAGACGATTTTAAAACTGCTGAAGAAATTGTGAACACTTATCGCGAAGAAGATCTTCGTCGAATTTTTGAAGAATATGGCGAAGAGAAAAATGCGAGAAAAATTGCGGCTAAAATTTGTGAGCAAAGAAAAACGACACCCATTAAAACAACGAAAGATTTAGAGAACATTATCTTTCACTGTTATCCAAAGGAGCATCGTTACGGGAAAACCAATCCCTCAACTCGAGTATTTCAGGCCTTGAGACTTGAAGTTAATCAAGAGCTTGAAGTTTTAACTGACGTTATTAATCAACTTATTCCACTGCTTAGAATGGGTGGTCGTTTAGCGATCATTAGTTTTCACTCGCTGGAAGATAGAATTGTAAAAAATATTTTTAGAGATGCTTCGGCTCATGAAGAGCTTCCAGTTGAAGTCCTCACAAAAAAACCAATTTTGCCAACTGAAGAAGAAATTTCCCACAATTCCCGATCAAGAAGTGCTAAACTGAGAGTGTTGGAAAGAATTTCGGCCAAAAGGGAAAAGAACAAGTATCGATCCCTTGTAGGCTAAGGCCAATCAAGGAGTGATTATGGCGACAAGAAAAACTGCTGAAAAATTTCAGTTGGGTAAAAAGATTAGAGAAATTATTTTTAGTTCTCAAGGTTTTCCACTCTTCCTATCGTTCACAACTCTTGCCATCCTTTTCGTTCTTTTTCGCATGAAAAATGTAGAGATGGATTACAAAATTTCAAAAACAAACAAAGACATTGAAAAAGTAATTCTTGATAACAAAGAATTAAAGGCGAAGAAGGCAAGAATGCTTTCTTCTGAAAAATTGCGCAAACTTGCAGCTGTTCATAATTTAGATCAGCCAAAGCAAGAGCAGGTTATTGTCATCCCGTAGGTATTTAACGAATGAATCGTGTTGAAAAAAATAGAATTATCTTTGTCTTCACATGCTTTTGCTTGTTTTTCCTTCTCGTACTAGGAAAAGCATTTAAAGTTCAGCTGATCGATGCAGATGAACTTATTGTTCGAGCGAATTCTCAATATCTTCGCACCGTAACCGTTTATCCTAAACGTGGAAACATTTACGATCGTGAGGGCCACCCTCTTGCACTAAATGTTCAAACATACAGCATTTTCACAATTCCCAAAGCAACGGGTAACGATAAAAACGTCTATAAAAAATTGGCCAAGATCATTCCGGAACTTTCTTATAATGAAATGTCTTCACTTGTTAAAAAACGTAAGAAGTTTACTTGGCTTGGAAGAAAGCTTCGCCTGACTAAAGATCAAGTTGATAAAGTCAAAGAATTAAAAGGTGTGTTCATCGAGGGGGTGCCCGAGCGGGTCTATCCCAATCATGAGTTACTTGCCCAAGTCGTTGGTTTCGTCGGTTTGGATAACTCTGGCCTTTCAGGACTTGAGTACATGTACGACAAGGATCTCAAAGGTAATCCAGTCACGCTTAAATATACAATCGATAATAAAGGTCGCCCGATAAAATTTGAAAGTCATCATAGTGTGACTGCTCAAGCAAAAGATATTTACCTTACAATTGATAAAGACATTCAGGGAATGGCCGAAAAATATCTTAAAGAAGCGGTCCTAAAACACTCAGCTGACAAAGGTGGTGTAGGTGTTATGGATGCAACAACTGGAGAAATTCTAGCCGTTGCAAATTACCCAACGTTTGATCCTAACAACGTTAAAGGGACTCCTCCTGAACATAGAAAATTAAGTTTCGCTATTGATCCTTTTGAACCAGGCTCATCATTTAAAATTTTCACAGTCGGTTCGGCGATTGAAAACAAAGTGACGAAGATCGATGCACAGTACTATGGTGAACAAGGAAGATTGCGTGTAGATAATCATTGGATTAAAGAGGCCGAAAGCCACGAAAAATTTGAATGGATTTCGGTTGCAGATATTATTCGATATTCTTCAAACGTTGGAACGACAAAGATTGCTTTTGATTTAACGTTCCCTAAATTTAAACAAACTTTAAAAGCTCTTAATTTTGGAAACAAAACAGGCGTTGAAGTTCCAGGTGAGTCACGGGGAATTTTCACGGAAGCTGATAACGTCACTCCCCTCTCTTTAAGTAATATTAGTTTTGGTCAAGGTATCGCAGTAACAGGAATGCAAATGCTCGCTGCTTATGGGGCCATTGCGAATGGTGGTGAGTATGTTCGTCCAACTTTGATTAAAAAAGAAATGAACAATCTTTCTGAAATTGAGCCTGAAAACGAAAGTCAGATTCACAATCGCACTCGCGTATTTTCACCTCAAACAACAAAAGATTTAACAGATGCTCTTGTTCTTGCTGTTGAAAAAGGAACTGGAGGCAATGCAATCATCCCTCAGTTTAAGATTGCTGGTAAGACAGCAACTGCTCAAAGAGTTGATAAAAATGGTGGCTACAAAGGATATGTTTCTGGGTTTGTTGGCTTTCCAGTAAATGTGGATAAACGATTTGTCATCGTGGTTTATATCGATAATCCAAAAACAAACGGCTATTACGGAAACGCAGTTGCCGCGCCCGTTTTCAGAAATATTGCAGAGTACATGCTTTATAAAAACAAAGATATTAGTAAAATTGCATCGCACGAAGAAGATTATGACTTAAAAACAATTAAGACAAAATCAGACGTTGTGCAATTGAAAGAGGCGTCGACAAGAGCGCTTGATCCAAACATTGTGCCAAATTTCATTGGACTTGATAAGATTTCAACCTCGGCCATTGGCAATAAGTTAAACGTTGCGCTTGTTCATCGCGGAATGGGAGTCGTGACGTCACAATTTCCTCCAGCTGGCAGTGCTCTTAGCGGTGACATCGTTATTAAATTAGAGTACTCACCTCCTAGCTATGAATAAGACAGAAATTCTTAACATTCTTAATACATCGATAGTCTCAAAGAATTCCATTTCTGAGAGTTCTGAAGAAATTACGAATATCACCACTAATCTTCAGAATGCAAAAACAAGCGATGTCGTCTTTTACAACATCAATGCCGATGAAAAATCGTGGGCCAGTTTTCACAAACGCATGGAAGGAGCAAAGCCAGGTCTTCTTGTTCTGAATCACGGTTCTGAAAACTATAAAGGCGAAAACACTGTTTTCGTTGATGGTACAAAATTTCTTCAAATCCAAAAACTTGTGCTCGATCAGTTGTTTCCCAATAAAAACACATTGAAACTCGTCGGGGTCACTGGAACGAATGGAAAAACGACTACAGTTAATCTGGCAATGCAAATAAGTGCAATGTTGGGTCATCCTGCATTTTCTATCGGTACTATTGGAATCCAAGACAGCAAGGGGCCGATTGCGGATGATCTGGAATCAACCACGCCTTCGTATGTTGAATTGAGAAAACTTATTCACAAGTTTCAAGATAAGTACGACGTTTGTTTTATGGAAGTGAGTTCTCATTCACTTGTCCAAAACAGATTGTTCGACTTAATGTTAGATGGCGCAGCCTGGACTAGTTTTTCTCAAGATCATCTGGACTACCATAAATCGATGGAAGAATATTTCGAAGCTAAACTGCTTATTGAAAGACGATTTTTGAAAGAAGGTCATCAGCTGATTATTCCTCACTTTGAAGAAGATCTTTATAAAAGAGTTTTAAAAGTTCATCCTAATGCGAAAGTTAAAGTAGCAAAAACTCTGGAAGAAATGGGCGTTAAAGAAAAACCTCTTTTCTATCATTCACCATACAATCAGAGCAATGTTGAAGTGGCCCTTCAATTGAATGCAGATCTCTTTGGTTCTGATAAGGTTCAAAAGATCGATCTTAAAAATATCGCAACACCACTTGGTCGTTTTTCACTGATTGAGCTCGATGATAATAATATGGCGATTGTGGATTATGCTCATACACCTGACGCACTTTTAAATATCGGTGCTGCCATCAAAAAAGCTTTTCCGAAACATTCACTCACAGTTGTTTTCGGTTGTGGTGGAAATCGCGATAAAACAAAACGTCCTCTCATGGGCAAAGCTGTCATGAGTTTTGCAGATAAAGTTGTCGTGACAAGTGATAACCCTCGCGATGAAGCTCCTGAAGATATCATCATGGATATTATCAACGGTCTTAACGGAAGTTATGAAGCGATGGTCGATCGTGAAAAAGCAATTCTTCATGCTCTTGAATCAATGGAAGAAAATGAAATTGTTTTAATCGCAGGTAAAGGCCATGAAGAATATCAAGAAATAAAAGGTGTGAAATACCCTTTCAGTGATTTTAATATCGTCTCCAATTTTAAACGCGGATAAATAAATGCTTAATTCATTACTCTTCAAGCAGCTTAAGTCGATTAAGTCTATTAAGAACGATCATGTTTTTGATTTGAAAATTAATACGGATTCGCGCACTTTTAAAGAAGGTGAAACCTTTGTCGGGTTGGTTGGAGAGAACTTCGATGGTTTTGATTATGTAGCATCCATTGTTGAAAAAAAACCAAAGGCGATTGTCTACCATTCGAAGCCTGATCGTGAAGTAATTGTCTTCGCACTAACGGAAAAGTATCCAGACCTTGTGTTCATAGAAGTAACAGACACACTGGAATTTTTGCAAGAACTGGCCACAGTTTATATTAGTGAATGGCGAAGCAGAAAAGAAGGCCGAAAAATTATCGGCATTACAGGCTCAAATGGAAAAACTACTCATAAAGAAATGGTTTCATTCCTTTTAAATTCACTTTATCCAGGAAAAGTCCTAGCAACCAAGGGAAATCTAAATAATCACATTGGAGTTCCCAAAACTATTTTTGATCTTACAGATGAACATGATATTGCCATTATTGAAATGGGTATGAACCATGCTGGAGAGATTCAAGTCCTCTGCGATATTGCTCAACCTGAGCATGGAATGATCACGAATATTGGAGCTGCTCACATTGAGTTCCTAAAGAGCATGGAGAGCATTGCTCAAGAAAAAGGGACTCTTTATAAAAATGTATTAAAAAACTCCAAAGGCAAAGGTGTCTTTGTCGTCAACGCAGATGATGAGTATCTAGCGAAGCTTGAAAAAAGTGAAGGGTTAACGACTTATGGAGAAAAGAATGGCGACATTCGCATTTTAATTAATGGTCAGCAGATCACTCTCAACAAAGACGGCAAACAATTGTTGATAACCAACGAAAATATAACTGAGTTTCATAACCTGAAAAACCTCGCGGGAACAGCTCTCTTTGCGATGAAACTTTTTCCGGAAAGAGAATCAGATATTTTGAAATTTGCAGGCCAGTATCAGCAGCCTTCTATGAATCGCTCACAATGGATTGGAAATATCTTCTTAGATGCCTATAATGCCAACCCAAGCTCAATGAGAGTATCCCTAGATTCTTTTGTAACTGTTGTAAAAAATAAGCAAGTTTCACTAGATGATTGTTATTTTGTATTAGGCGATATGAACGAGCTTGGAGATTTTGCCCGTGAAATGCATAAAGATATCGCTAAACATGTAAGCAATCTTGGAATTAAAAACATCAGCTTCATTGGCCGTTATAAAGACTTTTACCTGGAAGGTTATCCTTCGCCAAAAAGTAGTTTCTTAAAGAAAGAAGAGTTCCATGATGAATGGACAAATATTCGCAAGAAGTACAAATACATCTTCATCAAAGCGAGCCGTTCACTTCAGTTAGAAACTTTAATGAACGTACTTTAAGATTGATTTAAGTTCGCGATCTTTTATAATTTAAAAAACTTAATACTTGGCAGGTCTTCATGCTTTATCATTTTCTTTCTATTAACATTTTTAAATACATCACGTTTCGCTCTTTTTTAGCGTTCTTGATTGCAGCTGCCATTTCAATCATTTGGGGAAAGCACTTCATAAACTTCATGAAGCGCAAACAATTCGGACAAATCATTCGTGATGACGGACCGGAGTCTCACTTTAAAAAGAAAGGTACTCCAACAATGGGTGGAGTCTTCATGTTGGGAAGCTTGTTTCTCACTTCAGTTATTTGTGGAAACTTTCATTCTCTGCCGCTGCAAATTACTCTAGGCGTTACGTTTTCGTACTTCCTTTTGGGGTTTTATGACGACTATTTAAAAGTTTTGAAAAAAGACACGAAAGGCGTTTCGGCCAAAGGTAAATTACTTTGGCAGTTTGTGACGGCCGGGGTTGCTCTTTATATCATGGTCAGTCAAAACATTATCTCTACAGAACTCTACATTCCCTTCCTGAAAACACCTCTTCTCGACTTGGGAATGATTGGTTACATCGTCTTTGGCTCTATTGTTATTGTTGGATTTAGTAACGCAGTAAATCTAACAGATGGTCTTGATGGTCTTGCCATCGGTCCCATTATCATCAGTGCAGGTACATTAGGCCTGATTACATACGTCATGGGTCACAAAGAACTTTCACAATATCTTTTCATTCCATACTTCGAAGGAATGGGAGAACTCTTAGTGCTAAGTTCGGCTATTATTGGTGCAGGAATTGGCTTTTTGTGGTATAACTCGTATCCGGCTCAAATATTCATGGGCGATGTTGGTTCACTGTCATTAGGTGGAACACTGGGTACGATTGCTGTTCTCTCGAAATCGGAATTCTTGTTTGTTGTTATCGGCGGAATTTTTGTTATCGAAGCTCTTTCAGTTATTATCCAGGTTGCTTCATTTAAAACACGCGGAGTTCGTGTTTTCAAAATGGCACCTATCCATCATCACTTTGAAAAACTTGGCTGGCCTGAAACGAAAGTTACTGTTCGTTTTTGGATCATTAGT